>NZ_JARESQ010000003.1:0-492693 GCF_046028085.1 Paraburkholderia sp. RL17-380-BIE-A
CGGGAGTTCGTGGGTAATAATCCCTCGGCGCTGATTCTCGGCGACAACATCTTTTACGGTCATGATCTCGCCGGCCAACTTGAGCGAGCAAATACGCGTAGCGACGGTGCGACCGTATTCGCGTATCACGTGCACGACCCGGAACGTTATGGCGTAGTTGAATTCGACAAGAATTTCCACGCGCTCTCCATCGAGGAGAAGCCCGCGAAGCCGCGCTCGAATTACGCGGTCACGGGTCTTTATTTCTACGACAAGCAGGTGTGCGACATTGCCGCCGATATCAAGCCGTCGGAACGCGGCGAACTCGAGATTACCGACGTCAACTCATGCTACCTGCGGCGCAACGCACTCGACGTGGAAATCATGGGGCGAGGCTACGCCTGGCTCGACACGGGCACGCACGACTCGCTGATCCAGGCGGCTACGTTCATCGAAACGCTGCAGAAGCGGCAGGGACTGGTGGTCGCGTGTCCCGAAGAGATCGCATTCCGCAGACAGTGGATCGACGAGGAGAAACTGCTTCAACTTGCAAAACCGCTTGCCAAGAATGCGTATGGCCAGTATCTGCTCAACCTTCCAAACGATCAGGTGGCGTGGCCAACCCGCTGACAAGACGACGGCTCAACCGGCGTGGAGTGGCTCGATGCCGGTACGCAAAGCGTTGAACGTGCGCCGCCGCACATTTAATTGGAAACTGGACAGGTACGCTTCAACGCATGGACCGCAGGGAGTGCATTGCTCGCCAGCGATTTTCAAGGGTTCATTCGCGCGGTCTGCGCAAGCGCCCGGAGGGCTTCTCCGATATCCGCGATATACCGCCGAGCGCATCAAGTAGCCTGCCAATACGTCGAGTTTGCGGGCGTGGTTTTCGAATCGTCGATACGTTGTGGTCAATCTGAATCGTCAATCCGCTGACGACCGGCCGGAATGATAGTTGAATCTTTCGGTCGCTTGACGAATCACGCGCCCGCCCTAAGGCAAGTTTGCGGCGAATTGACACCAACGACGGAGCCAATTCGATGTTCGCAAATCTTCCGGCGGCTCCTGCAGCGCTTATCTTATTTACAGGCAGACCCAGATCGCGATGTTGAGACGAAGCCTGCTCGCAAATTTTGTTGGCCAGATGGTGACCGTATCGCTCGGTATCGTCATGGTGCCAATCTACGTGCGTCATCTCGGAGTGGAAGCGTATGGATTGATTGCCATCAACGCCGTGCTCCTTGCATGGGTGCTCGTTCTGGATTTCGGGCTCTCACCTACGTTGTGCCGCGAATTAGGCAGTCTGCGTGCCGGTACTGGCTCGAAAGCGGAAGTGGGACTTCTGCTGGAATCGCTGGAGAAGCTGATTCTCTGCACAAGCGTGGTTCTGTTCATCGGCTCGATCTTCGCGGCACCTTATTTTGCCGAACGGTGGCTGAACGCCTCTACATTGCCGCCAGCCGAGATCCGCACGGCATTCGTTCTGATGATGCTGACTGCAATCGCGCGCTGGCTTTCCGCTCTATATCGAGGCGGGGTGGTCGGTATCGACCGGCAGATCGCGCTCAATGTCATTGGCGTTACTTTTGCTGTGATACGCAATGTGCTCGTTGTGCCGGTCATCATGATCTGGCCGCGCGTCGAATTCTTCTTTGTCTGGCAATTCCTCGCTATTGTCGGAGAGGCTGTCGCGCTCCGTATCCTGCTTGGCCGCACGATCGACATACCGTTCGTGTCGACACGTTTTTCGTGGAAGGTATTGTCGTCGCGCGCAAAGCTCTCGCTGTCGATCGCATTGTCGGCGCTGATCTGGGCGTGCACCGCGCAGATCGACAAGATCGTACTTTCGAAGGTGCTGCCATTGGCGGATTTTTCCGTGTTCAGCATGGCAACGCTGCTTGCGAGTGGCATCGTGTTGCTCGCCAACCCAATTCAGCAAGCCTTCATTCCGCGCTTGAACGCTGAAAGCTTCGGCGGCGGCGAGCGGATTCGTCAGATGTACGCGCTCGCCACGGAGGTGACGTCACTAGCGGTAATTCCCGTTGCAGCCGTGTTCGCGTTTGCGCCCGAAGCCGTGCTCCGATTGTGGTCCGCTAGCGCGCCGGTAACCCCTGATGCGCTGCGGACAATGCAGTGCTACGCAGTCGGAAACGCGTGTTCCGCGCTCGCCTCGCTCGCGTTCTTCGTGCAGTACGCAAAGGGGGATTTGTCTCTCCACCTGAAAGGCAACATTGGCTTTCTGATTCTCTTTGCGCCCGCGGTCGTATACGGCGGCATTCATCTCGGTGCGATCGGTGCGGCCTACGCGTGGCTCGGGATGAATGTTCTGCTCCTGTTCGGCTGGGTCGCGATCGTCCACCGCAAGTTTATGGCTGGAATCAACGCTAGCTGGTATCGCGGAGTCGCCGTGCGCGTCGCCGCGGTTATACCTGTCGGCCTGTTGGTGAGCTACGCGGACTTGACCACGTCTTCGCGTATTGGTCTTTTCTTTGCTCTGTCGGGCACATGGCTCGCCATGGTCGCACTGACCGTCGCGGTTTCGCCGATCGTTCAACGCAAGGCTCGCCACCTGGCGGGACGACTGGTCCTCAACTGAGAAAACAGCATGGATACAACTCTTCAGCATCCGGTCCACCAGCAGGCTGCGCCTGTGTTGTCGGTCATCGTGCTTTGTTATCGGCAAGGCGAATACGTTGGCGCATGCATTCAAAGCGTGCTCGACCAGAAGCTCGACGTGCCGTTCGAGGTTATCGTCGGTGACGATAACTCACCCGACAATTCACTCGAAGTGATCGAATCGTTTCAGCGGCGCTACCCGGATTTGATCAAGGTGGTGGCGCATGAAAAGAATGTTGGCTTTTCGGGCAATTTCGCGGACACGGTCGCTGCCGCGAGAGGCGAATTTATCGCCAACATCGACGGCGACGATGTCATGTCGCCCGGCAAACTGCAGCGTCAGATCGATTTCCTGAGAGCTCACCCGGAATGCGGTCTTGTCGTGCACAAGATGCGCCCCGTCGATCAGGATACGTTGGAGACGGTGCCGTTTCCGCTGGCGGAAAACAAGCCGGCAACGTTCGACGCTGAGTATCTCATCAAGAACGGGCCGTTCTTCTTTCACAGCTCCGAAATGTACCGGGCGCACTTGCGCCGCCGTCACCCTGTCGACGTCGGCCTCAAGTCAGTGGCTGACGTGGCCCATCTGATGCAGGTCTTGATGGGGTCGCAGGGCTGCTATCTGGATGAAGAGTTGGGGCTGTACCGCGTCAACCGAACGGGTTTGACTTCGGTGCGCATCAACAACCCCTCGCGCCATCGGGAATGTCTGAACGACGTGATCCAGACCTGCCAGATCGCGGCCGATCTCGGCATGGCAAGCGACGCGGTCAACCAGGGGCGAGCAAAGTTCTATCTAACCTCCGCGATCTTCTTTCTGGAGCATGGTCACGAGGACAGCTTCGAGGACTGCATCGAATCGAGCTGGCGCGCGGCACGAATCGGTTCGAAACAGACGGTGTTGTACGCCATGCGCCGCTGGCCTCGTATGCTGCGCACTGTCTATACAGGCCTTAAGCAGATGGCCGGGCGCCAACGGGCCAACGCATGAGTACGACCGTACACGAGAATGAGCGGCCTGCCGCCCGGAAGCTGAGGCTCCTTGATTGGTGTAACCGGGCCTTTCTTGCCTGGTATCGGCTGAAGACGCGCGTGTGGTACACGCACGTATTTCAGTCGGTCGGAGCGAAATCAACAATCTTTCGTCCCATGCTGCTCGTCAACGTACATCACGCGTCGATCGGCGAGCGAGTATTGATTCGGCCGGGCGCGCGCATCGAACTTGTCGTGACGGACCCCGCTGCGCCGCCGCGGCTCACGATTGGAAGTCGGGTCAATATCGAGCAAAACGTTCATATCGTTTGCGGTTCTTCGATTGAGATCGGGGACGGCGCGACCATCACAGGGAACGTGGCAATCGTCGACGTGGAGCATCCGTATGAAGACGTCAACGACAAGGTTCGCATTGGCGATCGTATCCGCACGCGAGGCAATTACGTGTCGATCGGGCAGGGCGCCTTCATTGGATTTGGGGCGGTCATTCTGCCTAACGTAAAGATCGGCCGTCACGCCGTGGTGGGTGCGCATTCGGTGGTGACCCGCGACGTTCCCGACTTTTGTGTGGCGGCAGGAAATCCGGCGCAAATCATGAAGCGCTTCAACTTCGAAACGAAATGTTGGGAACGGGAGAAGCAATGAAAGTCCTGATTACGGGTGGCGCCGGCTTTATCGGCTCGAGTCTGGCGCGCAAGCTCTGCGCAAACAATGCGGAAGTTACGGTACTCGATAACCTCTCCCCGCAGATTCACGGAGAGAATCCCAGTGTCACGTCCGCGATTTTTGCGTCCTTGCCTGAAGCCGTGCACTTCGTGAAGGGGTCGGTGACCGACCGGGCCATGCTCGAACGTGTCATGCAGGGGCAAGACGCGATCGTTCATCTTGCGGCCGAGACGGGCACGGGCCAGTCGATGTACGAGGTCGATCGCTATGTCGACGTGAACGTGCATGGCACGGCCTTGATTCTCGACATCCTGGTGAAGAACAGCCGCAATTCCGTGCGCAAGGTCGTCGTTGCTTCTTCACGCGCGATTTACGGTGAAGGCAAGTACCGGTCTCCGGCCGCGGGCATTCTTTACCCTGGGCCGCGAAAGGAAAAAGATATGCTCGAAGGTCAGTTCGAGCACCTCTGTCCGGTCAGCGGCGAAGCAATGGATTGCGTGCCGACCGATGAGGAGTCGAAAATCCATCCGACCTCGCTCTATGGTATTACCAAGCAGACTCAGGAGCAGATGGTGATGACGACCTGCCGTTCCATTGGAATCGATGCGTCGGCGCTGCGTTACCAGAATGTGTACGGCCCGGGCCAGTCGTTATCCAACCCTTACACGGGCATTCTCTCGATCTTTTCGACGCGCATCAAAAACGGCAATCCGATCAATATTTTCGAGGATGGCCTGGAGAGCCGTGACTTCGTTTACATCGATGATGTGGTCGATGCGACCTATGCAGCACTGACGAATGCCAAAGCCGCGGACAACGTGTTCGGCATCGGCTCGGGCGTGCGCACTTCGGTCATGGATGTCGCAAAGACACTGTGCGATGTATATGCCAGCGATGTCAGCGTTGCAGTAACGGGCGCATTCCGGCTGGGCGATGTCCGCCATGTCTATGCCGATCTGACCAAGGCAAGGGACATGCTCGGATTCGAGCCCAAAGTGTCGTTCAGTGAGGGCATCGCACGCTTTGCCCGTTGGGTCGACCAGCAGCAGGTGATGGCCGATACCTATGAAAAGAGTATCGCCGAGATGCGGGAGAAGGGGCTGTACAAAGGCTGTGAACGCGCGGCCTGACAAAGGACGACACGCGCTCACGCCATGACGGAGGCGCCGCGACGGCTGCCTCCGCAATTCATTTGAAGGAAGCAATATGTCAACGAGAAATGCTTCGCCGCTGATCGGGATTGTCACCGTACTCTATCGCTCCGATTCCGTGCTTCCCGATTTTTTTAAGAGTCTGGCCGCCCAGCGCGATGCGAACTTCAAGCTATACGTGATCGACAACAGCGAGAAGGATACGGGGTGCGTGATATCAAGCGAGCTTGCGGCGCTCCATGGTCTCAATGCGGACATCGTGTTCAACAATGAGAATGTCGGCGTTGCCCGCGGGAACAATCAAGGCATAGAAATGGCCCTTGCGAACGGATGTGACTACGTTCTGCTGGCCAATAACGATACTGATTTTCCCGATGCCGATGTGATAGCGGGACTGGTACGGCACACCGAGCAGGCAAGCGCATTGGCAGCCGTACCCAAGATTACTTATCACGGCACTAACCGGATATGGTGTGCGGGGGGACGGTTCTCGCCGCTCACGGCCACCACACCACATGTCGGCGATCGGAAGGAAGATCGCGGGCAGTTCGATGAAGAAATGTTTACGGAATATGCGCCGACCTGCTTTATGTTGCTGCACAAGAGCATCTTCAAGACGATCGGTATGATGGATGAAAAGTACTTCGTCTATTACGACGATAGCGACTTCGTCTGGCGTATGAGGCATGCCGGGATCGGACTACTGTACGTGCCGACCTCATCCGTCGCTCACAAGGTGGCAGTGTCCACAGGCGGCAATGAGAGTCCCTTTAGCCTGTTCTATACGGCGCGCAATCGCGTTTATTTCAGTCGCAAACATCTGGCCCCCGTGCATCGGGCGATTGCGATTGCGTACGCAATCGTCACGTTGACGCTCAAATGCGTGAAGTTTTCGCCGGCGGCCAGATCGAGCGTGTTCAAAGGCCTTAAAGCCGGCTTCTCACTGTCAATCGCCGATCATTGACAGCCGGACTGTCCGGCAGCGCGCCATTGCCTTGGCGTGCTGCCAGTTTCACCGTACGCACCCGGGCATAAGCGATGGCGATGAAAGTCCATGGCGCCAGATACGAGAATTCCGGAACGGAGATCATCATCATTACCCAGGTCGTGACGCAACATTGGCGCAATGCCATTCCCTCCGTCGACCAGTCTAGCCGGAAAGCCGGGTAAAGAATTAGCGTGCTCACCAGGATGAGTCCTACCACCCCCGTATTGACGAGCAAGGTGGAGAAAAGATCGGTCGATCGTATATAGCCGAAGCCGATCCCGAACAGTTGATTGCCGAGTGATCCCCCTGCCCACATTTCCATCGAAGCATGGAAGAAGCCGGATCTCTCGGCACCGGACACGTTGCGCCCGTCCATCTTGTCGATGATCATCTGCTGAAAGAGATCGCCGATGTAGTCCCATGCCAGATACGCCACCACACAAACCACGAGCGCACCGACCATGGCCTTGATCGGATGGAAGCCGATCTTTCTTATGCGAATGAGTGAGTAAACGACGTAGCCGATGAAAGCCGTCGACGAAGTACTCATGATGAGCGATGCCCCGATGATCCACACCGGCAGGCGGCGCTTGGATGTCGCGTTGAAGTAAGCCCAGAACGGGAACATCGACAAGGCATACATCGACGGCTCGCCAGTCAGGCTTTTCAGCCGTTGCATGTGGAAACCGTGGATGTCGACCCATTGAAAGGAGCTCCCGTTCAGCGGCTCGTCCCCTGCACCAGGGTCGCCATTTCGAAATTCGGAGCCGAAAGACCGGTTGGAAATGAAGTCCCCCGGCTGACCGGTCACAATGAAGTAGATCACTTCATAGATGCCGTACGCGGCAAAAATAGCGGCGGAGGCAAGCAACCACTGCTGCCACGACGGTTTGTAGAAGATATAGACATACGCTGCATAGAGCACCACAGCACCGAGATAGATCGTCTGGGTGAACAAGCTCTTTCTCAGGATGAATGTCAACACATCGCTATCGTCGATGAGCAGAACTTTTGTAAAGTCGGGTTCGTACGTTGCAATGCTGTCAGCGAGCTGAGACGCCAGAAAGAAAATTGTCCAGACCACTGCCGCCGCGACGAGGAAGTTGATATAGCGTCTGCGCGAAGCGCCACCCCACGCCAATGCCAGCGGCAGCGAGAGAAAACACATGATGTAACCGACCGTCGTTCCCTGAATGGTGGGCACCAGCAGTACTGATGTCACGGGTACGGCGAAGACCCAGATGAAATAGTAAAGGTCGGCGTGCGACGAAATGCTCTTTTTCATGAGGTTCCAGAGGAAGCTTGCAGACCGCTGCAGCAACCGTAAAGGGACGACATCCGCTGCGCTGACAAAGACCTTTTGTCAACGCTGCGGATGTTCGCGTGTGCCGGCATGAAAGTCGGCGGACCCTATTTCAGCAACGCGTCAAAAATGTCGACTACTCGCATTTGCTGCGTTTCGGTCAAGCCAGCCCAGAGCGGAAGCCGGATCAGGCGTTTCGACTGGTTGATGGTGACGTCCAGCGAGCCACCCACTCTGCCGTACCGTTCTCCGCCGGGAGATGAGTGAAGGGGAACATAGTGAAATACCGAGCCGATTTCGTGCCTTCTGTACTCGTCGAGTATGCGTTGGCGCACGTCTTCATCTTCAACCAGCACGTAATACATGTGTCCGTTGTGCTGGCATTCTTTCGGCACGACCGGCCGGCGCAGAGCGCCTTGGCGCTCGAACGGCTCGAGAAGAGCGTGATATTGGTCCCAATGCGCAACCCGTTCCTGCGTAATCTTCTCGGCACCTTCCAGCTGAGCCCAAAGGTAGGCGGCGATCAACTCGCTCGGCAAGAACGAGGAGCCCACTTCCTGCCAGGTATACTTGTCGACTTCGCCGCGCAGAAAGCGGCTTCGGTCAGTGCCTTTCTCTCGGATGATTTCCGCGCGTCGGCTGAGACCAGGGTCATTGATCAGCAGGGCGCCACCTTCGCCGGAGACGATGTTTTTGGTTTCGTGAAAACTGTACGCGCCAAGGTCGCCAATGGAGCCCAAGCCGCGCCCCTTATAGGTGGCCATGACGCCTTGCGCCGCATCTTCCACCACTTTGAGTCCGTGACGTTGAGCGATTGCCAGGATCGTGTCCATTTCGCATGCCACGCCGGCGTAATGCACCGGTACGATCGCGCGGGTACGTGGCGTGATCGCTGCTTCGATCAACCGCTCGTCGAGATTCATGGTGTCCTCGCGGACGTCCACGAAAACGGGCACACCGCCGCGTAACACGAACGCATTCGCCGTCGAGACGAACGTATACGAAGGCATGATGATCTCGTCGCCGGGCTGGATGTCCAGCAAGAGAACCGCCATTTCCAGTGCGGCGGTGCAGGAGTGAGTCAGCAATGCCTTGGCCGAACCGCTTCTTTCCTGGAGCCACTTGTTGCAGCGTCCCGTGAAAGAACCGTCGCCAGCGAGTTTTTTGTTGAAATGCGTTTCCGCGATGTATTTGAGTTCGTTACCCGTCATCGCGGGCGTATTGAAGGGAATGCGGTTTTCGCTTACTCCGATTCCAATTTGCGGCGTAGATCGGCTCATGAATAGTTCACCCCACATGATCGAGAACCAAAGGTTCTCGCTGCGACACATCGTTGGATCTCGAAGGCGGATGGTTTCGAGGTCCCGCTTTCCGGCGAACTCGCCAGGTGTTTCAATGAAAAGGCTGCACGAACGCGCTTGTCATCAACCCCCAACAACTCTCCAGCCTTACACTTCGTCGGTCTCGTTGACCGTGCGCGTGTACTGCGCGGCCTGCTCGTAGCTTCTCCAGTTGCTGGCCCGCTTGGGTATGGCGTTGAAAACCGATCCAAGGATTCGTCCTCCCGCGCGCCGCACCTTTTTGACGGTTTCCGAAATCTCGTCCTCGCTCTGCATGCCGGAGCGAAGCACGAGGACAGTTGCACCCGCATGGGGGGTCATGATTGCGGCGTCGGTCACGACCAGGAATGGGGGCGTGTCGACTATGACGAGATCGAACTGCTCGCTCAGTTGATCGACCACCTGCTTGAAGTCGTGCATCATCAGCAGCTCTGATGGATTGACCGGATAGGCCCCGCACGAAATGAAGGAGAGGCCGCGAACTCCGACTGAGCGGATAGCGTCGACGCTGCGGAGCTTGCCCTGAAGAACTTCGGACAGGCCGCCGCGATTGGATTGCTTGAAGAAGGATGCGAGATTGCCGCGGCGCATGTCGGCGTCGATTAGCAGAACACGCAAGCCGACTTCCGTCAGAAGGATGGAAAGATTCGCTGCAACGAAGCTCTTCCCGGTGGACGGACTCGGGCCCGTCAACATCACAATGTTGTTCTTCTGGTTCAGCCGATCGCGGCACACTTGCGTGCGCACTTCGCGAAGCGCCTCGACCGAGGGCTCATGGGGTAGCCGGCTGGCGAGAATCCGAGCGGCCGCCTCACGCGCCAATCCGGGGCCGAAAGCGGCTCTCGAGGCCTGTTCATCGAGCGGATCCAACGTTAGCGCGTTCGGATCGGGTAAGCCCGGCACTCCGTCGTCACGCCCGGAGAGCGTTGGCTGGCTGGTCTGAATCGCGGATTCATTCTCTAGCTGAGCTTGTTGCCGGCTGAACAGCACTTCGCCGAGAACCGGCACGTCCAAACGTCGTTCGACAAACAGCGGGTCGGTGACACCGGTTGTCGCATAGCGTCGTAGCACGATGAAAAATGCGCCGATGAAAAAGCCCAGGCCGCAACCCGCGACGATGACTAAGGGGCGATTCGGCTTAACCGGACGATAGGGCTGCATCGCTTGGTCGACGATGTGTGCGCCGCCGGTTGCACTCGCGCGGCGCACGGAGAGCTCCTCGGCTTTGCTCACCATACCCAGATAGATGGTCTCCGCCACTTTCGCATCGCGAGTCAGTTCGGCGTTGCGCCTTTCGGAGGTCGGCATGCTGACAAAGCGCGAGTCGAATGCGCGTCTCGCTTCGGCCAACTGCGCAAGTTGCGCGTCGATCGTCTTGACCTGCTGACTGCTAGGTGTAAAGAGCGACGCTGCCTGCGTGCGTTGCAGTTGCAGTGCCGACGTGCGCTGCTGGAGTTCGATGCTACCCTGAAGATAGGATTGGGCTTCGGTCGTCGGGCGCATTGTTTCGGTAGACGATTGATAGTCGCTCAGCGCCTGTTCCGCACGGGTGAGATCGGCTTTCAGCCGCGGCAACTCGCCTTGAATGAATTCCAGCGTTTTCGTGTCGTTCAACTGGCGGCTCGAGACCGACGATGCAATGTATTGCTGAGCAACCGCGTTGGCGACCTCTGCGGTCAGAACTCGATCCTTCGATGCAAAGGAGATCTGTACGATGCCCGTGTCCTTGGTCACTTCCGCAATCTTGAGTTGACGTCGCAGTTCGTCGATTGCGTCGAGCGTATTGCGGTGGGTCACCGTAAACTGCGTACCGGGTCTGGCAACGAGTTCCTTGACTGTGAGCGATAGCCCATCCGGCGTGCTCGCGGGTTTGCCTGTTTCTCCATGCACCAGAAGATCTCCGCTGGGCGTGCGAAGGTCGTACTGTCCCTCGTCGAGCGCGGTCAGTATGAGAGGCTTCTCCTCAAGATGCGCCGGCACGTTGAGCGAGGGAATCTGGAGCTTTTCTCCTCCCCATGCAAATGAACTCAGTCCGAACCACGGCTTCGAAGGATGGCCCGGATACGCGAATTGTTCCGCGAAACGTCCGAGGATCGGGAAGTTGTGCGGCACCACCTCGACATCGAACTGAAATTGGCGGACCACCGGTTCCAGCACGGAGCGGCTCTGCATGACTGAGACCTCCGCGCCGGTCGCTTGCGTGCCTGGTTGTTGCTGCGCCATGCCATCCTGGCGCGAGATGCCGAGAGCATTAGGATCGGGCGGAGCGGGCGGGTCAACACGCACTACGACATCAGCGGAGTAAGTGGGAGCTGAAAGGTAGGCGTAGCCGGTCGCTAGCGTGGTCGCTACAGCGACGAATGCCAGCAGTGTCCAGATATGGTCTCGCAACAGATGAAGCATTTCGCGCAACGAAAAATTACCCTCTTCGTTGCCTACGCGAGATGATCCGGAATTGAGAATATGCGTGTTCAAAGGCGCCATCTCCAAGGTGCGGGGGTAATAAGCTTCTCGATAGTGCGACAAGCTTCGCCGCGTCGATCATTGGAAACCGGCCCTGAGATTCGTCCAGGGCCGAAATTCGTACATGGGTTCGCATTGATTCGACGAATCGTCGGCTCAGATTTGATCCCCTTGCCGGTCCGCCACGCATCGATTCATCGCAGGCGCATCCATCGACGCGTCTCTGGGCAGGTACGATATGAATACCGCCTTTACCGCTTCGGAGTCTGTGGTTTAGCGCACGTTGCACTACGCTGATGCGTTTCTGTCCGTGAATAGTCGGAAAACAAGCGCGGCGATTTATTTTGCCGATTGTGATGTGCGAGGATTGGCGCTAGTCGCGTCATATTTACCTGCTACGGGCGTCGGCAATATGAAGGACGGAAGTCTGACGTAAGCGCTAAATCGACGCTTGCCGCAAATTCAATTCCATACGCAAGGAATATAAGCGCGACTTTGCGTGGCGACAGCTTTTCCATCGCAAGCTTTTCGGCGACAAGACCTCGACGCCTGTTGGGAGGAGGTTTCACGCGAACAAGTGAACGTTCGGCGCCGCACAGACACCGGCCGCTCCCGCATGGATCATGCAGTTGCGTCATTGACCATTGATGACTGTTGGTTGTTCGACGCCATCATCTATAGCTATGACCTTCCGTCTGGTCGTGCGTGTGCGCCGAGGCTTATCGTCGGATCTGCATATTGAGTGATGCGCGGCGTTCAGAAGTCAGCGGCGGTGGGCTCGGCATGGTGCCTATCTAGAGTCAGAACCAGGCTAACGGACATCCACCGTCAGGAGTGAGCTGACGGACGAGCGAACAACGGTACGGCGGCAACGTTGGGCAGCCTGGATGGACCTGATCCAGAGTGGTGCCCGTCAGATCATCAAGTAGACGATCGAGGCGGAATTGGCGACATTGCTCGAAAAGTGCGGCAACCTGAAAACACCCGGCGACAAACGCGCGGCGCTGCGCAGCCACACATGTTCCGGTCCGACATTCAGCTCAAGTATTCTGCCGACCGGTATCGGCGTGATTATCGGGTTCACCCCGGCAGGCAAGAAGCAGCGCGTGGCGATGGCCGGCCCCTATGGTGAACGCACGGATTTCCTGGCGAAAATGTTGCTGGACGTGAAATGAAAAATGAGCGCGGACAAAGCCTTCTGAAGCGCGTCGACCTTATTCTCGGCGGCGCGTTCCTATACCTGCTGGGATTGCTTCGCACAAAGCGACGCTTGCCGGCCGAGTGCAAGACAGCCGGTATTTTTGCCTTCGCCGCGATTGGCGATTCGATTTTGTCGTCGATAATCATTTCCGAGTTGCGGAACGCAAGAAAATTTTCCAAAGTCGTGATATTTGCGTCTCGAAGCAACGCGCGTATCTATGATTTGTTCGATGGCCTGGACGAGGTCGTGGTAGTCCCTTTGACTAGTCCTCTGAATGCACTCAGGGAAATAAGGAAATACGAAGTCGATGTCCTGATCGACACATCCCAATGGCCGCGAATTTCGGCGCTGCTGGCCGCCTTCATGAAGGCGAAATTTACCGTTGGTTTTAGAACCAGTCGTCAATTCCGTCATTACGCCTACGACGCGAGCGTTGAACATCGCGAGGAGCTTCATGAACTGGACAATTTCAGAAGCTTATTGCGGCCGCTTGGAATCGTGTCGACGGAATGTCCGCGTATAACCAAAGCCATTCGCCCTTCTGGTTCGCCATTTGTGCTGGACGAGAAATTCTTTGTTTTTCATCCATGGGCCTCCGGGACCAATTTTGCCATGCGTGAATGGCCCATAGAATCCTGGCGCAAGCTTGCGCGGATATTGATTGATAACGGATACGCCATCGTCATCACCGGCGGTCCGGAGGACGCTGCGCGCGCCCAGCAACTGGTTGACCTGATCGGCAGTCAGAAGGTCGTGAGCGTGGCAGCCAAGGTGAGTTTGACTGAGGTTGTCGGAATAGTAAGGCGAGCTGACTGCATAGTCTGTGTCAATACCGGAATCATGCATCTGTCCGCCATGCTGGACACGCCGATGATCAGTCTGCACGGTCCAACGAATCCGTTCCGCTGGGGCCCTGTGAACAAAGAGCGTGGCGTCATTGCGGTGTCCAAGCGTGACGGCGGAATGTTCCTGAGCCTCGGATTTGAATATCCCAGAAATGCGAAGTATGTGATGGAAAAAATAAGCGTCGCTTCTGTCGCCGACGTTCTGAGTGAAGTGTATTCGATCAATTTAGGCCGCCATGACAAGAAACCCGCCGGTGAAGCTTTCGCCTCCTGATTTCGACTGCGCTCGACTATTGATCGTGGGCGACGTGATGCTCGATTGGTACTGGCACGGCTCGACATCCCGGATCTCGCCGGAGGCGCCCGTTCCGGTCGTCCATGTGCAAACTGAAGAGACGCGTGTTGGCGGGGCAGGAAACGTCGCACTGAACGCGGCAGCGCTTGGTGCTCATGTTCGTCTTCTCGGGTTGGCCGGGCAGGACACTCACGCCGATCGGATTGAAGAATTGTTGCGCGAAGGCGGGGTCGACTGCTTGCTGCAGCGCGTCGCGGGCAGCAAGACAATCACGAAGCTTCGTATTCTGTCTCGGCATCAGCAGATGATCAGGGCGGACTTCGAGGACCACTTCCCCGCACGCAATGGTGACGAGTTGATCTTCGCCTTCGAGCGGCAGTTGCACGAAGTGGATGCCGTGGTCCTATCCGATTACGCTAAAGGCTCACTACATGATTCGAAGAACCTGATCGCGGCCGCGAGGCGTGCGGGAAAGCCCGTCATCGTCGATCCAAAAGGAACGGACTTCGAGCGTTATCGCGGTGCCACTGTCATTACGCCCAACCTTTCCGAGTTCGAGGCGGTGGTTGGGAAATGCGAGAGCGATGCCACGATCGAACGGAAGGCCAGCGCTCTTTGCGATACGCTCGAACTCGACGCGGTACTCGTCACACGCAGCGAGAAAGGCATGACGTTAATTGCTCGCGGGCAGGCCCCGCTGCATTTGCCGACGCGCGCGCGCGAGGTGTTCGATGTCACGGGCGCGGGGGACACCGTCGTTGCCACGCTGAGTGCCGCACTCGGTGCCGGCATGCCGATAGACGAAGCGGTCGCGCTTTCCAATGTCGCGGCAGGCATCGTCGTGGCTAAATTGGGAACTGCGACGGTCCGCCGCCCTGAACTTCATCAGGCACTGCAGCATGATGTGCATTCCGCGCGTCGGGGAAATATTCTCGCTCGCCTTTCCCTTCTTCCTTGGCGGGCGAAACCTCGCACTGAGAAGCCGAGCACCGTGAACACCTGATCCATGGGTTGGACGAACCGCACGTCCAAAGATTGCACTGTACGAACGCATTGCGCCGGCTGGTCGACCCTTCCCGATGCTCACACCACTAGTACACCGGAGCGATATTTGATGAGACAGTTAGTGGAGCCGCCAAACGCGCGCCGGGAAAATACCGCTGTTCGTGCGTCGCCGCCGGCCGAAGCTCGCCCGGCGCAATGCTCGCAGTGGCAGGGGCCCTCTGCGGGATTCGCATTCAATGGAAAGTTTGCGTCTCAACGCATAACGGGGGTGCAGCGCGTTGGTTACGAGCTGGTGATGGCGTTCCAGAAACTGTTTCATGAGGAAACCGAAATGCCTGTATTGATTCCGGCGAACGCACGGACTGACGTCAGTTTGCCGAAAGCGAAAGTGGTCGGGCCGTGGTTGAAGGGTTCTCTGTGGGAGCAGTTGGTGCTGCCGTTCGCGGTTGGCGGCCGAACCCTTCTCAGCCTTTGCAATATGGGACCGTTATTCGTTCGTCAGCAGGTCGTGATGGTGCATGACGTCGCGATCTACGATTTGCCGGAAAATTACTCGTGGAAGTACCGGCTCTGGTATCGCGTTGCGCTGTCACTCCTGAAGCGCAACGCGAGGCACATTGTGACAGTGTCGGAATTTTCGAAGACTCGAATCATGGAGCGCCTGGGCATCGACGCGTCGCGGATTTCGGTTGTTTGGAACGGCGTGGACCACTTTGACAAGATTGAGCCGGATACGGCGATTCTGTCGCGTCTGAACCTGCGCAACGATGGCTACATACTTGCTGTCGGGAGTCTTTCGGTCGGAAAGAATCTTCCGCGAATACTTGCCGCCATGGAGCGGTTGAGTGAGCACCATGACTGGAAGTTTGTCGTCGTCGGTGGATGCGATTTGCGGGTGTTTAATCCGCAGGCGAAGGCGAGCTACGACCTCGCGAAGAATGTCATATCGGCTGGATTCGTATCGGACGGTGAGTTGAGAGCGCTGTATGAGAATGCAGCCTGCTTTGTGTTTCCGTCGTTGTACGAGGGCTTCGGATTGCCGCCACTCGAGGCGATGTCTTGTGGATGCCCTGTCATCGTGTCACGTGAAGCGTCGCTTCCGGAGGTATGCGGTGATGCAGCGATGTACTGCGACGCGCATTCGGTCGATGACATCGTCGACAAGGTCACGCAGATGATGCAGGATGCCGCGCTGCGCGAATCCTGGCGCGAACGCGGAAGGGAGCATGCACGTGGCTTCCGCTGGGAGCGGTCCGCGCGACAGTTGCTCGATGTTTTGGAACGCGAACTCGCGGGCGGTGTGGCTCGATCTGTTCAGACGCCATCTAAACCGTCGCGCGTCTAGCCAAAAAACCACTGGGTCCGTGCGATCCTCCGGACTGACAACACAAGCAAAAAATTGCATGTCGATTAGCGTTCCTCCGCACGCTTCACTGAGATAAAACTTCCTCTCTGTTCGAGCGGCCATCGTAGAGCAGGCCGACTCGGCGTCGCCGGTGATGTGTCGTCGTAGGCGGCTACACCGCGTTCGACTCGCCACCACCGGCAAAGCAATACAGTCTCAGAGATTTCCGCGGCGTTCGCTATGCAAGGCCGTTAAACAGGGTTCGATGCAACAGCGTTGGTTACCGCGGTTGCACGACCGGCGTTGCCTACGCCAGGCGAGCTATACAAGCCCATATAAAATCCATCGATATTCTGGAAATTGTAAAGCTCGTACCAGTCAACGCCGATGATGTTGTAGGTCTTCGCGCTGCTGGCATACTCGGCAATCGTCGACGCTACGTACGAGTTGTACACAGAATTCGACACACTGGTCTGCACGCCGATTTCCGTCAGCATGATCGGGAGGTTGAACGCAGATTTGAGTTCCGCCAGGGTGTTGACGCCCGCTGCATTTTCGATGTCGCCGAAGTCGTAGTACCAGTGATAGTTCGTGACATCCCACGTCGCGGTAGGATGACCGGTCGAGCCGTCCGGCGACTGACCCGTCCACAGGCCTTTGAGCATTCCGTAGTGAAGCCAACCGACACTCGGGCTAGCAATGAGAGTCTGCTTGGTCGTATCCACCGAGCGGAATCCTGCGTAGAAACCACGCACTGCACCGCGGAACGCCGCCCACTGACTGTTTGAAGCCGACCAGTCGGTGACGTTCTGTCCATTGTTCGCGGGGCCATTGGAGAAGTACATATTCTCCGGTTCGTTCATCAATTCGATCACCGCGACCTTGCCGGCGAGTTGACCGGCCACGGTCTTGCCATAGGCGTAGTACTGATTGTACGCGGTGGTTTCGTCGGTGGTCTGCGGGAAGACGTTGAAGGCCGGCTGGACTTTGATAGGCGCGAACGAACTCACCAGACTGGCCATGGTCGCCGTATCCGAGGTGCTGTAGCAGTCCTGGCGGATCGAGTTGACGCCCATCGCTTTCATGTCGGCGACCTGTTGCGGGATGTTCGTCGAGTAGACGCCCCCTTGGACATAATGCCCATTGACCCCGTAGAACGGGACGGAGGTAGACGTCGTGGGTGTGGATGAAGAGGACGACGAAGTTGTTGACGAACTGCTCGACGAGCTTGTGGATGACTTTGTCGGTGACTTTCCGCCCGCGCGTTGACGGTTCGCGACGGCTGCCGCGTCTGTCGCGTCGGATGATCCGCCGCCACCGCACGCAGTCAAAGTGGCACTGGCTGACACGAGTAGCATTGTGAACGCCAAAAATCGAATTTTCAAAACGTAGCTCCAACTAGATGAAAGTAATTGGGTCGCATTGACCCCCAAATAGATGGCACTACTTACTATTTGTAAGCGACCATCATCGAGATTTGAGTGAGCGGACTCAGATCAGAAATGCAACACCTGTTTCGCACGGAGGGTTGCGATGCACTAAAAACCCGAATAAACAGCAACTGCTACCCGAGGAACGGACCATTTCAGGCCTGCACCTGCAGGGTTTGAGTATCCGAACCGCGATTCGAATGCTTGGTGCGCGCGGCACGGTTGGCCGCAAACTCTTGCCAATCAGCTTCTCTGACGGCTACGCATACCTGTCGGTTGGGGCGCTCAGCGCCGCTAAAAACCGTGGCTGCACGAAACGATCTACGTCCCAAAGAAAACCCCTAGGGACGTCTGCGTCCCCGCCTTGCGGTGAACTGCGCCAACTTTGTTGCTTGCCGCGCCATGGTCATGGCACCCGTTTATGGAGCACAGAGCCACGCGGCCGGGTTTCCGGCAAAGTCAGCTGTGGAGCGCGGCCGCCTGAACCGAAGAACGGCACCATCTGGAACATCTGCAGGGTGACCTCGTAGAGGACATGGCCAGTTAGCCGCCAGCAGTTATTGCAGACGAGTTGAAGCATCGCTAGCAGTACTAACGAAAATATAAATTCCCGCCGCCGTATGAGTGAACACCGGCTGCTCCGTCAAACTCAATTCGACTGGCTGACCCTTGCAACTAACCTTCACCTGCGAACAGGACAGGAAATGTTGCGCCTTCAGGAGTCACCGCCGCAACCGACATGACATGTCCTACTTACACAGACCTAACTGCCCGAAGGCTCTATTCCATCCGACACAGGTCAAGAAGAGATCGGAACCATCAGCGACAGCCTGAACAGCGGTGTCGCGAATTCACGCCCTCGGCTTGCCATCCAGCGTGTCGCTGGGATGCCAGCCGCAGCGGTGCGACCTTATGCTTCAAACATGAATCTCGCTGTTCCACCTCACGTTTAAACGGTTTCGTGAACCCGCCGAAGCGACGGCTATCAAACTCGACGCTCTCGTTCCTGCGGCTTGGGTCCAGAACCCAAAAAACTATTCGATCCGCGGTTAGGCAGCAGAATCCAACGGCCGATGCAAGTAAGCGTTCAATTCGACACACCGCACCCGCACACCGATCCCGCTTCGCAGCGGGAAATGCGCTGCCGCAGCGCAGCAACCACCGGTGTAACTGTTACAGAGCAGACGGTGCCCAACCCTGTGCCCGGTATAAGTTACAGAACTTTCTGGGCAGACGAATTATAAACGTTTCATTCGTGTAACGTGGCGGGGCTGACGGGAGATAAGTGACAATTACAAAAAATTTCAATGAGATTCGCCCGAAGCTTTTTCAGATGCGTTGCAACGGGAAAGCTCTTCCTCACGATAGCGGGGAAAACGTAAATCTTTGATTTGTCTGCAGATTGGCGAGGATAAATTGCTGCATTGCGACTATGGAGTTATTACATTTGTAACATCAATAAGCCCACGAGGTCTATCCGTCCCTTTATTATAAGAAAGGCAGAAAAATCGACTGAAATACGGAAATAGTGTCGAATCCTTTTTACCCGAAATTCTGTTCAATTCTGGTAATACCAGAGTTGGAAATCTGTCGTCCAGACGCCTCGGGTCGGAGTCTCGGTCGCATGAACATGCGTACGCTTTACTTCGCATAACGAGATATTGCAGCACTTCAACCAGAGCGAAACGTCTACCCGTGCGCCGAAGGTCTTGCTACAACGGCGCGGCGGTCAGTCTGACCGAGCTCGGAACATCTGACCGAAATGTCGGACGTTTTGTCGAATTGCGTTCGCGTTGCCGATGCGCGGATAGCAACAGTTCTACGCACGCACCCGAATGAAGTGACTGTCGGCGTCGCTGTTCACGCAGATATCGCCACGGTGGGGTTTGAGTCGGAGTGTCGGCAAGATGCTCGGAATGTGGCCATTACAAGAGGCCGCGTGCAGGATTTTGAATTAGATACGGATAACTAACAGAATGATGCGATTCCTGTCCGAAGGAAGCATCGCGCGCGACATCCGCCGTATTTGCCGGCGTACATGATGGACGTGCGAGTGTCTGACGAATGCGCGAGCTGTGGCTTCAGCGCGAGGCGCCGGGGACGACCAGCGTCGCACGTGTACCGTCGGGTCGTGACGCAAGCCGCGCGCACACGCGCAGATGCATTTTCAGCGCGATAGAGCGCCGTGAAGACAGGAATGCCGCGCTTGATAGAGGGTGGAATATGCGCGAGCGCGCGTCACCATCTCGATACAGCGCCCCCTTTCTGGCGCTTGGTACAACGCTCTTGAAAGTGGTTCGGTATTCGAGCCGCCAGGAAGGCTGTGGCTCTTCGAAAACGACGCGTCAAGGTGCAGGATTTGCGGCGACGGCGCTGGCCATCGCGGACGCGCGACCCGTGTTAATGACCCCGGGCGAGCTATACAGGCCCATATAAAATCCATCTATATTCTGGAAATTGTAAAGCTCGTACCAGTCTATGCCGATGATGTTGTAAGTCTTTGCGCGGCGCGCATACTGGGCAGAACTCGAAGCGACATACGAGTTGTAGGTGGGTGCCGACACGGATTTTTGCACGCCGATTTCAGTCAGCATGATCGGTAGATTGAACGCAGATTTGATGGCGGCCAGTGTATTGACGCCTCCTGCATCCTCGATGTCTCCGAAGTCATAGTACCAGTGATAGTTCGTGATATCCCACGTCGCGCTCAGGTGCCCGGTCGAACCATCCGGTGCTTCACCTGTCCACAGACCTTTGAGCATTCCGTAGTGCAGCCAACCTACACTTGGGCTGGCAATGAGAGTCTGCCCGGTCTTATCAACGGAGCGGAACCCCGCGTAGAAGCCGCGCACGGCACCGCGAAATGCCGCCCACTGACCATTCGACTCCGACCAGTCGGTGACGTTCTGACCACTGTGCCGGGGTCCTTTGGTGAAGTACATGTTCTCCGGCTCGTTCATCAATTCGATCACCGCGACCTTGCCTGCGAGTTGGCCGGCCACGGTTTGACCGTAAGTGTAGAACTGGTTGTACGCGGTGGTTTCGTCGGCGGTCTGCGGGAAAACGTTGAAGACGGGTTGGATTTTGACTGGCGCGAAGGCATTCACGAGACTGGCCATTTTCGCCGTATCCGCAGTGCTGTAACAGTCCTGGCGGATCGACGTGATGCCCATCGCCTTCATGTCGGCGACCTGTTGGGCGATGTTCGTCGAATAGACGCCTCCTTGAACATAGTGACCGTTCACACCGTAAAACGGGACGCGCCCGGCGGTAGGTAACTGCGGCCGCTTCGGTTGATCATTGACACCCGTGCTCGCAAGGTACGCCGCCAGAGAAATCCCGGCTGACAAGAGCAACACTGTCAGCACCATCAGTCGAATCTTCAAAACGTAGCTCCAATCAGGTGAAGATGATCGAGACTCAGCGCGGATCGCTATCCCTCACGACGGTCGCGCAGCCGACTTGGGCACGAAGATCGGCGACCACTCGTTGCGCGCGCCGAACTCGCGGCGTCAACGCAAAACGTCGGCACGCTCGAAAGTGCGCCGACGTTGGTGAGCCATGCATCGGCGCCTGGCAGTCAACTCTACGACTGATGTTCGTATGGCACAAGGGACCGCCGTTGAACGTGCAACCTCATCACGTGTAGGCCCGCGAACCGGGAGATTCCGTGGGTCATGTTTTCTTTGGACAGAATCGAGCCGTAGCAGTCTTGCGAACAGTGCGTTCGTCAGTCCCGTAGCGCCGCATAGGCGGTAGCGAGATGATAGGGCGTAGTCGAAGGCATGTCCGCGCGCGATACCTCTCCCGCGGCAGTCTTGCATTCGAACCAGCCGTGCGCGTGCAGAAACCGCTGTTGGAAGCGTTCGATCTGCGTGGGCAACACGGCGCGCGACGCGGCGTCGTCGCGGACGGCGAGCGCGCGCAGATATTCGCTTTGCGCCCAGATCCGCTGGGTCGCGTCCTTGACACGACCGGTTTCGTCGAGCGATGCGCATACGCCGCCGGTGACCGGATCCACGCCATGTCGCTGCGCAAACGCAAAAGCGCGCGAGAGCGCGCCGTCCAATTCCGACCCATCCAGTAGCGTGCCCGCCTGCCTGATCAGCCACAACCATTCGAACTGATGGCCGGGTTCGAGGCGGTTGTCTTCGACGCCCAAAGGTAGTTCCGCGATGCAACCGGTCGCCGCATGCACGAAGGTGCGCTCGATGGCGTCGGTCAGTTTGCGCAACGCGGTATCGAACGCGCTGTCCTGGGTTGCATCACGCGCTGCGAGCCAGGCTTCGGTGAGATGCATCAGCGGGTTTTGCGCTCGCGCGCCGGTTACTGTCGAGAAATCCGCGTTGAGCGCCGCGTTGAATAGTCCATCTTGATCGCCGAAACGCGCTTCGATCAGTGCCGACGTGCTGTGGACGAGCCCGCGTGCATCGGCATTGTCGAAGCGTGCGGCATATTCGGCGCACGCGAAGACCACGAACGCGTGCGTGTAGAGATCTTTTGTCGTATCAAGCGGCGCTCCTTGCGCATCGACACTGTAGATCCAGCCGCCGCGCTGCTTGTCCTTAAAGTAGTGCAGCATGGCTTCGAACAGCACATGCGCGTGGGCCGGCTCGCCGGCCTGCGAGAAGACGAACAACTGTCGCGCGCACGCCATAGCGCGATAACGTTCGACCGGCAATGACGAGTGCCCTGCGGCAGCGCTCACAGCTTCGTACGGGAGGTGCATCACGGTATTGAACCCCGGTCCGCGCCAGATCGGCAGCACGACACTTGCGAAGTGATCCCGTAGCGTGGCGGCAAGGGGGAGCGAGACGGCGGCCGTATTCATGCTGCGAATTCTCCTTCGATCAGGTCGCGAAAAAGCGGAGGCGCGGCGGGCGCTGTCGCTGTAGGGCTTGAGAAGGAACGGCTGATCGATCCGCGAAGCGCCGGCGAGGCCGGCCGTTCGTAGCCTTCAAACTTGTCGCGAGCTGAGTGTCATTTGGCACGTTTCGTTGCGCGGCGAGAATAGAACGCAGATCGTGTGACCTTCACAGGTGACGGGTTTTTAGAGCGAACCCACTATCGAGAGCTTGTCCGTGAACACAGGGTTGCCGAATTGTCTTAGCCACTCCGTAAGGTTTGCTTTTCTGTGGCCGCAGTACATGCTGTTCAATACGCCCCGCTTCCTTCAAAAACCACCTTGAACGTTCGCAGCAGAATGCTGATATCGAGCAGGGTCGAACGTTCCTTTACATAGGAGACGTCCAGTGCCACTCTCGTTGCATAGTCAACATTGTTTCGTCCGCTCACCTGCCACAATCCTGTCACTCCGGGTCTAACCGACAGGTAATAATGGGCGTCCGCGCCATATCGTTCCAACTCCTTGGTGACAATGGGCCGAGGGCCAACGAGGCTCATGTCGCCGCGAAGAACATTCCAGAGCTGGGGTAGTTCATCAAGGCTCGTCTTGCGCAGAAACCGGCCAACGGCGGTAACGCGAACATCGTTCTTCAGCTTGAAATCGCGATTCCATTCTTCACGGGCGCTGGCGTCCGCAGCCAGGAGTTCAGCGAGAACGACATCGGCCTTCGGTACCATGGAGCGGAACTTCAAACAGCGAAACGATCGGCCACCTCGCCCAACGCGCGGATGACCAAAGAAAGCCGACCCGCCGTCGCTCAGTACGACGCAACCTATTACGAGGAAAATCGGCAACAACGCGATCAGCATGGCCGACGCACCGAAAATGTCGAAAGCGCGTTTCGTGAACTCGCCTTTCCTCGTTGGAATATCGGGGTCGTTCGCGGCCGACAGCGTGCGGCAAGCCACAGGACTTGTCACGGTTTCGGGTGACAGGTCCGAAGAAAGTGATTCCTCACCGCGACTGAATTCCGAGACGTTATCTATGTGCGTAGCCGAAAAACCGCGGCCGCCCAATTCAGAATGGTCGGCATGCGAACGACCTTCGTAGCGGGCATCGAAAGGATTAACTTCCTTTGATACTGATTCCGATACCTTGCCGACTAAAGCCATTGCTGCCCCCCGATCGAAGTTCGTTGACGAGTACATCAGTGTTCGGCATTGCGGGCCACTCCGGTTAATTCCACCGGTGAGGCGGGGTACCAGCCGCACAGACAGAAAGAGGCGGGTTACCAGTCGAGATGTGCTGCGGACTACCCGAGATAGGAAAACAGAGGGAGTAGCAACGTCGAATTGCTATGAAAATGATATTAATAATTGAGAAGAAAAATATGTAAAAAATACGAATGTTCGCTTCTCCATGTAATGCGGAAATGCATGCCGCAAGACGTCTGGCACCGTATTCCCCACCACCCAGATTATGATTTTTCAATGGAAAGTATAGCTATGCAATTCAGCATCCGTCATTCGATGAGTCGTAAAGCGACGATATCCTGGCCGACTCAGAAAGATGCCTCAGTCAATTTCCGCCATACCTTAGACAGCGATACGTTGGACTAGCGAGCGACTTATTCGCTATCAGCATTACGAAAGTCACGTGTCAATCCGGGCAAGAGAGAAATCGGGGTCCCCTCGCCGCCTGTTGCCGGGTCGATCCCGCAGTCTCAACTAATGCGATGAATGCCCGCTTGCCCTGTCTTTGGTCGAGCATGTGTAGACGTAGAGTATCCGTACGAATACCGCTACTCCGTTCGGTACAGCACATAAAGCGCGGTTAGAACACGCGTCAAAACATGCGTCCATGTGTATGATGAAACGGCTCAGTCGGCAGAAGCAAGTTTGGTTGAGAACACGGTGCAATGCCGTGAATCATGCACTGCATATTCGATTCGAGAAGGCGGCGTGTGTGCGGCAAAGCTTCTACGGATTGAAGGGTGCAATCAAAGGCGGAAATAGGCGTGTTCGATTCCGTACAGAACACGTTACATCGGCTAGCTGGCTTGTTCAGCCGGTCGGCATGCTTGAACACCCCGAGCCTCCCGTCGGGTAATAATTGCGAAAGCACGACGGCAGTCGGTGTGCGCGCCGCGTTCGGCGCCGCCGTTTTCCAGATGGCATCGCATGACATAGGTGCAATCTCCATGAATCCTGTCGACCTACCTGGTGCGTTCCGCGGGTCAAACCGCTTGACGGAGCGCGCGCCCATTCATGTGAGCACGTCCGAGCGAATCGACGCTTCGCAGTTGAGCGCGTTTACCGCTTTCCTGCGCACCCATACCGGTCAGCCGCTTTGTGACTTCGATGCACTGCACGACTTCTCCGTGCGTGAGTTCAGGACCTTCTGGCGATGTTTCGTGCAATGGTCGCCTGGACTGGAGTGGTCGGGCGCCATTGAGCCAGTGTGTGACGGCGATGATTGCGAACACTCGAGCTTCTTCCCGCAAATGCAGTTGAATTACGCGGACAATCTGCTCAGGCTGTCAGCGGCGAACGGCGACGCACCCGCCGTGACCGCCTGCCATGCCGACGGGCGTCGCATCCATCTCACTCGCGCGCAATTGCGCGAGCGCGTGGCGCGCGTCGCGCAGGCACTGTCGGCGCTAGGATTAGGCGAGGGTGACCGCGTGGTGGCGGTCATGCGCAACGACGCCGATGCGATCGTTGCCGCGTTGGCCGTCACCGCCCTTGGCGCGACGTTGTCGACGGCGGCCCCCGAAATGGGCGTCGATGCGATCCTTGATCGCTTCATGCCGCTCGAACCACGAATGCTGCTCGCCCATGCCGCGGCGCGGACCTTCGACACAGGCAGGTCGGTAGCAAGCAAAATTTCCGAGTTGGCGGTCGCGCTGCCATCGCTGCAAGGCGTCGTCTGTCTCGACGAAGGAGTTCTGCCGAGCACGCTGACGCAACCGGTCTATTCGCTCGGCGCACTGCTCAACACCGGCGATGCCGGCCGCTTCGAATGGCGTCGATTCCCCTTCAACCATCCGCTTTTCATCATGTTCTCGTCGGGAACCACCGGCAAGCCCAAATGCATCGTACACGGCGCCGGCGGCACGCTGCTCGAACACCTGAAGGAGCATCAGCTCCATAGCGATCTGCGCCCAGGCGATCGAATGTATTTCCATACGAGTTGCGCGTGGATGATGTGGAACTGGCAACTCTCCGCTTTAGCTTCCGGTGTCGAGATCGTGACATACGACGGCCCGATCTCGACGGTCGACACGCTCTGGCGTCTCGTAGCGCAAGAGCGCGTCACCGTATTCGGCACGAGTCCCGCCTACCTGAAAATGTGCGAAGAGGCCGGCCTGGAATGCGGCGAACAGTTCGACCTCGGCGCGTTGCGGGCGATGCTGTGCACCGGATCTGTGCTGTTCGACTCGCAATTCGAATGGGTACGCACTCACGTCAAGCCGCTGCAACTGCAATCCATCTCGGGCGGCACGGACATTCTCGGCTGTTTTATGCTGGGCAATCCGAATCTGCCCGTCTACGCTGGCGAGGCGCAATGCAAAAGCCTCGCGCTCGACGTGCAGGCATGGGAGCGGGGAGCGCGCACCGACGCCGTCGGCCAGCTCGTCTGCGTGAACCCGTTTCCGTCGCGTCCTCTTGGGTTTTTCGGTGATGTCGGGGGAGCTGCCTTTCATGCTGCCTATTTCGCCAGCAATCCGGGTGTGTGGACCCATGGCGATCTGATCGCGTTCTCGCCAGACGGTGGCGTGCGCATGCACGGCCGCTCGGACGGCGTGCTGAATGTGCGTGGCATCAATGTGGGCCCGGCTGAGATCTACCGCGTATTGAACGACATTCCCGAAATCCGCGAGGCGTTGGTCGTCGAGCAGCGAATGCACAGCGCGGCCGGTCATCAAGCGATGCCCAACGATTTCGAATCGCGTGTCGTGTTGCTACTGGTGCTAACTGACGGCGCGGTGCTGACCGGTTCGCTCGCCGCCCGTGTGCGCCGTGACCTCGCGCGCCGTGCCTCTCCGGCGCACGCGCCGGACCGGATCCTTGCGGTCGATGCTTTGCCGACAACACACAACGGCAAGCTTTCCGAAGCCGCGGCGCGCAACGCGATCAATGGATTGCCGATCGGCAATACGGCGGCGTTGCGCAATCCCGAGTGTCTCGATGCGATCCGGCGTCACCCGGCGCTGAATCTGGGCACGCGTGAGTTGCCACCTGTGGGTGAGACGCGTGAGCAACTCGAAGCGCATCTGCAGGCGCAATGGGAGAAGCTGTTCGGCGTCGCGCCGATCGGCCGCGACGACAACTTCTTTGATCTCGGCGGCCATTCGCTGCTGGCGACGCGCTTGCTCGCCGACGTCCGTGAGTCGACGGGACGCGCAATTCCGTTCGCCATGCTGATGACTGCGCCGACCATCGCGCGGCTCGCCGCCCTCATTGATGACGACGCGCTGCCGCCGGCATCGCCGACGCTCGTGCAGGTGCGTGCCGGCACCGGCTCGCCGCTTTTTCTCGTGCACAGCGCGAGTGGTTCGGTGATGGAATGTCTTGCGCTGATCGGCGCGCTGAATAGTCCACGTCCGGTTTATGGACTGCTGGCGCGCGGGCTCGACGGAGAGCAGCCCGCGCAGTTGCGCGTCGAAGACATGGCGGCGAGCTACATTGAACAGATGCGAGTCGTGCAACCAGAAGGGCCCTACGCGTTGGCGGGATATTCATTCGGCGGGCTGGTGGCGTTTGAGATTGCGCAACAGCTGCAAGGCGCCGGCGAGCGGATCAAGATGCTATTCCTGCTCGACACGTATGTGCATGAACATTGCCTGCCCTGGACGGCGCGGTTGCTGCGGCGTGCCGGTTCTGCGCGCTCACATTGGCGGGCAGTGCGGGCGATGCCGGCGGCGCGGCTGCCCGGCTATCTCACGGACCGCTTCGTGAGCGTGATGGACCAGGTGCGGATGCGCCTCGGCCGCATGCCACAGCGGCCGGAAGGCTACACACCGGCGATGCCTCCGGTGCTCAGGCATATGCGCGAAACGATGCGGGTTGCGATGGCGAGCTATCGGCCCAAGCCCTATGACGCGGGGCTGATTATCTATGTCCGTGCGGCGGTTGCACAGAATGGGCACGGCGATCCGCTGCTGCTTTGGCGGCGTGTCGCCCGTGCCGGGCTGACAGTGACGGAAATCTCCGGCGGCCACGCCGACCTGATCGTCGAACCCAACTTGCAGCTCGTGGCGGCAGAACTCGACCGCGGTCTCGCGAGCTTATGACTTCGATTAACGCGCTATCCACCGGAATCCGCGCGCGCCTCAGTGACTCGCACCCAGATACGCCGCCTTCACCGAAGGATCGTTGCGCAACTCCGCGGCGGGCCCATGCGCCGCGATCCTGCCGTTCTCCAGCACATAGCCATAATCGGCCACATTGAGCGCGGCAGCGGCGAACTGTTCGACCAGCAACATGGTGACGCCCTCGCTTTTCAGATTCCCAATGATCCGGAACACCTCTTCGACCAGAATAGGCGCGAGTCCCATTGACGGTTCGTCGAGCAATACCAGATCCGGGTTCATCATGATCGCGCGCGCCATGGCGAGCATCTGCTGCTCGCCGCCGGAGAGTGTCCCGGCCAGTTGATGCCGCCGTTCCTTGAGCCGCGGAAACATCTCGATTGCACGCTCCAGATCGGCCTTCACGTCACCGCGAGGCCGCGCCGACGTCAGGCGGGGGAACGCGCCGAGCATGAGGTTGTCGGTCACGCTCATGGTCGCGAACACGCGTCGGCCTTCTGGCGAATGCGCGAGTCCGAGCCGCGCAATGCGGTGCGATTCCAGTGCGTCGATACGCTTCGCGTCGGCGCCGACGCCCATCGTGATCTCGCCGGCGCTCGGCCGGATCATGCCGGAGATCGCGCGCATGGTCGTCGTTTTGCCCGCGCCGTTCGAGCCGATCAGTGTGACGACCGAAGCCTTCGGCACGTCGATCGAAATGCCGTGCAGCACTTTGACCTTGCCGTAGCCCGCATGCAGATTTCTGATCGATAACATGTCTATTCCTGTAGGGGCGCCCGGCGGGCTCACGCTGCCTGACCGGCAGGCTGGCCGCCGAGATAGGCTTCGATGACTTTTTCGTTAGACTGAATATCGGCGGGCTTGCCTTCGGCAATCTTCTGCCCGAAGTCCAGCACCGAAACCCGGTCGCATACGCTCATCACCACGTCCATATGATGCTCGATCAGCACGACGGTAATGCCGTGATCGCGCACCTTGCGAATGATCGCGACCAGCTCCTTGATGTCCGGCGCGGTGAGTCCGGCGGCCGGTTCGTCGAGCAGCAGCAATTGCGGATCGAGCGCGAGCGCCCGCGCGATTTCGAGCAAGCGTTGTTTGCCGTACGGCAGGTTGCGCGCTTCTTCGGCCGCGACATTGTCCAGGCCGACAAAGCGCAGCATGCCGAACGCGCGCTCGCGGGCGGCGCGTTCCTCGCGCCGGTAGCGCGATGACATCAGTCCGACGTCCGCGAGATTCGCGTTGAATGTGTGATGCAGGCCGACCAGCACATTTTCGAGCGCGGTCATTTCGCCGAACAGTTGCACGTTCTGGAATGTGCGCGCAATACCGGACAGCGCGATCTGCGACGAGGTTTTCCCCGCGAGCGATGCGCCGCGATAAGAGAGTGTGCCCGCGGTCGGCACATAGATGCCGGTCAGCACGTTCATCATCGTGCTCTTGCCCGAGCCGTTCGGTCCGATCAGCCCGTGAATCGTGCCGCGTTGCACGGTCAGATCGACATTGTTGAGCGCCTTCAGTCCGCTGAACTGCATGAGGATGCCGCGCAGTTCCAGAATGTCTTCCGTGCCCCCGGCTTGCACCGCCTGAATCGCATCGCCGCCAATCGTCGCCGGTTTCGTGGTGTCGACGGTGACGGTGCGGACCCGGCCATGCGTCACGATCTTGCGCACGAAGCCGACCACGCCATCCTGCAGGTAATACACGACGAGCAGGATCATCAAGCCGAATATGGTGAGCCGCCAGTCGGCGAGTGTGTCGATCCGGTAGGAAAACGCGGCAAGACCCACCGTGCCCAGAACGGGAATTGCAACTTTGCGCGGCGTGGACACCTTACGCGCCAGCGCGACGCCCGCACCGATCACGACGACCGCCGCCAGCACCGAGGCGACAGTGCGGAACATGTCGATGTCGTCGAGCAGTTTCGGCAACAGGACGATGATCGCCGAGCCGAGCAGCGCGCCGGTGCGGGTTTTACGGCCACCCATGATGATGGCGAGCAGGAACAGAATGGTCAGCTCGAAGTTATAGGTGTTCGGCGAGATGTACTGCTCGGAATACGAATAGAGGCAGCCGGCCAGCCCGGCAAACCCCGCGCTGATCACGAATGCATAGACCTTGTAGCGGTACACCGACACGCCCATGCAGTCCGACGCGATCGGACTGTCGCGCAACGCCTCGAACGCGCGGCCCAGATGCGATTTGAGCACGCGATGCACGACGATCAGCGAGGCGACCAGTAGCGCCGCGACGAGCCAGTAATATTCGACCTCGTTCATCGGCCGGCCGCCCAGCGAAGGTTTGGGAATCTTCACGCCCATCGGCCCGTTGGTCAGAAAATCCATCTCGTTGATGAGAATCTGGATGATCGTGCCGAACGCGAGCGTCACCATCGCGAGGTAGGGGCCGGACACGCGCAGCGCCGGCAGCGCGAGAATCGCGCCGAAGCCCGCAGTGACCAGGATCGCCAGCGGCGCGGTGACGAAGAACGGCATGCCTAGTTTGAAGAACAGTACACCGGCCGTGTACGCGCCTACGCCGAACAGACCGGCGTGGCCGAGCGACACCTGCCCTGTATAACCGACCACGATATCGAGACCGAAGAGCAGGATCGCGTAGATCATGATCGTCTCGAGCAGATGGATGTAATACGGATTCCCCGACAGCACGGGAAACACCGCGAGCGCGATCAGCGCCAGTGCGGACGCAATGAGCTTCTTGGGATTCACGGCGGTCCTCACACTTTCTTGATCGAGGTCTTGCCGAACAGGCCGGCAGGTTTCAACGCGAGCACGATCAGCAGCAATACGAGCCCCGGTACGTCCTTGTAGCCGGTGGAGAGGTAGAAGCCGGTCGTCGTCTCCGCAATGCCGAGAATGACGCCGCCCACCACGATACCCAGTCCGCTCGACAGTCCGCCGATAATCGCCACCGCGAATGCCTTGAGCCCGAGCACGGCACCCATCGTCGCGCCGGTCAGCGTGAGCGGCGCGATCAGTACGCCCGCAAAGGCGGCGGTCAGCGAAGACAGCGCATACGAAAACGTGATCACGAGGCCGGTATTGATGCCCATCAACGCCGCGGCGTCGCGGTCGTTCGCGGTAGCGACCACGGCCTTGCCGAAGATCGTCTTGCGGTTGAAGAACTCGACCGCCAGCATCATGACGAGGGCGCCGCCGACCACCAGCAATTCCATTGGAAGCACATTGGCGCCGAATATTTTCAGAGGTGCTTCCGGCAGCGGGGAAGGGAAGCGCAGATCGTCGCGGCCCCAGACGTTCTCGGCGACGTTCTTGAAGATAATGCCGAGTGCGATCGTCGACATGATCCAGCCGAATTCGGATTTGATCTTGATCGCGGGCCGCACCCCGATCCGTTCGACAAACGCGCCTTGCAGCAGACCGAACACGCAAACGAGCGGGATCATCAGCCAATAGTTGACGCCGAGTGTGACGAGCGTGAGGCCGACCAGTGCGCCGAGCATCAGCGCGTCGCCCTGGCCGAAGTTCAGCGTGCCGGAGGTGGCGAACGTGAGTTGATAGCCGAATGCGATCACGGCGTAGATCATGCCGAGCGCAATGCCGCTATAGATGAGCTGCAGAAGAATGGCCATCGTCGAGCGCCCTGGAATTCACCGGATATGAAGCAAAGCCGCGCCCGCCTTCAGACGGGTGCGGCTCCGTAGCAAGCTGCTGCACTTATTTCAAACTCAGTTCGCGGAACTCGCCTGCTTGCTGCGCAACTGCCCGCCGCCTTTGCGGTCGGCATCGTACGCGTAGACCACGCGGCCGCCCTTGACCTCGCCGACCACCGGCACGTTCGAGCTGATCGCTTCGTGGTCGTCGTGCGTGAACGGCTTGTCATAGACCATCACGACGCCTTCCACCTTGGTGTTGAGGCTTTCGAGCGCGGCGCGCACCTTCGGGCCGTCGGTCGAGCCGGCCTGGGTGATCGCGGCGGCCAGCAGATAAACCGAGTCGTAGCCTTGCGCGGCGGAAACCGGCGAATCGATGCGGTTGTTCTTCGGCTTGAATTCCTTCAGGTATGCGTCGATGAAGGCTTTACGCTTGGGCGTGTTCGCTTCCTGAATGAACGTTTGCGGCATGCGCGCGCCTTCGCCGTTGGTGCTGGCGTTGTCGATGTAGTTCGCCATCGAAAGCGTCCAGCTGCCGATCAGCGGTACTTTCCAGCCGAGCTTGGCCATGCCGTTGGCGATCTGCGCGAGTTCCGGTCCGATCCCGTATGTCAGCACCGCTTCCGCTCCGGCCTCTTTGGCCTTGAGCAGTTGCGCGGTCATGTCGACGTCCTTGATATTGAATTTCTCGACGGCGACAGGCTTCACGCCTTTGGCGGCGAGCGCCTTTTCGAGGTCTTCGCGGCCGAGCTGACCGTAGTTGGTCGAGTCGGCGAGAATCGCGACCTTCTTGAAACCGCGTTTGGTCACGGCTTCTTCGACGATCATGGGCGCCTGGATGCGGTCCGCGGCGGCATTGCGGAACACGTAGTTATCCGGCTGATCGGTGAACTGCTTCGTCACGATGCTACCCGTCGCGACGTTGTTGAAGACGGGAATCTTCGCTTCCTGGAAGAAGCGCTGCGAGGCGAGCGCGACGCCGGTGTTGATGTAACCAACCACCGCCACGACTTTTTCCTTGTTGATCAGCTCTTGCGCGATCTGCACGCCGCGTTCGTTTTTCGCCTCGTCGTCGCGTTCCACCAGCACGATCTGGCGGCCGAGCACGCCGCCGGCCTTGTTGATTTCGGCGGTGGCAAGGCGCACGCCGTCGCGCATGCTGACGCCCATCGAAGACGAGCCACCGGTGAAAGGTCCATCGACGCCGATCTTGATCGGATCCGCCGCGTAGCTGACATTGGTGAGGGCACAAAGCGCGAGCGCGCCCACTACGCTCTTCAAGCGAATTCCCATGACTGTCTCCGTAGCATGTCTTTTCTTGCACGAAGCCTCGATGCGGGCCCGTGCGCCCCGATTCGAACGTTCTTAGGAAGCCTGACCGTCTGACGGTGAGCCAGTATAGGAAGCTGTAAAGGGTTAGTAATATTCGGAATTACCCGCTTGGTGCAATCCCTCAATCGACGGCGGCGGCGCCCCTGCCTGGCGACGCCTTCGCGCCGCCGTCGACTTTGCTTCGACTCAGGCGAATCCGTGCGGATTCGTGGACTGCCAGCGCCAGTGATCCGCGCACATCCGCTCGATGCCGAACTGCGCGCGCCAGCCAATGATCTTCTCGGCGGCGGCCGGGTCGGCGAAACAGGAGGCGACGTCGCCCGGGCGGCGCGCCACGATCTCGTAGGGCACCGGCCGGCCGGCGGCTTTCTCGAACGCCTTGACCACGTCGATCACGCTATAGCCCTGGCCGGTGCCGAGGTTCACGACGAAGCTCGCGTCGCGCGTGACGAGCGCGTCGAGCGCGGCCAGATGCCCGCGCGCCAGGTCGACCACGTGGATGTAGTCGCGCACACCGGTGCCGTCGGGCGTGTCGTAATCGCCGCCGAACACGCGCAGCTTCTCGAGCTTGCCGACCGCCACCTGCGCGACATACGGCATGAGGTTATTCGGAATGCCGGCGGGATCTTCGCCGATCAGGCCGCTCTCGTGCGCGCCGACCGGGTTGAAGTAGCGCAGCGTGGCAATGCGCCACGACGGATCGGCCACTTCCAGATCGCGCAACACCTGCTCGGCGATCAGCTTCGACTGGCCATACGGATTGGTAGCCGACAGCGGGAACGACTCGTCGATCGGCGAGCTTTTCGGCACGCCGTACACGGTGGCCGACGAACTGAACACGAACTGCTTGACGTTGCGGTCGCGCATCACGCCGAGCAGGGTCAGCAGGCTGCCGACGTTGTTGCTGTAGTACTCGATCGGCTTGGCCACCGACTCGCCCACCGCCTTCAGCGCGGCAAAGTGAATCGCGCCCGTGATGGGATGGGCGTCGAAAATACGGTTGAGCGCCGCTTGGTCGCGCGCGTCGGCTTCGTAGAAGGTCACCGCCTTGCCGGTAATCTTTTCCACGCGCCGCAGCGATTCGCGGTTGCTGTTCACGAGATTGTCGATTACCACGACGTCGTAACCGCCGTTCAGCAGTTCGACACAGGTGTGCGAGCCGATAAAGCCCGCGCCGCCCGTTACCAGAATCGTGCCCTTCGTGGTCATGCTGTTGCTCCGTTAAAGTAAAACGCCCGTCATTTTTTGCACCAGGTCCTTATACGTTTCGACGACCACGCGCTCGTCGAATTCTTCCGCGACTTTCTTCCGGCCGCGTTCTGCCATGGCCCGGCGCTCGGCGCCGCTCATGTCGAGCATGCGCGCCAGCGTGGCCGCGAGGCTGTCTGCATTGCGCACCTCGCACAGCAATCCGTTGACGCCGTCCGCCACCACCTCGCGGCAGCCCGGCACGTCGGTCGTGACGATGGGGCGGCCCATGGCCGAGGCTTCCATCAGCGTGCGCGGCACGCCTTCGCGATACGACGGCAACACGACGCAATCCGCCTCGGCGATGAAAGGCCGCACGTCATGCGCTTCGCCAAGATACTCGATGACGCCTTCCTGTTCCCACGCCGCCACTTCTGCGCGCGTAATCGCACTGGGATTGTCGACACCCACCGGGCCGAGCAGTTGGAACCGCGCGTGCGGATAACGTTCACGCAGGCGCCGTGCGGCTTCCACGTATTCGGCCACGCCTTTGTCCCACAACAGCCGCCCGATCAGCACGAAGCGGTAATCCGCCCGCTCGGGCAAGGGTGTGAAGACGAATTGGTCCAGATCGACGCCTTCGCCATGCAACAGCCTTGCGCGCTCAGGATGCACCAACAAATTCTGTTCGACAAATGCGGCTTGATCGTCGCGATTCAAAAACCATATTTCGCGCGGGAAACGGAACGCGAAACGGTACATTTTCTTGGCCACCTGAGCGGCGCGGCTTTGCTGGATGAACACGTAGCCCAATCCGGTTGTGACCGCAACCGATTGCACGCCCGCCAGCTTCGCGGCGATCGAGCCATAAATATTCGGCTTGATCGTGTAGTGGAACACCACGTGCGGGCGGATCGTGCGGTATTGCCGATAGAGCGCGTACAGCGTGCGCAGGTCGTCGCGTGGATTGGTGCCCTTGGAGGCGACCGGCAATTCGATGCAGCGGCAGCCCATGGCGGCGAGCAGTTCGAATGTGCGGTCGCGCGGCGCGAGCACCGTCACGTCGACGCCACGTCCGACCAGCATACGGATCAGCCCTTGCCGGTACGTATAGATTGCCCAGGCGGTGTTACAGACGAGTGTAATGCGCAACGCGGGCGTCGACTTCAAGGCAGGCTTCATGCGGGAACGAACTCGGCGGTCAATTGGGGGAATGATTCAGTGGCTCGCGCGCGGCGTGAGCAGGCTGCGCTTGATCCGTTGCAGCGCGCGGTAAGGCGTCACCAGATGCAGCAGATTTTTGGCGAGGCCCAGCCAGTCGTATGGATTGGCTGCGTTGAAGTAGCGCAGTTGCAGCCGCAGCGTCGAATTCACCTGGCGGCGCCGTTTGGTCGCGCTAATGCCGCCTTCGTTCAGCTCGTAATAGAGCCCGAGCTCCGGCAGGTTCGCGCAGTCGTACTGCTCCATGAGTCGCACGAACAGATCGAGGTCCTCGGCGGAGCGGTACTCGGCGCGGTAGTTGCCGACCGCGCGCACGGCGTCGATGCGCAGCATCATCGAAGGGTGCGCGAGGCATGAGCGGAAAAAGCGCAAGCGGCGGATCGCGTCCGGTTCGGCGGGCGGCGTCAGCATGAAAAGCGGTTTGCCTTCGCGGGTGACGACTTGCGTCCACATGCCGAGGCCGGCCACGCGTGGATGCAATTCCATGAACAGGCGTTGCTTGGCAAGCCGCTGCGGCACGCTGCGGTCGCCCGCGTCGATGCGCGCCGCATAGCGAAAGCCGCGCTGGGCCAATGCGTCGATGCCGGTTTGCAACGCGCGTTCAATGCCGCCGTTCTGCACCATGCGCAGCACTTCGATCTTCATATTGGCGATGGCCGGCGCGACGATCGGCGGCGTGCTGCCGTCGTCGACGATCAGCACATGCACCGGCGCGCTTTCACTGAACGACGCGAGCGTGAGGTCGACGTCGGCCTGGCCGTTGTAGGCGGGAATCAGCACCGCGACGTCGTCGAGGGTCATTTGCGCGGTGGCGGATGCGTTCGTCATGGGCGCAATTTGAAACGAATGTAATAAAGATTAACCGACGCGGCCGCCAGATAGCCGGCCGCCAGACCCACCAGCGCGCCGTAAGCGCCAAGCCGTGGAATCGCCAGCAGATTGACCACGAACGCTACAGCCAGCGCCAGCAGCCACTTCGAGAGTAATACGAACTTGGCCTGATACTTGAGCACGATCAGATTGCCGATCGCTTCGATGCCGGCCGGCACGGATAGCCACACGGCCCAGCGGAAAATCTCGATCGCGCCTTCGAACTGCGGCCCGAACACGCGGCGAATGATGATGCCGGCCAGCAGATCCAGCACGAGCGCGCCGCCCACCATCAGCGCGGCGGTCATGGCGGTGAGCCGCCACATGTTGCGGCGCAACTGGGCTGCGTCCTGCACCCGGTAGACGAAGGCGGGCGCAATGGTCTGCGCGAGCATCAGCGCGAGCGTGATCCAGTTCTCGTTCAACTGCTGGGCGGCGGAATAACGACCGAGGTCGGCAAAGGATATCGCCCGTTCGAGCATGAGCCGGTCCAGTTTCAGGAACAGATACATACAGATCAGGCCGAGCCAGAACACGGTGCCCGCACTTGCGAAGTGTTTGAAGAGCGCACGGTCGACATGCCAGCCGAGCTTGCCGCCATGTCGCCGCATGTAATAGAACACGAGGACGGCGCCGATGGCCGCCGATTCGAGCGCCCACAGCCAGCCGAAGCGCGCGGGCGTGGCCGCGGCGCGCACCAGCAGGTACACCAGAGCGGCCTTCAGCACCGCGGTGCTCATACTGGTGAGCAGCTGCGGCTTGCTGTACGTCATGCTTTGCAGCCACGCATTGATCACGCCGACGAACGGCTCGCGAAACAGCATGGTCACGGCGAGGCCGGCGAGCATCGCGCCGACCAGCGGCTCGAACACATGCAGGGCAATGCCGAGCCAGGTGAGCAGCAAGGCCGCGGCGGAGACCGATATGCGCAGCGCAAACGCACTGCCGAGCACAGTGCCGAGTTGCGCCGGCGGCCGGTTGACGATGGTGGGCACGAGTATCTCCGCGCCGCACACCCAGGTAATCGGCGAGAGCACCAGCAGCAGCGTGTTGGCGTATTGCCATTTGCCAAAAATGTCAGGCCCGAAGTAGCGCGCCAGCAAGCCGCTGATCGCGATCGCCACGCCGATCTGCGTGAGCCGTTCCAGGCCGAGCCAGACGATATTCGTGAAGGCGCGCGTGACGTCCGGATTGGCGAAGCGTTTGAGCGTCAGCATCCGCTTGACGCTCGGCGATCCGCTCGCACCGTTCGCGCCGATCGCGCGGGTGGCAACGGTGGCACGAATGACCCGAGCGGCGCAGTGCGCGCGTTTGCCCACCCAGCCGACTGTCGCGGCAACTTTACAATTGGAGGGCGTCTAAGCATTAGAATGGTGTTTTAAGGCTGGTCCGAAAAGCGCAATTATAAGTTGGAACCGGATCGCTTCCGGCAAGGGCGCATCGCTGTGTTTTACCGATTTGTCATCGGTGCGCCGGTCAAAATTTTCCATTGCACGCAAGTGAGCCAACATGATCTCCAAATCTATTTTCAAGGCATATGACATTCGCGGTGTAATCGGCAAGACGCTCGACGCCGACGCAGCGCGTTCGATCGGCCGCGCATTCGGCAGCGAAGTGCGGGCGCAAGGCGGCGACGCCGTGGTGGTCGCGCGCGACGGCCGCCTGTCGGGTCCCGAACTGATCCAGGCCCTGTCGGACGGTCTGCGTGCGGCCGGTGTCGACGTGGTCAACGTGGGCATGGTGCCCACGCCGGTCGGTTATTTCGCGGCCAGCGTGCCATTGCAGCTCGACGGCGGCGAGCGCCGCGTCGATTCGTGCATCGTCGTGACGGGTAGTCATAATCCGCCGGACTACAACGGCTTCAAGATGGTCCTGCGCGGCGCGGCCATTTACGGCGAGCAGATTCTCGCGCTGCATCAGCGCATCGTCGACGAGAACTTCTCCGAAGGCAGCGGCACGTACACCGAGTACGACATCGCCGACGCCTATCTCGATCGCATCGCGAGCGACATCAAGCTCGCGCGTCCCATCAAGATCGTGGTCGACACGGGCAACGGCGTCGCCGGCGGCCTCGCGCCCAAGCTGTTCAAGAAGCTCGGCTGCGAACTGGTCGAACTGTTCACCGAGATCGACGGCAACTTCCCGAACCATCACCCGGACCCGGCTCACCCGGAAAACCTGCAGGACGTGATTCGCGCGCTGAAGGAAACGGACGCTGAAATCGGCTTCGCTTTCGACGGCGACGGCGACCGCCTGGGCGTGGTCACCAAAGACGGCCAGATCATCTATCCGGACCGTCAGCTCATGCTGTTCGCGGAAGAAGTGCTGTCGCGCAACAAGGGCGCGCAGATCATTTACGACGTGAAGTGCACGCGTAACCTCGCCAAGTGGGTGAAGGACAAGGGCGGCGAGCCGCTCATGTGGAAGACCGGCCACTCGCTCGTCAAGGCGAAGCTGCGCGAAACCGGCGCACCGCTCGCCGGCGAAATGAGCGGCCACGTGTTCTTCAAGGACCGCTGGTACGGTTTCGACGACGGCCTGTACACGGGCGCGCGCCTGCTCGAAATCCTCACGCGTGTGGAAGATCCGAGCAAGCTGCTGAACTCGCTGCCGAACTCGAACTCCACGCCGGAACTGCAACTCAAGCTCGAAGAAGGCGAAAACTTCGAACTGATCGCGCGCCTGCAGCAGAGCGCGAAATTCACCGGCGCGGACGACGTCGTGAAGATCGACGGCCTGCGTGTCGAGTATCCGGACGGCTTCGGTCTCGCGCGTTCGTCGAACACCACGCCGGTCGTGGTGATGCGTTTCGAAGCCGATAACGACGCGGCGCTCAAGCGCATTCAGGAAGACTTCCGCCGCGTGATCCTCGCGGAGAAGCCTGACGCGAAGCTGCCGTTCTAAACGCTGAAGCGGCGGCGCGGTTCGAAGTGAGCCGGCGCTGTCGTCGAACGCGGCGCGGGTTTCTTTTACCGCGCCGCGTTTTTTCATGCGATTTACATGTAACGCGCTAGAATTGCCGTCCTCGTGAGAAAACGCCGAGTTTCTCACCTCCTTCGAGGGCCCGGCGCACAGCGACGGGTTCGAGGGCTCTCTCAACGCATCTTCGGGCCGGACAGCCGGTTTTCCCACTCTTGAGCGTGCAAAAGATATTGATCGTGAGGGTGTCGTCACTGGGCGACGTCGTTCACAACATGCCGGTGATCGCCGACATCCGACGCCGCCATCCCGAGGCTCAGATCGACTGGCTCGTCGAAGAAAGCTTCGTGGGGCTCGTGCAGCTCGTGAGCGGCGTGCGGCGGGCCATTCCGGTGTCGCTGCGGCGCTGGCGCAAACGCATTCTGTCGCTCGACAACTGGCGCGAGATCGGCGCCTTCCGCCGTGCGCTCGCCGCCGAAAATTACGACCTCGTGATCGATTGCCAGGGGCTGATCAAGACCGCGTGGGTCGCGAGCATGGCGCGCGGGCCGCTGGTCGGCCTCGCGAACCGTACCGAGGGCGCGGGCTTCGAATGGCCGGTGCGCTTCTTCTACGACAAGCGCGTGCCGATCGAGCCGCGTACACATGTGGTGGAACGCACGCGCCAACTGGTGGCCGCGGCGCTGAACGACCCGGCGCCGCAATCCACCGACGACATCGACTTCGGTCTCGACACCGGCCGGGCAGCGCTGGCGTTGTCTGAAGCGAACCTGAACCTGCCGGTGCCGTACGTCGTGTTCGTGCACGCCACCTCGCGCGCCGACAAGCAATGGCCGGATACCGCATGGATCGAACTGGGGCAGTCGCTGGTGCGGCGCGGCGCGTCGATCGTGCTGCCGTGGGGCAGTGAGGAGGAGCGCGCCACCAGCGAGCGCCTCGCCAAAGAATTCGGTGCCGCGGCCATCGTGCCGCCGAAGCTCTCGTTGCCGGCCGTGGTCGGCCTGATCGAAGGTGCGGCGGCGACGGTCGGAGTTGACACAGGTCTCGTTCACATCGCCGCGGCGCTGAAGCGCCCGACCATCGAGTTGTACAATTTCGCCACCGCGTGGCGCACCGGCGGCTACTGGTCGCCGAACGTCGTCAATCTCGGCACGGCCGGACAGCCGCCCACGCTGCAACAGGTGAAGTCGGCACTCGCGGGCTTCGGCCTGCTGTAACACGTCCGGGGCGCTTCGCCTTGCGCTCCAACCGTTTTCAAGGGCGACCATGAACGAAACCCAGATCATCGAAGTAGCGAACGCCGACTGGCACGGACGCAATCTGTCCGTGCCGCGCGAGACGCTGCTCGCCGGCGTCGAGCGCGGCAAAGTGCTGTATTTCCCGAATCTGCGCTTTGCGATCGAAGGCGGTGAACAGGCGCTGCTCGACCCCGCGCTTGCCGACCCGAACCGCAAGAACATCAGCCTCGAACCGAATGGCGGCGCGTTGCACGGCGTGGCCGGCGACGCCGTTACGCAATCGGCGGTCCGCGCGTTGATCGCGCGTTATCAGGCCAACGCGCGCACGCTGGTCGACGGGCTCTTTCCCGAATACAACGGCAGACTGCGGGTCGCGCCGACCAGCCTGCGGCTGCATCAGGTGGAAACGCGCGAGACCTCATGGCGCAAAGACGACAGCCGTCTGCATGTAGACGCCTTCCCGTCGCGGCCGAACTATGGCGAGCGCATTTTGCGCGTGTTCACCAACGTCAATCCGCATGGCGCGCCGCGCGTGTGGCGAGTCGGCGAACCGTTCGAGGACATGGCCAAACGCTTCCTGCCGCGCATCAAACCGCAGATGCCGGGCTCGGCATGGCTGCTGAACCTGCTGCACGTGACCAAATCGCCGCGCAGCGAGTACGACCATCTGATGCTGAATCTGCACGACGGCATGAAAGCCGATCTCGAGTATCAGAAGTCGAGCCCGCAGGAAACCATGCCGTTTCCACCCGGCAGCGTGTGGGTGTGTTTCTCGGATCAGACTTCACACGCGGTGATGTCCGGCCAGTTCATGCTGGAGCAGACCTTCTTCCTGCCGGTCAAGGCAATGGCGCAGCCCGAATGCGCGCCGCTCGGGATTCTCGAACGCCTCAAGGGCAGGGCGCTGGTTTGAGCGCCGCGGTCCAGTTGCGGGTTTTCCGATCGCCGGGTTCGCTCAGCGCGCCGGCTCGCGCTTTCAGACTGGCGGAGTGCCAATGCTGAGGGCGATCTATCAAGCACTCTGGTGGATCATCGCGCCGCTGGCCGTGTTGCGTCTATTGATCCGCTCGCGCAAGGAACGCGGATATCGCGAGCATATCGGCGAGCGGTTCGGTTATTCGCGCGGCCGGCTGCCTGAGGACAACGCGCCGCTGATCTGGGTGCACGCGGTGTCGGTGGGCGAGACGCGCGCCGCGCAACCGCTGATCGACGCGCTGATGAAGGCGCGTCCCGACGCCCGCATTCTGTTGACGCACATGACACCGAGCGGGCGCGCCACCGGCGAGCAGATTTTCGGCGACCGTGTATTGCGCAGCTATCTGCCGTACGACATGCCGCATGCGGTGCGGCGGTTTTTGCGGACGTGGCGGCCGTCGCTCGGTCTGGTGATGGAAACCGAAGTGTGGCCCACGCTGATCGACGAATGCCGTCGCGCGGACGTGCCATTGGTGCTGACCAACGCGCGAATGTCGGCGCGTTCGTACAAACGCGCGGCCAAGTTCGGCAATGCGACCAAAGACGTGTTCGGCGGCTTTGCACGCGTGCTGGCGCAAAGTCCGTCGGATGCCGAGCGGCTGACCGCGCTCGGCGCGCGCAATGCAGCGGTGCTCGGCAATCTGAAATTCGACATGACCACGCCGCCGGAGTTGGCGGCGCGCGGGCATGCGTGGCGTGCGGCGATTGGCGCGCGTCCGGTGTGGGTCGCGGCCAGCACGCGCGAGGGTGAAGAGGAACTGGTGCTGCAAGCGTTCGCGGCGCTCGGCATGAAAGAGGCGCTACTGATTCTGGTGCCGCGTCATCCGCAACGTTTCAACGAAGTCGCGGGGCTGGTCGAGAAGGCCGGGCTGCGGCTCGAACGGCGTTCGGCGTGGGCGCGGGATGCGAAGGTGGCGTCGGCGGCGCATGCGAGCGGCGGGGTGGCGGCTTTGCCCGCGGGCGTCAACGTGCTGCTCGGCGATTCGATGGGCGAATTGGGCGCTTACTATGCCGCTTCGGATCTGGCGTTCATCGGCGGCAGTTTGTTGCCGTTGGGCGGGCAGAATCTGATCGAGGCGTGCGCGGTCGGCGTGCCGGTGCTGATTGGGCCGCACGTGTTCAACTTCACGCAGGCCACCGCCGATGCCGTGGCGGCGGGCGCGGCCGTACAGGTGCAGGACCCGGCCGATCTGGCGCGGGCATTGCGTGAGTTGTTCGGCGATAAGGCCCGGAGGCTGGCCATGGGCGGCGCGGCCTCGGCGTTCGCCGCGCGCCATCGCGGCGCGACCGCGCGAACCGTGGATGTGTTGATGGCGTTGTTGCCGGAAGTGGAGTGAGGAAGGGCGACCGTGAAACGCGGCGCTGGGTTTATCGCTTCGCGCGCCGGTAAATACTATATTCTGCGAGGGTCGGGCTGGTCCATCACCCGCCTTGTGACTTGAACCGCTTTCTCACCGCCTGCAATGACGCTTTTCACCGACCTCGGTTTTCAATGGGACCGCACCGCGATTCCGCAAGACATTCCGACTCATTCGATCAAACGGGTCTGCTTCCGTTTTCATCGAATGCTGCCGGAATTCGTGTGGGATGCGAGTGTGCTCGAAGGCAATCCTTTTACGTTTCCAGAGGTCAAGACGCTGCTTGACGGCATTACTGTCGGTGGCCGGAAGATTTCTGATCAGGAGCAGGTTCTGAACCTCGCGGAGAGTTCAAAGCACCTGCTCGCGATCGTGCAGAACGGGCGGTTTGCACTCGACAAGACCACGTTCTGCGACTTGCATCGCCTTGTCGCGCGTAACGAGGCTCTCGAGTGGGGCGTCTTCCGCGGGGAGGGGGAGGAAACGCGATACACGCCCGACGTCGCATTGGGCGAGGCAGGACGCCATACTCCATTAGCGACATTGCCGGGTGCGCCGGAACTCAACCGCGTTTTTTCCGCGGGCACGCGTGCACTGACTGATCACGTCTCCAACGCCTTTGAGCGCGGTTGCGCTTTTTTCCTCTTCGGCGCGTTGCAGCAGTTCTTCTTCGACGGCAACAAACGCACCTCACGCTTCATGATGAACGGCGTGCTGATGGCGAACGGTATCGACGCGATCAGTGTCCCCGCGCAACGTGCGGCCGACTTCAACGAAAAAATGGTGCGTTTTTATCTATCGAAGGACGGCTCCGAAATGATGGCATTCCTGCTTGAATGCCATCCGGGCGAGTGAAGCTTCACACCTTCAACAACCCCTTCTTCTCGATAAACTTCACCACCTCATCCAACCCGTCGAGCGCCTTCAGATTGGTCATCACGAAGGGCCGCTCGCCGCGCATCTTCTTCGCGTCCGAGGCCATTACTTCGAGATTCGCGCCGACCATCGGCGCGAGGTCCGTCTTGTTGATCACGAGCAGATCGGACTTGGTAATGCCGGGGCCGCCTTTGCGCGGAATCTTCTCGCCGCCCGCCACGTCGATCACATAGATCGTCAGGTCCGACAGTTCCGGACTGAACGTCGCCGCGAGGTTGTCGCCGCCCGATTCGATAAACACGATATCCGCATCGGGAAAGCGCGTCAGCATACGGTCGACAGCTTCAAGATTGATCGAAGCGTCTTCGCGAATCGCCGTATGCGGACAGCCGCCGGTTTCGACGCCCATGATCCGCTCAGCGGGCAACGCGCCGGCCACGGTCAGCAGACGCTGGTCTTCTTTCGTATAGATGTCGTTGGTGATGGCGACGAGGTCGTACTGTTCGCGCATCGCCTTGCAGAGCATTTCGAGCAGCGTGGTCTTGCCCGAGCCGACCGGACCGCCGACGCCCACGCGCAGCGGCGGCAGTTTCTTCGTGCGGACGGACGAGTGGGCGGGATGATGAGGTGCGTTCATGATGGATCGAGTTATGAGCGAAAGAGCCGCGAATACTGCGACTCGTGGCGCGCCGACAGAATGCCGAGCTGCGGCGCGAAGGTGTTGATGTTCTCGGGCGATGTGGCGAGAGCGCGCGTCACGGCGGCGTCGATTGGCTCGCGCAGCGCGACGATGATGCGTTGACCGGCGAGCTGTCCCAGCGGCACGGCTTTCAATGCGGCGGCCGCCTGGTTTTCGACCCAGCTGAAGGCGTAGGCGGCGAGGGCGGCGTCGACGGCTGCGTCGTGCGCGTAAGCGGCGAAAGCGAACGCGGTAGGTTGGGCGAGCGGCGTCATCGAGGCGAGCGTCGCGCGCCGGTCAGCGTCGCCCCATTCGAGCGACGCGCACAACTGCCGCAACGACCAGCCCATCTGTTCCGTTTCGCGGCGCAATTCCGCGGATTCACGGCTTGCGAGGAATTCGCTGTTGGCAACGCGCAAGCCTTCGGCGTCATGCGCGCGCCAGCGCTCCATCTGATGCGCGAGGAACGGCAGTTCGCCATGCGCGAGCACGTCGGTCAAGCCGCTGGCGATCCACTCGCGGGCGGAACCCGCATCGGTGATCAACTGCGCTTCGATGGCGGCTTCGAGACCCTGCGAGTAGCTGAATGCGCCGATCGGCAACGCCGGTGACGCCAGATGCAGCAGCGCCGTCAGTTCAGCGATGCGCATGATGATGGTGATGTCCGTGGCCGCACGATTCGTCGTGAACGTGATCGCCGTGATCGTGGTCATGATCGTGCGCGTGGTCATGGCCGTGATCGTGCGCATGCGAATGCGAATGCTCATGCGCCGCGTGACTATGCCCATGCTCATGGTCATGCGAATGCTCATGCCCATGATGCTCGCCGAACACCTGCTGCGCGAGCGCGTAGTCTTCGGCGAAGGTTTCGTCGTGACCATGTTTATGGCCGCCGCCATACGCGCCGGATTCCGGCTGGAATGGCATCGAAACCTGATCGACCGTTGCGCCGATGCGCTTGAGCATATCGGCCAGCACCGGATCGTATTCGAGCTTCAGATAATCGGTGCCGACTTCCACCGGCGTATGACGATTGCCGAGGTGATAAGCGGCGCGAGTCAGAGTCAGCGCATCTTTCGCGCGCACGTAGAGGACCGTTTCAGGTGCCGCGACGACGCGCACGAGGCCGCCGTCGTCGGCGATCAGCACGTCGCCGTCTCGCAGCACGGTGCCGCGCGGCAACACCAGCGCGACTTCTTCGCCGCTGTCGAGCGTGGCCGCGAGCCGGCTCTTGCGCCGGTCGTCGAACGCCAGCGTCAAGGTCGGCGCGCGCTTCACCAGCACGGGCGCGAGCTTCAGATGCGGCGCAATCAGTTTGTCGATGGTACGCATGGTCAGAACAGGAAGTAGCGTTGCGCCATCGGCAGCACGGTGGCCGGTTCGCAGGTCAGCAACTGACCGTCGGCGATCACCTGATAGGTTTCCGGATCGACGCTGATCGCCGGACGCCACGCGTTGTGGATCATGTCTGCCTTCGAAATGTTGCGGCAGTTCTTGACCGCAACGATACGCTTGTTCAGACCATAGCGTTCGGCGACGCCGGCGTCCGCGGCCATCTGCGAGACGAAGGTGAGCGACGTGCGCCCCAATGCGCCGCCGCGCGTCGCGAACATCTCGCGATAGTGCACCGGCTGCGGTGTGGGGATCGACGCGTTCGGGTCGCCCATCTGCGCCATCGCGATCATGCCGCCCTTGAGAATCAGCGACGGCTTGATGCCGAAGAACGCCGGCTCCCAGAACACCAGATCGGCCCACTTGCCCGGCTCGATCGAGCCGACTTCATGCGCGATGCCGTGCGTGATCGCCGGGTTGATCGTGTACTTGGCGACGTAGCGCTTTGCACGGAAGTTGTCGTGCCGCGCGCTGTCTTCGGGCAGCGCGCCGCGTTGCACTTTCATCTTGTGCGCCGTCTGCCACGTGCGAATGATCACTTCGCCCACCCGGCCCATGGCCTGCGAATCCGACGACAGCATGGACAGCGCGCCGAGGTCGTGCAGGATGTCTTCGGCGGCGATGGTCTCGCGGCGAATGCGCGATTCCGCGAAAGCGATGTCTTCCGCAATCGACGGATCCAGGTGGTGGCACACCATCAGCATGTCGAGATGCTCTTCGAGCGTGTTGACGGTGTACGGGCGCGTCGGATTGGTCGAGGAGGGCAGCACGTTCGCTTCGCCGCATACCTTGATGATGTCCGGTGCGTGGCCGCCGCCCGCGCCTTCCGTGTGATAGGTGTGGATCGTGCGGCCCTTGAACGCGGCCACGGTCGCTTCGACGAAACCCGCTTCGTTCAGCGTGTCCGTGTGAATCGCGACCTGCGTGTCGGTGTCGTCCGCAACGGAGAGGCAGTTGTCGATCGCGGCAGGCGTCGTGCCCCAGTCTTCATGCAGCTTCAGGCCGATCGCGCCCGCGGCGATCTGTTCGAGCGCCGGTTGCGGCTGGCTCACGTTGCCTTTGCCGAGAAAGCCGAGGTTCATCGGATAACCGTCGGCCGCTTGCAGCATGCGTTCGAGATGCCACGGACCCGGCGTGCAGGTAGTCGCGTTCGTACCCGTGGCCGGACCCGTGCCGCCGCCGAGCATCGTGGTCACGCCGCTCGCAAGCGCTTCTTCGATCTGCTGCGGGCTGATGAAGTGAATGTGCGTATCGATGCCGCCCGCCGTGACGATCAGGCCTTCGCCCGCGATCACTTCGGTGGAGGCGCCGATCGCGATCGTCACGTTCGGCTGGATGTCGGGATTGCCCGCTTTGCCGATCGCGGCGATGCGGCCGTTCTTGATGCCGATGTCGGCCTTGACGATGCCCCAGTGATCGAGAATCACCGCATTCGTCACGACGGTATCGACCACGTCGGCATGCACGCGTTGCGACTGGCCCATGCCGTCGCGAATCACTTTGCCGCCGCCGAATTTCACTTCTTCGCCGTAGGTGGTGAAGTCGCGCTCGACCTCGATCAGCAAATCGGTGTCGGCAAGGCGCACGCGGTCGCCGGTGGTGGGGCCGAACATTTCCGCGTATGCGCGGCGGCCAATGCGTAATGTCATGGTGTGGGTCCGGAAATGAGCAGGGCGGTTCGGGCGAAGGAGCGCGCGTGGCGCATCACAGCTTGCCCATCACCTTGCCGTTGAAGCCGTAGACGACGCGATCGCCCGCCAGTTCGACCAGTTCGACGGTGCGCTCCTGACCGGGCTCGAAGCGCACGGCGGTGCCCGCCGCGATGTTCAGCCGGAAGCCACGCGCAGCCTCGCGATCGAACGCGAGTGCCTCGTTCACTTCGTAAAAGTGATAGTGGGAGCCGATCTGCACTGGACGGTCGCCGGTATTCGACACGACCACCGTGACGGTCGCGCGGCCCGCGTTGAGCTCGTGTTCGCCGTCGTCGATGAGGAGTTCGCCGGGAATCATCTGGGCTTGCCTTATGGGATGGGTGATCTCTGTGATCAGGGAATCGGGTGGTGAACGGTGACGAGCTTGGTGCCGTCGGGGAACGTCGCTTCGACCTGGATGTCGGGGATCATCTCGGGCACGCCTTCCATGACGTCGTCACGGGTGAGCAGCGTGGTGCCGTAGTGCATCACTTCGGCGACGGTCTTGCCGTCGCGCGCCGCTTCCATCAGCGCGGCGGTGATGAAGGCGATCGCTTCCGGGTAGTTCAGTTTGAGGCCGCGTGCGCGGCGCCGTTCGGCAAGCAGCGCGGCGGTGAAGATCAGCAGCTTGTCCTTCTCGCGAGGTGTCAGCTTCATCGAATATGTGCGTAGGGTTGCAACGGTTGTGGCGGCGGTCCTCGTCGGGACCGGCTGCGACAATGATAGGCGCTGCGCGTCATGGCTGCGATCAGGTGCGAGGCACGGGATGCGTCCATGACGAATGCAATGCCGGATAAGCCGGTCACGGTATCAATTTCGCCTAACGGCACGCTTACAGATCGGCCGGCAGCGGCGCGCTGAACCACTTCTTCGACATCGTGTTGAGCGTGCCATCCTGCTTCGCTTGTGCGATGGCCGCGTTCACTTTCTGCTGCAGGCGCGGCTCGTTCTTGTTCATGCCGACGAAGCACGGCGAATTCTTGATGACGAACTTCGGCTCCGGGCGGCGCGGCGGATTCTTCGCGAGGATCGCGGCCGCGACGATATTGCCCGCGGCGATCAACTGCACCTGGCCCGAGAGGAACGCGGCGATCGTTGCGTTGTTGTCCTCGAAGCGCTTGATGGTCGCGTTCGGCGCCATTTGCGTGAGACCGATCTCTTCCAGCGCACCGCGGGTTGCGCCGACCGTCTTGCCGGTCAGGTCGGCGGGGCCGCTGACCTTGATGTCGGCGGGACCGAACACGCCTTGATAGTACGGCGCATAGGCCGTCGAAAAATCGATCACCTTCTCGCGATCCGGCGTCTTGCCGAGCGACGAGATGACCAGATCGACCTTGCCTGTTTGCAGATACGGAATACGGTTGGCGCTATTGACCGGCACGAGTTCGAGCTTCACGTTCATCGACTTCGCGAGCAGGGCGGCCGTATCGATATCGTAGCCTTGCGGCTTCATGTCCGCGCCGACCGAACCGAACGGCGGATAGTCTTCCGGCACGGCGACTTTCAGCACGCCGGCCTTGGCAATGTTATCGAGGGTGTCCGCGTGAGCGGCGGGCGCTTGGATGGCGAGGACGGGCGAGAGCAACAATGCGGCGAGCCAGGCGCGACGCGCGGGGCGGAGAGTCGATCGTGTCATGTTCTGTGAGCGGAGGTGGCGGAGGTAGTGGCAACGAGCCGGTCGGCTGCCGTCAGGGTGCGGCAGCATCGTGGGGGATTTTGACGCAAGGTATGTGCCATGGCGGTGCAGCATGGGCTGCCGGCCGACGGAATAACGGGCGCACGTAATTGAGGCAACGCGACGCGCCAAATTGGTGCGCGACGCGTCTTACGACGGTGAAAGGAGGGCGGTCACTTTCCGCAGGAAAGCATCCACGAATACCGCGACGGCGCGCGCAGCGCCGCCGGAAGAATGACTGCTGTGTCACAGACGGGGAAGTGTGCAGATGCAGACTGACCGGCTCGTACTCACCGGCCCATCTCAGGGTGCCGAGTTCCGGGTTCTTCAGGTGCGGCAGGTGCATCGCGTCCGGCCCCAGCATGTCGGGGTCGTTCGCAGCCTCGTACAGTGACGGCCGCAATGTCGGACTCAGTTTGTCCAGTACGAGATTAGGCACGTCGAACGTCAGCTTCAGGTCCACCGCAGTGACTTCCTCGTCACCGTGCATTTCGGTCCTGACGTTGATATGTGCGATCTTTACCGGGTGGCGCTGGAAGTCGAGCATCATCATTCTCCCTTGTCGTCGAATCCGGCCGCCCGCGCGCTGTAAAGCTGCGAGAGTTCGGTACGCTGCGCATCGTCCTTCACATGGCGGATAAGGTCGGCTGCGGCGTTCAGCGCATCGGTACTGGTGGCGACGTTGAGCGCGTCCGCTACTTCAGCGAACGTCACGGCGGGCGCGTCAGCCTGTGCGGCATCCTCTGCGGGAGTTGCGGATTTGGTCTTGCGTCCGGGATCGTCCTTACCCTTGCGCGAGCGCATGCGCTGCTTGACCGTTGACGTGCGGGAACTGGCAGCGGCCGCGGCTACATTGGCGGCGGGACTATCACCCATTTCGAACCATTCGGCTGGCGTGCTCATGCCGTCGCGCAGGGAGTTGAAAATCTTCTTCAGCGACATGGCCATGGCGGGCGTCAGCGCCGACATATGGCGCTGGATGCGCTTCTCGATCATCTCCTTCGTGACGCCGTAAGTGCCGAAGCGCTCCAGCATCTGCGCAATCAGTTCGTCGGTAATCTCGATCTTCGCGGCCAGCGTGGTTTCGCATTGCCTGACAGCCGCTTCGACACCTGCAAGCCCTGGCGAAGTCAGTGCAAAGGTACATTCCGGCGGGCAGGACGGAACGACCCCGGCAATGTGCCAATCTGGCTCGGGAGCTTGTGACCTTTGCGGAGAAATTCAGCCGCGTCGCGGACGCGGAGGACATCATGTTCGCGTTGATCGCGACCGACAATCTGGTTCTGCTGGACGACGACGAGCGGGCAAAGGTTCTCAAGGCGGCCGACGGATTGCAGACGCAATCGCTGCCTGAGTGAAGTCGAAGGGTGTTTGATAGCAGGGCGCGATTATTCGCGCCCTGTCTTTTTGGAGAATCGGTAGGCGCTGGCCCGCGTGAATTTCAGGCTCCGCAGGCGGTCAAAGGGAGAAACACCGGCCTGCGCATGCCTGCCCCTGTCGCGGACCAGCGAGCCCATTCAACCACAGTTGTTTTTCAACCAGTGGCGTTGTGTCGAAATTTGACAATTGACGCGCGCCGCTTCAAATCAGTATCCGAACGGCCCGATACCTCCACTTCCGATAGCTGCGCAAGACAGCCGTCCGCCAGCTCGTCGGCAATAATGTTGCGCTCCACTATCGCGAGTCCCGCGCACTTGCGCGCGGCTTCTGATCGTTTGGTAGACCTGATAATTCCTACCCCTGTTGCAGATGTTTCCGATAGACGGGCGCACGTTGTTTTCTGGATCATCTCTGCACACGCAAAAAAAGCGCAAGCAATATAAATCAACCAGCCTGTTCAAACTACATCAATGTCTAAGACAGTAAAAACAATATGGTTGGCCGCTGCGATCGCTATAACTTCCATCTGCTCTGCATTCGTAATACGCGACCGGTCGAGTTCTGTGCCGGATACACAGATCGCGGCTTTTAACCCTTACCCAATCGGCTCACCGGCTCGCCGTGAGCAGGAAAGGTATTTGGATTGGCTGATGGAGAACGCGCAGCTTGGCCGTGCTGCTGCGTCACCAGGGTTATTGGATCGACAGAGGCTGGCCAGTCGTCTCATGGCCACCGGAATGGGGCGTCTGCCTGATAACCTGCTGGAGAATTACCTTCCTCTGGTAAGCAAGATAGTTGACTCACTCGACGAAGAGTCATGCGGTAAATTCATGAAGAGAGAGCTACCGAAAGCACAGTTCGTCTCAAGTGCTAACGCAGTCATCGGCGCCTTTGATGCTGAAGAAGCGAAGACATGGTTTTCTGTCGAGAAGTCGGCCATTCAGGCCGATCTTGATGGAACTCCGGTGGTGCCGATAAATGGCGAGCAGACACCATACGATCTTATGAAGCTCGCTGCCTCTCTTCCAGGCAATCAAAGTGCAAAATTTCTGCTGCGGTTACGCAAGTTTTCCACCGCATCATATGGCGAGGCATGCGCGGTGACCCGAACGCTTTTATCGCAAGGAAGCAGACTGGACGAACCCTATCGGGGACGAGTCGCTCGACTACTGCTAACCAATCATGCAGGTTGATGCAGATACGCTTTAATTGCCGCGCTGGCGAGTCTAAAGTCCGCCGATGACGATGATGCCTGCCGAACGGCCCGTGTTCTCTAATCGCTATCCGAACGGCCCGATAGGGCAGCCGCGCATTCGTGACCTCACACCAGACTGGAAATCAGACTGCATCCGCATGTGGCCCGATGACCCTGACGCGCGACGGGCGTACCGTGATCGCGGATTTTCTCGTCGCCGTCGAGGATCATGTTCGGCTCGACGTCGGGGTGCAGCGGGCACTCTATGAGGTCGCCTTTACGGGCGACGCGTCGCCCGGCGTAATGCATGGTTTGAGAGGCGGTGACAACTTTGCCGCCGTGGTCGGTAGTGTCGCCGAGTCGGATATAGTCGATCATCGAATTGGCTCCAAGTGGTCGGCCTGCGGGAAAGGATCATTGATATCCGTCGAGCGGACCCAACCAGTCGTAACCTTTCCAGGCACGGGATTAAAAAAATCTGGATTGGTATATCGGACAAGAGAGTAGTCGCCGTTTTGCGTCAAGACACCAACCACGTCCCCCGGCGTGAGATATCCATTAGTTATCGCAAACGAATGTCCTCGCTTTCCATAAAAAAACGTTTTTCGTTTGACTACGCGAATTCCATACGCTCGAATTTTTTTTGTTATGTAATATCGAGTGGCGCCCTGGTCATATGGCCCTCCATGAAAAAAACCGACTGCACCGCCACATCCAGGAGGTTCCAAAGAGGTTTTTAGAATCCATTGGTCGCCCATTATGTATAATTTTCCCGGTACGTCCCATTCCGCGTCTCTGTCAACGTAGCGAAATTGACTGGCACTCAATGCATACGTTTTTACGTCAAGTATTGAGTAGACTCCATCGCTTGTCTTTGTCGCACTTCCGGTGTTGGCAGTAAAAAAGAACATGCATGAGACACCTTTCTCCAACGCGCCATAGTAACCGCGCAAGGAGTTGCCCGATTCAATGGCCATAAGACTTGGACTGTCAAATACAAGCAAGCTGGAGGCATAGCCAAAACGGCAGAAAAAAGCTAGAACTATACAAAGCCATTTTTTATTTGAATTCATTGTAATATTTCTCCAGGCTCTTTGCGTAATTCGGATTTTGCACTTTCCAATTCCTTCCGTTATAACTAGAGGCGACGTTTTCCCATTTTTTATGAGCGAGCCCTTGTATCGCAGCAGGCTTTGCTTTCTTCATGAATGCCTCAAACATTTTTACCTGCGAGTCAATGCTCTCCATGCATTTGTTCGCCATGTCAACGGGAGTTGTGCAGTCGCAGTATTCAAAATATTCGCCGAGAATCTGAAAGGCTCCCCATGAGCAGGATTTGATCGCCGCGTCTCGATCAAGTGTTGCGGCCTTCACAAATTTCTCATATTGGTGAATTCCTGCGGGACCATATGCGCCAGGTTTGGGGAAACAAATGTCAGGAAATGCTATATACGGATGCCTGGCTTTTTTCCCTGTCTTTTTGTCGGCAGGCGGCAATGTGAACCCGTAAAAGTGATGGCGCTCAAAGAGAATTCGAACCAGGCCGTTGGGATCATAACCCCCATCGGGTGTCCATTCGCCGTCCCCGACTGTTTCCTGTTTGTTTAACGCCTTGACTGCCGCTGCTTCGCAACCGAAAGACGCGGCAAGGTATCGGAAGTGCTCGTCGGTGAGCAGCCATGCTTTCGGATAGTTCAATCTCGATGCGAGCAGATTTATCGCGATAGTCCGCGGCTTCCCCGTATCGACTACGCGGTAATGATGCTCAATCGTGATCGAGGTTTTAGGTTTCCCCGTGGCGGGGTCGTTTTGCGTTTCCTTCTTTTTCGTCGGGAAGTCTTTTTTCACCTTGCCCTGTTCGGTGACCTTTTGTGTGAACCCTATGTAAGGCCCAAACTCATTAACCAGCCTATCCATTGTCATGATTTCGCCGTTTTTCATGACGGGGATTTTCACGTCGCGCTCGAACACATCCTTGGGCGTAAGCTGCGTTACCGCTTCAAGATGATATTCGGGACTATTAATAACATAGGCAGTCACGTCCTTCGTCGGCGTCACTGTCGCTTTCAGTACATATTGTTCATGACGGTTCCTGACGAGTACATCAAGCGGCTGTCCGCGCGCGGCATTCTGGATCGTCAGGGCGTACCCGTCCTTGTCTGTCACGGCGTCCGTGCTATTGACTACTATTGTTGAGGGTGCGGGCGGCTCTGACTCAGGTGTGGAAGTCGATGTCGGCTCGTCCGTCTCAGGGCCGATTATCCAGGCCGGAGCCGGTGGCGCGCCGGTCCCCGCCGCAACGCGTACAGCCAGCCCTTCGATAGGGTGGTTCAGGGCATCCCTGAAAACAATAGTCACTTCGACAAAAGGCTTAGGCGGGGCTTTAGGATGCGTTGGAGCATGCCCGTTATGATGCGGTTTGTTCACAGAATTCCTCATGCGTGTTCAGCGTTATCGCTCGATAGATGCGCTTCGTTCCGGTCGTCCAGTTCGAGACCGTCATATTCGTTCTCGGCAACCCCCCATTCACCCGCACCAATCTCGCATTTGACTTTTGTGGGCATGGACGTCTGGGCGGCGATCGTTTCGCCTTCCGTTAGCATGCCCTGCTGCTGGAGCGTGCCGTCCGGCAGATAGACGCGATATGGCAGGTTAGCGAGCACAGGGCCAATGCCGAGATTCGTTGCTACGGTGCTGACGTCGAACGTCTGCGAATAGACATGGGTAAAACTCTGCGCGAGGGGAGTAACGGGCATGACTGGCATTGACATACGTTTTGAGTCCGGCCCCGGTACGTCCCACCATGCGCCTTTTCCGATGATTGGCCCCGGTGAGCCGTTGATGATGCCGTCGCCGTTGATCTGGATATACGAGCCGCCCGCGCCGATCCACACTTCCTTCGCGGCGGTTATAACAACCCGTCCATTGGTGCTAGTGACCGTCACGTCCTTTAATGCGGCCAGTCCCATCTCGTCGCCCTGTGCCTGCATGTCAATCCGGCCTCGGGCCGCCATGAACTTCATGCCGTCCTGGTAGGCGAACAGGGAAATCGATCCTCTCACTGAGGCGTGGTACGAACGTCCTGCGGACAGACTGTAGTCGCGGCCTGCCGTGACTGCGTGATCGTTCATGCTGGCCTGGTGCGTACTATCCGCTGCGGTTGTCGCGAGGCCCGCTGCACTCGCCAGAAGCAGGTCGGGGCGGGTCATTTCCGGCGACGGATTGTCACGGGTTAGCGTGCCGCCCCTGAGTGCATCGTTCTGTTTTTTGATTGTTTGCGTTGCATCGCGCTGGCTCGCCCGTGCATCCTGCGCCTTGTGCTGCTGCGCAAGCTGCGCCAGGTCCTCATGTAACTCGCGCGCCTGCGTGAGTCGCTGCACCGTCTCGCCCATGTCTTTCACTGGCGCCGTGGCACCTGACCGCGTCTCGGTGGTGACGAGCAACCCCCTGTTAGCGCGTGCGACACCCCATGAGTCCGTCGCCAGTTCCCACCCCTCGCCGCGTTCCTCCTTGCGCCCCTCGTTGCCATCGATGCGCGTGTTATGACCCAGCACAAGGCGCGACTGCGCGTGATCGCTGCTGACCTGTACCTGTAGTTTGCCGGGCGTGTCGTCGGCGACGATCTGGTTGACCTGCAATCCGGCGAGGTCGCGCGTGCGTGTGCCGCACAGTGCGTGATTGGCCGGTAGCTTCCACGGCGGCTGATTGAGCCGGTTAACCATGCGGCCCGCGATATAGGGCTTGTCCGGGTCGCCTTCGTGATAGTTGATCGTCACTTCTTCGCCGATACGGGGGACGAAGATCGAGCCGAACGACTGACCCTGCCATGACGACGACACGCGCACCCAGCAGCTTGCGCGCTCGTCCCTCGGTCCGTCCACGTCCCACAGATAATTGATCTTCACCCGACCGTACGCATCGACCCAGGTGGTCTGGTCTTTGGGTCCGACCACCACCGCCGTCTCGGGGTAACAATGCGGCTTCGTCTTCGGCCTGTTCCTGAAGTACCGGTGACGCGGTTGCAGCTCGAAGTTGGTCACACACTGGAACTGGCGTTCGTCCGGCGCTCCGGCCGACCTCGTCGCTCCGCTCGCGTTGTGAATATCAATCGTCGTGGACACGACCAGATACTCGGCGTTCAAGGTCGGCTCGGGGTGGTCCGAGAGGGAGAATGTCCTGCCCGTTTTCAGGCCGAGCAGGTTGCCCCGGCCTCTGAGGCGCGCGCTGCGTGAGTAGAACGCATAGGCGCGCACGCCTGCGAGATAGCTGGCTTCCTCGAGATAACGGTTAGGCTGGCCCGAGAGGCCCATTGAACCGGCAAGTGGCTGCGAGTAGTCGCCCCAGTGGCGTTCTTCCGCCGGATGCCGGTCGTCGTACCCGTCGCGATCTTCGTTGACGTAGTGGTCCTCAGCCAGAGCTTGAGGTCCACGGGTGTAGTCGTAATCGACCATGCTCACCTTCGACGTCGTAACGCGACGCGCCGGTTTCAAGCTGGAGATATATTCCTCGTCTATGCGCCCAGCACCGGGCGCGTGATAGCGTATCGAGTCGTAGGCGTTCCCGTGAGGCTGATGGAACTGAGGCGCGTCACACAATACGAGCCGTTCGTCATCCTCAAAGTAATACAGTCCCCATTCCCGCCATAAGCGGGTGAGGAATTCAAAGTCGGACTCCCACATCTGACGTACGAAGTCGCGCGTCGGGTAGCCGTCTTCCAGCTTGAACGCGGACACCTTCATTTCATACGCGACCGGATAATCGCGCAGCACGTCGCTGGTGATATCCAGCACGCTTTTATTCTGGAATATGCGGCTGCGCGAACTCTTTGTGGTCAGCCACAATGCGGGACGCACGACAAGGCGGTAGTACAGGTGGCGATCATCTGCGCCGGTCAACTCGGCCTTGCTGATGAATCCCGAAATCTTCCTGACGCCAGCGCCGGCGTTTGCAGTACCACCATAGCTGGCGATCCCGATGACCGATCTTCCCTTGCCGTCGAACTCAATCGAGATTGTCACCTTCTTGCCGAGCAGTTTCTCCAGGACGACCCGACCGCTGGAGTCGAGTTGGGAGACAGCCGGTGAGTAGGTTGTGACCATGTCCAGCGTGTACCTGTACAGCTTGCCTAGTGCCTCCGTGCCCCGTAGTCGCACGGGAAACAGCACCTGTCGGCCGCGCTCGACCGGGAAGGCATCGCAGGATACTTTCAGCGTGCTCCATTCGGTCGGGCTAAACATGGCGCCTCCTGCCGGTGGCCGGGCACAACCGTCGTCCGCATGACTTCATATGCCTTCTCTCGCTCAAAATTGACTTTTTTATTATCAGAGCGTCGCGGTCACGCGTCTGTAGGACTGCTGTAAAGATTCGTCAAGGGGGAATATTTTGATAGGTACGCCGCATAAGCTCGTCAGTGATTAACGGAGGACTGCCAGCTGCGGATGATCTCCTGAGGTTAATCTGGGCTGTGCGGGCGGCGACATGTCAGCGGCTGTGGGAACCAGAGCGCCGAAAAAAAGCGGCCCGCACATGGGCGGGCCGTAGAGAGAGACACGGCAGGCAGAGAACCGAGGGGACGGTTGGCGGGACCACCTGCGCGCGCATCCCTATTTGACTGCATTGCGCGAATTTCAGGCATCGGACGTTTCCGGTTACCGGATGCGATTGATCCTGTACAGCCGGATACTTTCGCCCGTGCCTGAATGATGGAGCGCGAGCCACAGGTCGAGGTCGTATTCACGTCCTGGGTGGCGCTTTATTACCTTGGCGATAGCGCGCAGACCTGTGCGTCGCGCCGTTTCATTCGGGCCGGGCTTGAACAGGACTTCACCGGAACCAAGCTGCTCGATCTGCCAGGCAAGCGAGCCCGCCACCAGTTCACCGGAACGCGTCCCTGACGCACGGCTGCGACGCAAATCTGCTATACCGATCATGGCTTCCCCCTGCATGGCCGGCTGCCGCTCAGTGCCTGGCGGCTGAGGCGTCAGCACCGCCCACCCCTGGGTTGTCGTCCTGGCCGATGCCAATTTCAATGCAGGCGCAGCTTTCCGCAAGCTCGCCCAGAACCCGCTCGATCTGCTCCACATAGCGCTCATGCGCCGGTTCAAGTTGAACGATTACCCTGCCCAGCGCGATGATGGTTCCAAGGACAACCGGGCTTTCCGGGGTCCGCAAGAGTTCCGTGTCGGCGCCGTCCAGCTCCGCGCGAAGATGCGCGAGAATTTCCCTGTAACCCCTGACCATGCCGACTGCCTCACCAAAGCGCCGGGCTTCGTTCAGCAGGCCAGTCAGTTGCGAACCCGTTATCACGCCCACACTCACGCAATCCTTTCGTACGTCATCGCTCATGGTTACTCCTTCGCGCGTCCGCGCCTGCGGGCATGGGGAGAGTCGTCCAGATTCGCTTCTGGCGCGTCAAGCAAAACGGTAATGCTCTGGATCAACAACGCATCAACAGTGGTGCCGTGCTGTGCGGCAAACTGCCTGAGGCGGCCCAGAAGTCGGGCGTCGATCAGCAGGTCAGTCAGTTCGAGTTCCTCGGTCATCGTCTTGCCTCGTTAACAACCCGTCGATGAACATGTTCGCCGCCATGGCCAGAAGGTCGCGCCTCCCTATGCCAAGATTTTCCGCATGCGCATCAATGCGGGAAAGTAAAGCCGCCTCAATGTCTGAATGGTGCGGCTCACCCATCTCTCCATCAACGAACATGCACGCGGCGATGGAGAAAAGCTGGGAGCGATTGATTCCGAGGTGATCCGCGCGGGCATCGATGCGCCGTAACAGAGCCCTCTGAACGCTGATGCTGATTTTTTCCGCCCGTTCCCTAGTCGCGACTTCCGCCGCGGGCTCTGGATTATGGTCCGTCTGTAGCATTGTCAGTGCCTCCGGTGAGAGAGCCGCACTATAGCAACGCCGGAAGCTGGCTTAGGAACGTCACGGCGTCATCCTCTGTTCGCCGGTATCAGGTGCTGGCCTGTGCGAAACGAAATTCAGGGGGCGTGGTGCCAGGGATCGCGTGACGCTTGCCGGCCGGCTCGCCTGGCAGGCTCGCTGGTCTGAGCAGTTGCGCCGCCTTGCACCTGAGAATCGGGCACAGCCTTTCAATGGTGCGGCGGCGAAGGAAAATGCTTTGCTCCAGGTGCTTCACATTGCCTGGACTGGTGCCATAGGCATCGGCGAGTTGCGCGATGCTCAGGCCACGATGAAGCCGCCAGGCTGTCAGGGGCGATTTGCCCGAGAGCATATGGCCTAGTACCGCGTCGGGGTAATCGGTGTCGTCCGGTGAACGTGGCTCCAGCTTTCCGGGAACGTCGGGCGCGCAGATGACAGTCAACCAGGGTTGCATGTTGCTGCCGGGCCGGGGCGTTAGCTGCTCGACCGGGCAATCGAAAATCTCTGCGAAGCGCGCCAGCGTCTGGAGTGACGGGCGGGAATAACCGTGTTCGTGCCAGTTGACTGCATCCCTGGTCTTGCCGAACAGGTCGGCTACGTCGTCCTGCGAGAACTGCCGGTAGTCACGCCATGCGCGAAGGAAGTACACACCCTCGCGAACCTGCCGCATGACCTCGTCCGGTGGTGCCATGACAAATTCACGGGCGAATATCACCTGGGTCGTCCTGCGATGATTGCCCGCGCGTTCCGCCTTGCGCGTTGCAGACTCGCCAGTCCGGTCCGCGGCGCGCGCCGCATCGTCCTGCGGAATCACCGGCACACCGGGATTGTCCCCGGGCGGCCTCGAGCCGGGGCTGGCGGACGCCTCACCTGGCATCAACGAAGCAGCCGGTCCCACTGGCGGCCGTGCCGGTCACCCGGCGCCATGCGGCCTGTGGCGCGTTCCTCCTGAAGAGTGCCGTGGTTGTCGTTGGACGCTTCGGCGGCCGCCGCCTGTGCCCCCTGCAATGAGCCCCTGAACATGCCGGGGCGCGTGGTCGCTTCGATGGTTGCCGTCTGCGCGCGCCGGGCCGCGATCCAGAATTCTGTCAGCGCGGAAAACATGGCGTACGGGATGGTCGCGTTCAGGCGATTGCCCTGGTGGTCGGTCTAGTAACGCACCACCGTCATGTCAAGTCCGTACGACATCGTGCTCTCCCGGGCGGCCAGGCCGTTGTATGGAAAACGAAAGTAGGTAAGCGGGCATACCTTTCTTTCAGACAACATAATCCATACGTTTGATCAAAATCAATTTTTTCTTAAGACAAACTTAAGGTTACAGGTAGTAACAATCTTGTAAGCCTTGGCGCATCGGGTGTTTGAGGTAAGTCAAAGGTCGATTCGGTGTTTGCGAGCATATCGCTCGACCGTTTGAAACGGCGGGTGGGTGCAGATGCCCGCCGGTCTGTTGCGAGCCGGAAGCGCGCACGTCGGGCAGGTCTCGTTAGTGGATAGCGCGACGGGTCCAGCGGGACCGCCCCGAATTCCCGCAAGAATTCCCCTACGGCTCCCCTAACAAATAGGGGAATTTTTCTCCGGTCATCATGAAAACGCTATGAGCCTTACCAGACAAGGGTTTGCGGGAGGGAGGGATTACCCCAAGGTTGCCCCGCACAGGGGCAACACTAATAGACCGCGAAGAAATCAAGAAAGGCCAAAAAACCAAAAAACCCACCAAATTCAAGTGGCCCAAATCCGCAAAGGCACAGCCCCAACCCCATGCACAACCGGCCGCAACTGAAGCCAGCACTGAGTCAAAGCCCGCTGCAGCGTCTCCATAGACCGCGAGACAGCGCGCACGATCACCACCCCTGAGGTCACACAAGAAGCCGCACCTCTAAGCGAGCCACTAAACGACAACTGAGCGGTCAAAGCTTCAGCGAGCGCATCATCGCAAGCCGCGCCGACCGCCCAAAGCGTTCCATAAGCAGGAAATCCGGCGAGCCCCTGAGCCGCATCGCGCAGCGAGTCATTCGCCGAGAGGCTGGCCCGCTCGAGCCAAAGCAATTCGCCGTTAGCGCCAACGATCCGCGACAGCGAACGCAAGCTCCCTTGCGACCACCGCTCACCGGCAGCCTGCCGTCCGAGTTGAGTTGCATCCCATCCCAAAGCCGTGGCACCCTCACCGAGTGTCAACGAAAAATCCAGCTTCGCATTAGCCTGATCGAACACGATATTGTTCTGCGGCAGCCAATCGAGCTTCGCCCGCGCGCCGACACGCACATCGATACGCTGCCGCGCTTCACGCCCATTGGACTTGTACCACTTGGTCGCCCCAGGCGTGGTAATGACAGCATGCGCTGCGTCGCCAACCGCAACATCAATAGCGAGCTCATCACCGCCCGCGATCCCACCAGGCGGATGCACGATCACCGCATGACAAACGCCATATCCTTCCGGATAGAGCGGCCTTTGAACCCGCAAAGGACCATCGTGCAGCCGATGCTTGAGCGTAGTCCGCTCGCCATCCCTGACAAAACCGAGTTCAAGGCGCGCGCGCCATTGCGAATGCGCGCCGACTTGCGCGGTAGCGAGGGTAGCGTGATTTTCGTGAAGCGACATGCGAATGAAATGCGACCAGACGGAGAACAGCAAAGCGTGCCTGCGCACGTCAGACAGCGCTCAACCGCGCTGCCACAGGATGCGTCGAGAATAGCACGCGCGGTGCGTGACGCCGCTCACACGGCGATCAGCGTGCGCACGCCATCGGCATCCATATTGGCGCCTTCTCCGCCCGCGATGATCTCGCCGCGGCTCATCACCCAATACCGATCCGCGATCTCTTTGGCGAAGTCGTAATACTGCTCGACGAGCAGCACCGTCATGCCCATTTCCTCGACCAGTTGACGCAGCGTGCGGCCGATATCCTGAATGATCGAAGGCTGAATGCCCTCGGTGGGCTCGTCGAGAATCAACAGTTGGGGATCGCTCATCAACGCGCGGCCAATGGCGAGCTGTTGCTGCTGCCCGCCGGAGAGATCGCCGCCGCGCCGGCTGCGCATATCCTTTAACACCGGGAACAGTTCGTAGATACGATCCGGGATCTTCTTGGGCGCCTTCTTGCTGGCGGCGCCCACCAGCAGATTTTCCTCGACGGTCAGCCGCGGAAAGATATCGCGGCCTTGCGGCACATAAGCGAGGCCTTTTTCCACGCGCGAGTAGGTCGGCAGTTTGGTGATCGGCGCGCCGCGCCAGGCGATCGAGCCGCTTTTCGTCTGCACGACGCCCATCAGGCAGCGCAGCAGCGTGGTTTTACCCACGCCGTTGCGGCCGAGCAGGACAGTGAGTTTGCCGTCGGGCACGGTGAGCTTCACATCGCGCAGGATGTGGCTGCCGCCGTAGTACTGGTTCAGGTTTTCTACTTCTAGCATGTCCGTTCGACCCTTTGTTTCACCGTCCCGTTTGCGAGACCCGCTTCACCGGCCCAGATAAGACTCGATGACCGTCTCGTCGCGCTTCACTTCGTCGAGCGTGCCGTGAGCGAGCACACGCCCCTCGGCCATCACCGTCACCTTGCCGGTCGAGCCTGATAGCGCCGCCACGAACTCCATATCGTGCTCGACGACCATCATCGAGCAGGTGCCGCGCAGATGATTGAGCAATTCGGCTAACTGCATGGTTTCGTCGTCGGTCATGCCGGCGGCCGGCTCGTCGAGCAGGAGCAGCGCCGGTTGCTGCATCAGCAGCATGCCGATTTCGAGCCGTTGCTTCTGGCCGTGCGACAGTTCGCCGGCCAGACGCCGCGCCTCGCTCTCGAGGCCGATCAACGCCAGCGTCTCTTCAATGCGCGCCTGTGCCTCGCGGTCGAGCCGCGCGCGTAGCGACGCCCACCAACCCTTGTCGGCCTTCATCGCCAGTTCGAGGTTTTCCCACACGGGATGCTGTTCGAACACCGTGGGTTTCTGAAATTTGCGGCCAATGCCTGCACGCGCGATGGACGGCTCGTTCATGCGCGTCAGATCGATCGACTGGCCGAGAAACACCTTGCCGGAATCCGGCTCGGTCTTGCCGGTGATGACGTCCATCATGGTCGTCTTGCCGGCGCCGTTCGGACCGATGATGCAGCGCAATTCGCCGGCGTCGATCGTCAGCGTCAACGCGTTCAATGCACGAAAACCGTCGAAGCTCACGGTCACGTCTTCGAGATACAGGATCGTGCCGTGCGACACGTCAATCTCGCCGGGCACGACCGCGCGGCCCATGCTCGCCACACCGCTCAACGAGGTTTCAGCGGGATCTTCCGGTAACGCCAGATCAGGAACCATCGGGTTTTCGTTCATGAGCGGTTCCTTTTGCGCGTCACGAGTTCGATCAGCCCCATGATGCCGTTCGGCAGGAACAGCGGGACCAGCACGAAAATCAGACCGAGAAAGAACAGCCAGTATTCAGGGAAGTTCGCCGTAAAGAAGCTCTTCGCGCCATTCACGGCGAAGGCGCCGATGATCGGGCCGATCAGCGTGCCGCGTCCGCCCACGGCAACCCAGATCGCCATTTCGATCGAGTTGCCCGGCGACATCTCGCCCGGGTTGATGATGCCGACCTGCGGCACGTACAGCGCGCCGGCAATGCCGCACAACACGGCGGACACGGTCCATACGAAGAGCTTGTAGGCGAGCGGGCTATAGCCGAGGAACATCAGGCGCGTTTCGCCGTCGCGCACCGCGGTTACCACGCGGCCGAGCTTCGAGGTGACGATGGCGCGCGCGCCGAGGAACGCGAGGATCAGCACAGCGAACGTGATCAGCAGCAGCGCGGTGCGCGTGCCTGGATGCGTAATCGGAAAGCCGCCAATGCGCTTGAAGTCGGTAAAGCCGTTATTGCCGCCGAAGCCCGTCTCGTTGCGATAGAACAGCAGCATCGCGGCGAAGGTCATGGCCTGCGTGATGATCGACAGATACACGCCCTTCACCCGCGAGCGGAACGTGAAGAAGCCGAACACCCACGCGACGACCGCCGGCACCAGCACCACCAGCAGCAGCGCGTAGCCGAGATGCTGCGTGCCTTGCCAGTACCACGGCAGTTGATGCCAGTCGAGAAACACCATGAAGTCGGGCAGGTCGCTGCCGTATTTGCCTTCGTGGCCGATCGAGCGCATCAGATACATACCGATCGCGTAACCGCCGAGCGCGAAGAACAGCGCGTGCCCCAGGCTCAGAATGCCGCAGTAGCCCCACACCAGATCGAGCGCCAGCGCCGCGATCGCGTAGCACATGAACTTGCCGGTGATCGTCATCGCGTACGCGGACAGATGCAGCGCGCTGGTCTCCGGCACGACCAGCGTGGCGAACGGCACGCCGAGGCCGAAGACGATGATCAACGCGATCAGCGCGAGCCACGCGCGCCGTGACAGCAGCGCGGGACGCGGCGGCAGGCCGAGCGCGAAACCCGCTTGCGCTTCGCGTCCGGCGAGCGCGCCGCTGCCGCTTGCGCCGACGTGAGCCGATGAAGTTGCAGATGTCATCTCATGCCTCCGCGCTACGGCCCTTGAGGGCGAACATGCCCTGCGGACGCTTCTGGATGAACAACACGATCAGCACGAGCACCGCGATCTTGGCGAGCACCGCGCCCCAGAACGGTTCGATCGCCTTGCTGATGAGTCCGAGGCCGAAGCCGCCGATCACCGTGCCGGCCAACTGGCCGACGCCACCTAGCACCACCGCCATGAACGAATCGATGATGTAGCTCTGGCCGAGGTCCGGTCCGACGTTGCCGATCTGCGAAAGCGCACAGCCGCCCAGACCGGCGATGCCCGCGCCGAACGCGAACGCATACGAATCGACCCGCGCGGTCTTCACGCCGACACAGGCCGCCATGCGCCGGTTCTGCGTCACGGCGCGCACGAACAGGCCGAGCCGCGTCTTGGTGAGCACAGCCCACGCGATGCCGACCACGATCAGCGAGAACGCGAGAATCGCCAGCCGGTTGTACGGCAGGATCAGATTGGGCAGCACGGTGACGCCGCCGCTCATCCACGCCGGGTTGACCACCTGCACGTTCTGCGCGCCGAACAGCATGCGCGTCGCCTGAATCAGGATCAGGCTGACGCCGAAGGTGGTCAGCAGCGTTTCGAGCGGGCGGCCGTACAGATGCTTCAGCACTAGCCGTTCGAGCACGATGCCCACCAGCCCCGCGGCGACGAACGAGGCCGGAATGGCGAGCAGCGGATACCAGTCGAACGCGCCGGGCGCGAAGCGCTGAAAGAGGTTCTGCACCACATAGGTGGCGTACGCGCCGATCATCAGGAATTCGCCGTGCGCCATGTTGATCACGCCGATCAACCCATAGGTGATGGCAAGGCCCAGCGCGGCGAGCAGCAGCACGCTGCCAAGCGAGAGGCCCGCGAACAGCGTGCCGGCGATCTGGCTGCGGCGCTGGATCGCGTCGAGTTCGTCGATGCCGCTTTGCGCGGCGGCGCGCACGCGGTCGTCGGCTTCCACGAAGGTGCCGTCCGGGTTCTTCGCGACGATCGGCCGCAGCAACTCGTTCATGTCGAGGTCGTGTCGCGCGGCGACCAGTTGCACGGCTTCGAGGCGCCTTGCGGGGTCGGCGTCGTGCAGCGCGGTCATCGCCCACAAAGTGTCGAGGCGCTTCTTCAGCGCGGGATCGGTTTCCTTTGCGCGAGCTGCGTCGACGAGCGGTTTGATCGACGGATCCGGGTTCTGCAGCAGCGCGGTGATCGCGGCTTCACGTGTCGCCTTGTCCGGCGAATCGAGTTGCAGGCCCGACAGCGCGCCGGCCACTTTCGAGCGCAGCAGATTGTTCAGCGTGACCGGCTGGGCATCGCCCGCGGCGATGGTCTTGCCGGTGACCGCGTCCTTCGCGGTGTCGCCGTCCTGCAGCAGCACGGCGCCCGAATCGGTGGCGAGCGCGCTGTCGTCGGACAGCGCCTTGAGCACCGCCATCGACTCTTTGTCGTGATTGGCGATCAGTTTGTCGATGGCGGCGGATTTCGCGTCGAAGTCGTCGCCGGCAAGCGGCGCCACATCGGCTTGCGTCAGCGCGAAAGCGCTCAGCGGTGCGCCCGCGAGGAGCACGAGCGCGACACCGGTCACGCCGCGCTGCGCGAGCCGCAGCGACAGTTTTTGCGCCAGTGTTCGTGTGGACCTGAGAAATGAGAACGCCATGGTGGCCTTTGAAGAAAAACAGGCGGAGCGGCGCGGCATGTGGGCAAGCGCCGCAGCTTCACCTTCGAATTGCCGCGCGCGAAAGTCGTGCCGTCGGGACGGCGGATCACGGCACGAACGCAGGCGCGGTCGGCGCGCCTGTCGCGGGATTACATCGGCGTGCCATGCCGGCCGACGTCGCCGTCACGGCACGCCTTCCTGTCAGGCGACGCGCGAACGCTTCAGGAACGCCGGGATCGAGCTGACCACGTCCGGCTTGCTCGAATTGCCGGCAATGAACGGGCTCCACGGCTGCGCGCGAATCGCGGTCTTGGTCCGCCACACCACGTTGAACTGGCCGTCGGCGCGCACTTCGCCGATCATCACCGGCTTGTGCAGGTGGTGATTGCCGTCCATTTCGAGCGTGAAGCCCGAAGGCGCGGCGAACGTCTGGCCGACCATCGCCACGCGCACCTTGTCGACTTCGGTGCTCTTGGCCTTCTCGACTGCCTGCTTCCACATATGGATGCCGACGAAGGTTGCTTCCATCGGGTCATTGGTCACGCGCTTGGTGCCGCCCGGCAGGTTGTTCTGCGCGACCCATGCGGCCCATTGCTTCTTGAACTTTTCGTTGGCCGGGTTGCGCAGCGACATGAAGTAATTCCACGCCGCGAGGTTGCCGACCAGCGGCTTCGTATCGATACCGCGCAACTCTTCCTCGCCGACCGAGAAGGCGACCACTGGCACGTCCGACGCCTTCAGCCCCTGGTTGCCGAGTTCCTTATAGAACGGCACGTTCGAGTCGCCGTTCACCGTGGAGATCACCGCGGTCTTGCCGCCTTGCGAGAAAGTCTTGATGTTCGCGACGATGGTCTGGTAGTCGCTATGGCCGAACGGCGTATAGACCTCCTGAATGTCGGCTTCCTGGACGCCCTTCGACTTGAGGAACGCGCGCAGGATCTTGTTGGTCGTGCGGGGGTACACATAGTCGGTGCCCAGCAGGAAGAAGCGCTTGGCGCCGCCGCCTTCCGCGCTCATCAGGTATTCGGTCGCCGGAATCGCCTGCTGATTCGGCGCTGCGCCCGTGTAGAACACGTTGCGCGACATTTCTTCGCCTTCGTACTGGACCGGGTAGAACAGCAGGCCGTTCAGTTCCTCGAACACCGGCAGCACCGATTTGCGCGACACCGAGGTCCAGCAGCCGAACACCACGGCGCACTTGTCCTGCGTGATCAGCTGACGCGCTTTCTCGGCGAAGAGCGGCCAGTTCGATGCCGGGTCGACCACCACCGGCTCCAGTTGACGGCCCATCACGCCGCCGTTCTTGTTGATGTCCGCAATGGTCATCAACGCGGTGTCTTTGAGGGAAGTCTCCGAGATCGCCATCGTGCCCGACAGCGAATGCAGGATACCTACCTTGATCGGGCCGCTGCCCGACTGCGCATGGGCGAACGGAACCTGACCAGCAAGCGCCAGCGCGCCCGACATGGAGCCGAACTTCAACAGACTGCGACGTTTCATGTATATCCCCTTGCCATTGATGGTGACTGTTTATGGGCGTCGATTTCAGCCAGCAGGGCTTATCCCGCATGACTTGCCGCTTGTGTACTGCAAGCCACATGCCATGCAGTAAATTCGACTCGAAGGTCGTGCATGGCATGCTGCATCGCGGCTACCGGCTGGCCGGTTCATGCGGATTGCGGCGCGAAAGTGGTGCAGGATCGAACCATGCGCCTCGTTCAGGTGCGCGCCGCGCCGCAACGAAGCGTGCGTATCCGCCAACGGGCGTCGACGGTGCATCTGCGCCGCGCCTTTGTGCATGCGCCGTCGCGCTATACAGGCGATATCCTGGCGTTCTCGCCGCCGTTGATCGTCGAGGAGGCGCAGATCGGGGAGATCCTGTGGGGCGGTGGCCGAGGTGTTGAGGGAGGTGGACTAGTAGCGCGGCGTTTCGGAGACCGCGGTATGAAAGAAGGCCGGCGATTTGCGGGGCGCCAGCCTTATCGATTAGATCGCCGAGTTCAGAACGCGACGAAGGGGCCAGTCTGCGCGCCGACCTGGGTGCCGTTCAAAGCGGTGTAGACGTCGCGGCCGAAGAAGAACGGCAGGCCCCAGATAAAGTAACTGGAAAGCGACGTATAGACGGCCAGATCGTCATGCGCTGCGTATTGGCCGTTCATCAGGTTCGCCGTATTGGCTACCTGGAACGGTACGGTTGCGGACGCCGCCGCTCCGCTGTTGGGTTTGAGTATGGCGGACAGGCTGAGTGCGGTCGACGGCGTGTAACGTCCCCACGAGTCGAACGGGATCGAGCGATCCTGGAAAGTGTTCGTGTTCGACCCGCTATCCATCACCCCCCTTCCGAACAGCGAGCCCTTGTACGCCGTCGTGAAGAAGCCGTTGCCGTCGAGCGCAATGATATTGGCATTCGACGACAGCCTGTTGTTCTGTTGCGTGCCAATGCCGAACACCAGTTCGCCGGTGGCGCTTGGCTGGCCGCCCGCAGGCAGGGCAGGCAGACGGATGATCGTGCCGTTGTTGTCCGAAGTGAAGTTGGCGACGGGGTTCATGACCTGCGTGTCGAGCGGCACGCGTGTGCCTTTGCACGAACCCGTGGACGGACAGTAGTAGTAAGTGGCCGACAAGGCATATTGGGCCGCGAGCGGAAAGTCGCGTACCGCGGAACTGATGCCGACCACGCCATTGGCGCCGAGATCGGTCACCGTGCCGATGTTCCCGAGCCCCACCGATGCGCAATCGGCGGGCGTGGCATACGCGCTGTCGCCGATCACCTGGATCGGCAGGTTGCCTGCTGCCTTGGCGCCGATCGTTACGTCGGCGCGCCTGATCGGCCCCCACGCATAACCTGACGCAAACTGCGCGCATTGGGCAATCGGGGCTGCGCTGGTGGGATCGTCGGTGGCGCCGGTTTGCGCCGGCAAACGACCCGAGAGCGCCGGGCCCAACGCGCTCGCCAGCACACGCACGCCTGCCGAACCGGTGTCGACCAGCATGTGGTCGATCGTTGCGCATTGGCTCGCGCCCTGCACACTAGGGATGCAGATGGTGACGGTTACGTAGGGCTGGTTGGCGTAATTTCCCGTCCATCGTTCGACGGTGATCGGGACGGTGTTGACGTCGGCCGATGGCGATGGCGATGGCGTTGGTGTCGGAGTTGGAGTTGGAGTTGGAGTTGGAGTTGGAGTTGGAGTTGGAGTTGGAGTTGGAGTTGGAGTTGGAGTTGGAGTTGGAGTTGGAGTTGGTGTCGGTGTTGGTGTCGGTGTTGGTGTCGGTGTTGGAGTCGGAGTCGCAGTTGGTGTCGGCGTCGGTGTCGGTGTCGGTGTTGGAGTTGGAGTCGGAGTCGGAGTCGGAGTCGGACGCGGCATCGGAGTGGGCTTCGGCGCGGGCGTCGGTGCCGGGCTGGGAGTCTGCGTGGGCGTTGGGCTCGAAGCGGAGCTCGGCGAAGGCGCGGGACTTGGCGTCGGCGCCGGATTTTGTGCAGGCGACGGAGCAGGGCCCGGCGTCGGCGAGACCGGCGCCGGGTTGCCCTTGTCCTGCATCGCATTCGAGTCACTGCTGTCGCCACCACCTCCACCGCCGCAGGCGGACAGAACGACACTGGCAGTCAGGATGGCGAAACAAAGGGATTGGTTGAGTGTTTTCATGTTTCTTGTGATTCGTGGCTCGACCCGCTGCTTCATTGCAGATCTTCCACGCGAACATTGGCGGGGACGAGGCGCGGCAGGAATGCCTTGCCGGACGCGTGCCCCGGCGCGCCTGCCGACTCGATCTGGAAGTCGCCATTGCGCTCGATCAACGGACCCGTGCCGCGAGCCCGCACTGCGCTGGCGGCAACCGCGCTGGGGAAATAGCTGCCGAGCAACGCGCTCATATCCGGCCGCACCGGGCCGTCCCACGTGACCGCAAACACGACGTTCGACGGCAGCACGTATTCGCGCACCGTCACACCATTGGGGTCACGCGACGGGCGCACGGTATAAGGCATGGAAGCGGAAGCAGCGTTAGAGCTCGCCGCGCGGAGCAACGGTTGCGGCGTCGCCCCTGCATTGGGCGCACCGCCCAACGCCGCATAAGACGCGAGCGGTAACAGTGCCGCAGCGGCCAGTGCGACCTTCACAAAATTCATCACATTGCTCCACGAAAACAGGTCGGAGCATGGTGCCAGCGGGGCGTTATTGGGATTGCCGGAAAAGTCTGAATGAAAAATCGGAAATGGCGTAAGGAGGCGCTACGCGAGAGCAACGCCTCCTGTCTCAGTTGGGTGCTCAGTCGTCAGAACGCGACGAACGGCCCAGTCTGGTTGCCGACCTTCGCGTTTCCAATCACGGTGTAGACGTCGCGGCCATAGAAGAACGGCAGCCCCCACAAGAACATATTGTTGTGGCTATTCGAGAAGTACTGACCAATGTTGTTAAACGCTGCGTAACCGCTCGCCATGAGACTGGCGGCGTTGCCGACCGAAAATGGCATCTGGAGCGGCGAGCCTTTTCCGTTGGTGGGGTCGATGGTGGCGCTCAGGGTCAACGTGCCCGCAGGCGTGTATAAGCCGGCGGCGGAGACGGGGATGGCGCTATCGGGGAAAGCGTAGCTCAAGGTGCCGCTGTCGATCGCGCTGCGATTGAACACGCGCCCCTGGTACTGGGTCGTGAACGTGCCGTATTTGTCCACTGCAACGACGGTGGCATTGGGCGGCAGCGCATTGTTCGGCTGCGTGCCGATGCCGAACACCAACAGGCCCGTAACGCTGGCCTGGCCGCCAGCCGGCACGGCAGGCAGACGGATGACCGTGCCGTTGTTGTCCCTCGCGAATCCCGCAACCGGGTTCATGACTTCCTGGCTCGCCTGCACGCGCGTGCTGATGCAACGGTTTTGCGACGGGCAGTAATAGTAGTTGCCGGGTATCGCGGTAGTTACGGCGTCCGCGGAATCGCTCGTGAAGTTGTCGATGCCGAGAATGCCGTTCACCCCCATGGCGTCGAGGGCGGCGCCCATGTCGCCGCCGCCGTGCGCGACACAATCGTCGGGGACGGCGAACGCACCATCGGAGATCAGCTGGATCGGAATATTACTCGCCGTCTTGCTGCCGATCGTAATGTCCGCGCGTTTGACCGAACCCCACGTGAAACCCGAGGCAAACGGCATGCATTCGACTATCGGCGCGGAGCCGACCGGATCGTCGACCGCGCCCGCTTGCGTGAGCAACTGAGGAGCCAGCGTGGGGAGTGCGCGGGCTGCAATGCGCACGCCGGTCGAGCCGGTATCGACCAGCATCTTGTCGACGCTCACGCACTGGCTCGCGACCTGCGCGCTCTGCGCGCCCGGCACGCAGACCGTAACCGATGCGAACAGCCGGTTCACGTTGCCCGTCGAGGCGTCGACGCTAACCGGCACCGTGTTGTCGCCGGTGGCCGGGGGCGTCGCGTTACCCGAATTGCCGGAGTTGCCGGAGTTGCCGGAACCGCCTGAGCCGTTCGGTGGTGGGATCCAGTCAGGGGTGGCGTTCCAGCCGATCGAGTTGCCGCTCTGGTTGCCGCTGGCGTTTCCGCCGCCGCCGCATGCGGAAAGCGCGACTCCGGCAATGGCTGCCACGAGCCAGAGTGCCTTCTTCAATGTGTTCATGGTTTGTTTTCTCATAGCTCGACGCGTGCCTTATTGCAGATCGCCCGGACCGACGCCGGCGGGCATCAGGCGAGGCAGCCAGGCCATGCCGCTGAAGCGTCCCAGGCGGCCAGTGGACTCGACCCGGAAATCGTCGTTGCCGTCGACCAATGGCCCGGTGCCGCGCGTGCGGCTTTGCGCGGCGTTGACGAAGTTCGGGAAATAGCTGCCGAGCAGCGCTGCCATATCAGGACGAATGGGGCCGTCCCACGAGACCGCGAACACGACGTTGCCGGGCAGCACGTATTCGCGAAGGGTCACGCCGTTGGCGTCGATTGACTGGTGCAGGGAGTAGCGTGTTGCGTTCGCTGGTTGAGCTGGCGTCGCGACGGCGGACTGCGGTATGGCGCGCAGCAGTGGCGCAGAGGATGTGCCGGCGGACGGCGCACCGCCCAACGTTGCATGCGAGATAAGCGGCAGCAAGGTTGCGGCCAGCATCGCGATCTTCAAGAATCTCATCACATTGCTTCCCCAAAAAAGGTCGAAGCATGGTGCCTGTGAGATGTTCAGGAAACCGTATGAAATTTCCTAAGAGAACGCGCGAAGCAGCGCAATGAAAGCGTGACGTTAGCTCTGCGCCAAAGGGTGCAAGCTGGAAGCGGGGAAAGCGGGAGAAGCAAAAGAAGCGCACAAAGGCCGTTGGCCCGTCCGCGTAACGCGAAAGCTCGCAAGCAAGTATTAGAGCAGCCGTTCCTCACGGCCGCACTAACACCTCATTGCGGCTGATTGATCAGTAGGTCGGAACGGACGGATCCACCTGACGCGACCACGCGTCGATTCCGCCTTGCAGATTGAACACGTTGGTATGGCCGCGCGACTCGAGGAACATCGCGACCTGGGCACTGCGCGCGCCGTGGTGGCAGACGCAGACGATTTGCGCGTCGTCGTCGAGTTCTTCGCTGCGCGCGGGAATCTCACGCATGGGGATCGACACGGCGCCGGCGATGGACGCCGTCTGGATTTCCCACGGCTCGCGCACGTCGAGCAGGACGGGCGCGGGACGCGAGGTGTCGGCGAGCCATTCGGCGAGCGCCGGAGCGGTCAGGTTTTGCATCAGCAGGACATCCAGTTCAATTCAGAGGACGGCGGCCATGCCGGCCGTCCGGATCAATGCGTCAATCAGAACTTGAAACGCGACGGCTGCACCGCGTTGATGAGCGGCTCGACATACGTTTCGAACACGTCGGCAATGCGGTACTGCTTCTCGTCGATACGCGTAATGATCTGCGCCTTCATGACCGGCGCGGTGCCGACGAACGCCGCCAGACGGCCGCCGATCTTCAGTTGATCGAGAATTTCCTGCGGCAGTACCGGCAGGCCGCCCGACACGCAGATCACGTCGTACGGCGCGGCGCCGGCCCAGCCGCGCGAAGCGTCGCCGGTGGCGACTTCGGCGTTCAGCACACCGTTGGCGATCAGGTTGGTTTTCGCCAGTTCCGCCAGTTCGGGTTCGATGTCGACCGTCAGCACGTGCTGCGCGCGGTGCGCGAGCAACGCGGCCATGTAACCCGAGCCCGCGCCGATTTCGAGCACGCTTTCGTGTTTCTTCACCGCCAGTTCCTGCAGCACGCGCGCTTCGACGCGCGGCGCCAGCATGTGCTGACCGGCCGGCAGCGGCACTTCGAAATCGACGAAGGCCAGGTCGCGATAGACGGTGGGGACGAAGTTCTCACGCTTGACGATCGACAGCAAATTCAGCACGTCCTGGTCGAGCACTTCCCAGGGGCGGATCTGCTGTTCGATCATGTTGAAACGCGCTTGCTCGATGTTCATGGTGGATTCGGCTCTGTGGTTTGGCGAGTTTGCGATGTGCCACTGACCGGGGGCCTCGCACGACAACTCGGCACGCAAGGCACGTCAGGGTAACTGCGGGATTGTACCAAATGACCATGCCGATCCGCGCTCGGGCGGGCAGGGCGCCGCCCGCCGCCAGACCGGAATGCGGCGCTGCGGGGTCACGCCGCCCCCCGTGTTAATCCCTAGCGATCGGGCCTTGCGCTTCCCGCATCGATCGCTCAAGAATGTAATCGATTACATTTTCGAGGCGTGTTCACTTGTCCAGATCGACGTCCAGCAAGGCGCCCGCAGTGGTGTCCGAGGCGCGTCCCCAGCCCGGCGGCCGGCCGGCGCGCGGCGCGGCCGAAGGCATTTCGATTGCCGGCGTCGCCGAGCAGGCGGGCGTTTCGGTGGCCACGGTGTCGCGCGTGCTGAACGGCCACGAGAACGTGCGGCCCGCCACGCGCGACAAGGTGCTGGCCGCCATCGACGCCAGCGGCTACCGCGTCAACGAACTCGCGCGCAACCTGCGCACGGCGGAGAGCCGCCTGCTGCTGACCATGGTTCCGGACGTGGGCAACCCGTTTTACGCGGAGATCGTGCGCGGCATCGACAGCGTGGCCCGCCAGCACGGCTACTTCATGTTGCTGTGCGACACGGGCGCCGATCCGGGGCGCGAGCGCAGCTACTTCGATCTGCTGCGCCGCCGCCGCGCGGACGGCGCGATCTGTCTCGATCCGGCCACCATCCAGCAGGCGCTCGGCGAGGCGTCGAGCGCGCTGCCGTGGGTTGCGTGCTGCGAGTTCGACCCGGCAATGGGCGTGCCGTACGTGGGCATCGACAACTACCGGGCCGCCGGCGACGCCGTCCGGCATCTGCTCGCGCGCGGCCACCGCCGCATCGGCCTGATCAATTCCGATGTCGACTACCTGTACGCGCGCCAGCGTCAGCAAGGCTATCTGGATGCGCTGACCGAAGCGGGCATCACGCCGGACGAAAGCTGGCGCATGAACCTGAACAGCCTCGACTACGAAGCGGGCGCCTCGGCCGCGGCCACGCTGATGAATCAGCCGCAGGCGCCGAGCGCGATCTTCGCGGTCTCGGACACGCTCGCGATCGGCGTGATTCACGGCTTGCGCAGCGTCGGCAAGCGTGTGCCCGACGATATCGCGGTGGTCGGCTTCGACGATATCTCGCTTGCCGCGCAGATCGATCCGCCCCTCACCACCATCGCGCAGCCCATGCGCGAGCTGGGCGAAACCGCCGCGCGGCTGTTGCTGCAGCGGCTCGCCAATCCGTTGGCGAACGTGCCGGGTGTGCTGTTGCCGCATCGGCTCGTGATTCGCGGGAGCGCCTGAGTCATGAGCCTCGCGATCCGTTTCGACGATATCCGCAAAGACTTCGGGCCCGTGCGCGTGCTGCACGGCGTGAGCTTCGACCTGGCGCCGGGGCGCATCTACGGACTGCTCGGCGAGAACGGCGCGGGCAAATCGACGCTGATGAAAATCCTCGCCGGCTATGAAACCGCCACATCGGGCAGCTTGTTGGTCGACGGCCACCCGCAGCAGTTCACCGGTTCGCGCGATGCCGAAGCGCAAGGCATCGTGCTGATTCACCAGGAGTTCAATCTCGCCGAACATCTGACGATCGCGCAGAACATGTACCTCGGCCATGAAAAGAAGCGCGGCTGGTTCGTCGACGATGCGGCGATGAACACCGAGGCCGCCCGTTATCTCGCGCAGGTCGGTCTGGAGAAAGCGCCGGACACGAAGGTGCGCGAACTGATCGTCGCGGAAAAGCAGATGGTGGAGATCGCCAAGGCGCTCTCGCGCCGCGCGCGCCTGCTCATCATGGACGAACCGACGGCGACGCTCACGCCTTCTGAAACCGAGCGCCTTTTCACGCTGATGGCGAAGCTGAAGGCCGACGGTGTGACCATCATCTACATTTCGCACAAGCTCGACGAAGTGGAGCGCATTACCGACGAAGTGATCGTGATGCGCGACGGCCGCTTCGTCGCCCGCAGCGAAACCGCCGGACTCGCGCGGCAGCAGATGGCGAACCTGATGGTCGGGCGCGACGTGTCCGATATGTTCCCCGAGAAAATCACCGTGCCCGCCGACGCGCCGGTCGCGCTGAAGGTTCAAGGCCTCGTCGTGCCGGACTGGGTGGAGGACCTGAGCTTCGACGTGCGCGCGGGCGAAGTGCTCGGTTTCGCGGGACTGGTGGGCGCGGGCCGCACCGAGGCGTTCGAAGCGATCATCGGCCTGCGCAAACGCACGGCGGGTCGCATCGAGATGGCCGGCCGTCCCGCCGATCTGAAAAGTCCGCGCGACGCGATGCACCACGGCCTCACCTATCTGAGCGAGGATCGCAAGGGCAAAGGCCTGCACGTGAACCTGAGCCTGCAGGACAACGTCACGCTGATGACGCTCGAACGCTACGCGCATCCGCTGCTCGACATGAAGGCGGGGCGGGGCGCGTTGACGAAAGCCGTGAGCGAATTCGGCATTCGCACCGGCGATCTGTCGAGCCGCGCGCGCATGCTCTCCGGCGGCAATCAGCAGAAGCTCGCGCTCGCCAAATTTCTGCAGCCGGAGCCGAATGTGATCGTGCTCGACGAGCCGACTCGCGGCGTGGATGTCGGCGCGAAACGCGATATCTATTTCCTGATCCATCGTCTCGCCGCGCAGGGCCGCGCGGTGATCGTCATTTCATCCGAACTGATCGAGCTGATCGGCTTGTGCCACCGCGTCGCCGTGATGCGCGCGGGACGCCTGCAAGCCACGCTGACGCTCGAGCATCTGACCGAAGAGGAGTTGATCGCCCATGCGACCGGCACCCACTGAAGCCGTCCAATCCGGCCGCGCGTTGCGCTTCGCGCATCGGCTGTATGCGCTCGGTCCGCTGGTTGGACTGATCGTGCTGTGCATTGTCGGCACGCTGCTCAACCGCGATTTCGCCACGCTCGACAACATGATGAACGTGCTCACGCGCACGTCGTTCATCGGCATCATCGCGGTCGGCATGACCTTCGTGATCATCTCGGGCGGGATCGATCTCTCGGTCGGCTCGATGGCGGCGCTGATCGCGGGCAGCATGATCTGGCTGATGAACGGACTTGCGGCGGGCGTCGGCGGGCATACCTTCCCGCCGCTGATGATCCTCACACTCGGCATCGTGTTCGCGCTCGTGCTCGGCGGGCTGTTCGGCTGCGCGCACGGCTTGCTGATTACCAAAGGGCGGATCGAGCCGTTCATCGTCACGCTCGGCACGTTGGGCATTTTTCGCGCGGTGCTGACCTGGCTCGCCGACGGCGGCGCGCTAACGCTGGATAACTCGCTATCCGACCTGTACGGCCCGGTCTATTACGCGAGCCTGTTTGGCGTGCCGGTGCCGATCTGGGTGTTTCTGGTGGTCGCGGCGGGCGGCGCGCTGATTCTCAACCGCACGGCATTCGGCCGGCATGTGCAGGCGATCGGTTCGAACGAGCAGGTCGCGCGCTATGCGGCGATTCGCGTCGACACCGTGAAGATCGTCACCTACGTACTGCTCGGCATTTGCGTGGGCGTCGCCACCGTGTTGTATGTGCCGCGGCTCGGTTCCGCCACGCCGACTACCGGTTTGCTGTGGGAGCTCGAGGCGATCGCGTCGGTGGTGGTCGGCGGCACGGCGCTCAAGGGCGGCGAAGGGCGCGTGATCGGCACGGTGATCGGCGCGATCCTGCTGTCGGTGATCGCGAACATTCTGAATCTGACCAGCATCATCAGCGTGTATCTGAACGCGGCGGTGCAGGGCGTGGTGATTATCTTCGTCGCGTTCGTACAACGTGGACGGCGGTAGCGGTGGTGCTTCAGATTGCGCTTCAAACTGCAGTAACGGTGAGTTGAGATCGGGGCGCACGAACGCCTCACACAAGGAGACATAACCATGAAGCAGGTCCTTCGAGCGGTCGGCGCCGGCATGCTGGCGTTGGGAATACTGGGTACGGCGAATGTCGCGCGCGCCGATGAAAAAGTCACGCTGGGCGTCGCGATTCCAACAGCCGACCACGGTTTTACGGGCGGCATTGTCTGGTGGGCGAATAAAGCCAAGACCGATCTGGAGAAAGCGCATCCCGATCTGAAAGTGATCGTGAAGACCGCGGCCGGCGCACCCGAACAGGCGAACCAGTTGCAGGATCTGGTGACGGTCAACAAGATCAACGCGCTCGTGATCTTCCCGTTCGAATCGGCTTCGCTCACGCAGCCGGTCGCGCAGGTGAAGAAGAAAGGCGTGTACGTGACGGTGGTGGATCGCGGGCTGACCGACACCAGCGCGCAGGATGCGTATGTTGCCGGTGACAACACTGCGTTCGGCAAGATCCCCGCCGAGTTTCTGGCGAAGGAGCTGGGCGGCAAAGGCAACATCGTCGCGCTGCGCGGCATTCCGACCACGCTCGACAACGAACGCTGGACCGCGTTCACAACCGTGATCAAGAACTATCCGGACATGAAGATTCTCGACGCCAAGTACGCGAACTGGAATCGCGACGACGCGTTCAAGGTCATGCAGGATTACCTGACACGCTTCAAGCATATCGACGCCGTCTGGGCCGCGGACGACGACATGGCGGTGGGCGTGATCAAGGCGATCGAACAGGCCAAACGCACCGACATCAAGATCGTGTTCGGCGGCGCGGGCTCGAAGGGCATGGTGAAGAACGTGATGGACGGCGCGCCGATGATCAAGGCGGACGTATCGTACTCGCCGAAGTTCATCTACGACGCCATCAAGCTCACCGCCGAAGCTCGCCTGAAGGGCGAGAAGCTGCCGCCCACGACGATCATTCCGTCGGTGCTGATCACGAAGGAAAACGCACAGCACTTCTATTTCCCGGACTCGCCGTTCTGATCCCAGCATCCGGGGCGCGCTGCCTGATGTCGTGCAGTGGGCGGCACGGCGTGCGCGCCCCCGTTCGAGGAGCCGTACGATGAAAACCATCCAAGGGCCGGCTATCTTTCTCGCCCAGTTCATGGGTGACGAGGTGCCGTTCGACAACCTCGCGCATCTTGCCGAATGGGCCGCGGGTCTCGGCTTCAAAGGGATTCAGGTGCCGTGCGACAGGCGCCTGATCGATCTCGAACAGGCGGCGTCGAGCCAGACCTATTGCGACGAGTTGCGCGAGACTGTGGACAACTTGGGCGTGACGATCACCGAACTGTCGACGCATCTGCAAGGACAGCTCGTCGCCGTGCACCCGGCCTATGACGCGCTGTTCGACGGCTTTGCCGCGCCGCAGGTGCGAGGCGATCCGGCCGCGCGCACGCAGTGGGCGATCGAGCAGATGAAGCTCGCGGCGAAGGCCTCGCAGCGTTTGGGCTTGAGCACGCACGTGTCGTTTTCCGGGGCGCTGGCGTGGCCGTATCTGTACCCCTGGCCGCAGCGTCCGGCAGGTCTCGTGGAAGCCGCTTTCGACGAACTCGCGCGCCGCTGGACGCCGATTCTCGACGCGTTCGACGCAGCCGGCGTGGACGTCTGCTACGAACTGCATCCGGGCGAAGACCTGCACGACGGCGTGACCTTCGAGCGTTTTCTCGATGCGGTCAAGCAGCACGCGCGCGCCAACATCCTCTACGACCCGAGTCATTTCGTGTTGCAGCAACTGGACTACCTCGCGTTCATCGACATCTATCACGAGCGCATCAAGGCGTTCCATGTGAAGGACGCGGAGTTTCGTCCGACCGGCAAGCAAGGCGTGTATGGCGGTTACAGCGGTTGGGTCGAACGTGCGGGCCGGTTCCGCTCGCTCGGCGACGGCCAGATCGATTTCGGCGCGATCTTCTCGAAGATGGCGCAATACGATTTCCCCGGCTGGGCCGTGCTCGAATGGGAGTGCGCGCTGAAGCATCCGCACGACGGCGCGCGCGAAGGCGCGGAGTTCATTCGCCGCCACATCATCCGCGTGGCCGAGCATGCATTCGACGATTTCGCCGGAAGCGGTGTGGACGCCGCGCAGTTAAAACGCGTGCTCGGCATCTGACGGCGGCGAGTCAACGCAAAGGAGCGAGGACGATGGCACAACGAAGGCTCAGGCTAGGGATGGTCGGCGGCGGGCAGGGCGCGTTTATCGGCGCGGTGCATCGGATCGCGGCGCGGCTCGACGATCGGTTCGAACTGGTGGCGGGCGCGCTGTCGTCCGATCCGCAACGCGCGCAGGCGAGCGCCGCCGAGGCCGGCATCGCGCGCAGCTATGCGGACTGGCGCGAGATGGCGCGCGCCGAGGCCGCGCGCGATGATGGCATCGACGCGGTGGCGATCGTCACGCCGAATCATCTTCACGCGCCGGTGGCGACGGCGTTTCTCGAAGCCGGTATCCATATCGTGTGCGACAAGCCGCTGGCGATTTCACTGGCCGAAGGCGAAGCGCTGGCCCAACTGGCTCGCAAGAAGAACAAGCTGTTTGCGTTGACGCATACGTATTCGGGCTATCCGTTGGCACGTCATGCCCGCGAGTTGATCGAACGAGGCGAGCTCGGCGAGATACGTGTGGTGCAGGTCGAATATGCGCAGGACTGGCTGGCGGAACCGATCGAAACGAGCGGCACGAACAAGCAGGCCGGTTGGCGCACGGACCCGGCGTTAGCGGGTCCGGCGGGATGTCTCGGCGATATCGGCACGCATGCTTATCACCTTGCCGCGTTCGTCACGGGCATGACGCCGCATGCGTTGGCGGCGGAAGTGCATACCTTTGTGCCGGGACGCCGCATCGACGATCACGTGCAGGCCATGCTGCGCTATCCGAACGGCGCGCGCGGCATGCTCTGGGCGAGCCAGGTGGCGAGCGGCGCGGAGAATGCATTGCGTTTGCGCGTGTATGGGACGAAAGCGGGGTTGAGTTTCGACCAGGAGAATCCGAACGAATTGTGGTTCACGCCGTTGGGCGGCGAGGCTGAGCGTTTGACGCGAGGGCGCGTGAAGAGCGTGATCGCGGCGCATGCGACGCGTGTGCCGCCAGGGCATCCCGAAGGTTATCTGGAAGCGTTCGCGCAGTTGTACAAAGACGCGGCGTTGCAGATCGAAGCCCTGGACGCGGGCCGCGCGTTGCCCGCCGAAAGCCGGTTGCTCACGACGGTGGAAGACGGAGTGTCGGGTTTGCGCTTTATCGAGGCGATGCTCGCGAGCAGCGCGGCGGATGGGCAGTGGCGCGAGATTGGCAACGTCTGAGGCGTTGATACGGCTATGGTCGTAAAGCGGTTGTATCGCTCAACCGCCCTTGCTCTTCTTGATCTGCTCTTCGAACGCGATATCCAGCTTGCTCGCCTTGCGCGGCTTCGGCGGGCCGAAAGCGTCGACGAATTTGACGAAGTCGTCGAGCGTCAGCGGGTCGGAGACTTTCTTGTCCGTGCCGCTCGATTTGTCGACCAGATAGAACAGGCCGCCGGAAAGGCTGATCGCGGCAAACTGCGGATTGCCGCTGCGCGTTTTCAGCCGCTCGACGGCGTGGATGGCTCGGGTGGTGCGCATGGTGTGGGACTGCTGATCGGGGAAAGACTGCTACTTTAGCAACTTCGCCGGCTGAACGCGCCGGTGTCTCAGTCTCGCCGCTCGATTGCGGCCGCAGCCGCAAGCTGAGCCGCAGCCTGTCCGCACGACTTTTCTGCACCGTGTACGCCGCCGCCACGTGTATCGGCGCCGACCACGTCATCACGCCGCGGACACCTGCCGCCCGGCTGCACGGGCGGGGGTCCCACTAGATCGCTTACTGGCTCAAATAAACAAACTTGCCGTTCCTGATCACGCCCATCACGCTCGCGCGCTGATCCAACCCCACGTGATCCTTCGGGCTCGTGTTGACCACGCCGTTCGGCACGACCAGTTCATGCGCATGTTCCAGCTCGTCACGCAGCGCCGTACGAAACGCCGGCGTGCCCGGCTGCGCCGTCTTCAGCGCACGGGCCACGGCATCCTGCAAGCGCGGATACACACCCGCCGCGTCGCCCGCGAACTGCGTCACGCTGCCCGGGCCGTACTTCGCCTCATATTCGTTCGTGAAGGCGAGCGCCGCTTTCTTCGCCGGATGATCGGCCGGCAGCGTGCGCGCCACCACGACCGGCTGGGTCGGGAACAGCGTGCCTTCCACGTCCTTGCCGCCGAGCTTGATGAATTCGGGCGTGGCGATGCCGTGCGTCTGATAGATCGGGCCTTTGAAGCCGCGCTCGATCAGCGTGCGTTGCGGCAGCACCGTCGGCGTGCCGGCGCCCGCGATCAGGATTGCGTCGGGCTTGGCGGCCATCAGCTTCAGGATCTGGCCGGTCACGCTCGCGTCGGTGCGGTTATAGCGCTCGGTGGCGACCAGCTGGATATGGCGCAGCGCCGCGAACTTGCTGAACTCGTTGAGCCAGCTTTCGCCGTAGCCGTCCGCGAAACCGATGAAACCCACCGTCTTCACGTTGTGGTTCGACATGTAGCGCGTCATCACGTCGGCCATCGCGCTGTCGGTCTGCGCCATCTTGTAGGCCCACACCTTCTTGCCTTCCTGCGGCTCGACCACGCTCGCCGAGCCGATCAGGGTGATCATCGGCGTCTGGCTCTCGGCGACCGGATCGAGCGCGGCCATGGCCGCCGGCGTGATGTTCGGGCCGACGATCACGTCCACGTGGTCTTCGTTGATCAGCTTGCGGATGTTGCGCACGGCGGCGCCCGGGTCGGAGGCGTCGTCGAGGAAAATGTAGTCGGCTTTCTGGCCGGCGATGGTGGCGGGCCACATCAGCATCGCATTCTTGCTGGTGATGCCGATCACGGCCGCCGGGCCGGTGCTCGACAGGTCGATGCCGACTTTGATGTCGGCGTGGGCAGCGGTGGCGAGCAGGAGCGCGCCAAAACCTAAAGCGGCGGTGAGGCCGCTGAATTTTTTCTTATACGACGTCATCAAAAGGTCTCCGTGGCAAGAAGCGGTGGTGATATCAAAGTTCGTAGGTTTCGTGTTCGCCCTTGAGCGCCTGCTCGATCAGCTTGCGGTTCATGCTCGGCGACAGCAGTTCGACGAGCGTATACACATAGCTGCGCAAATAGGCACCCTGTTTCAGCGCGACCCGTGTCACGTTGCTGCCGAACAGGTGCCCGACCGGCATGGCGCGCAAATGACGGTCGCGCTCGGCGTTGAACGCGATATCCGCCATGATGCCGACGCCCAGACCCAGTTCCACATAGGTCTTGATCACGTCGGCGTCGATCGCCTCCAGCACGATGTCCGGATGCAGACCGCGCAGGCGGAACGCCTCGTTGATCTTGGTGCGGCCGGCGAACGCGTTGTCGTAGGTGATAAGCGGATACTGGGTCAGATCATCCAGCGACAAAAGTTTGCGGTCGAGCAGCGGATGATCCGGCTGCATGACGGCCACGTGGTGCCACTGGAAACACGGCAGAGAGACCAGTTCCTTATAGTTGGAGATCGCCTCGGTGGCGATGCAGAGATCGGCCTGGTCGTGGATCACCATTTCGGCGACCTGGGTCGGGCTGCCTTGCAGAATCGAAAGGTGGACCTTGGGAAAGCGCTTCTTGAATTCGGCGATCGCGGCGGGCAGCGAATAGCGCGCCTGAGTGTGGGTGGCGGCGATCACCAGATTGCCCTGATCCTGCGCCGCGTAATCTTTACCGACCCGTTTGAGGCTCTCGACTTCCTGCAGAATCTTCTCAACCGACTGAAGAATGATGCGCCCCGGCTCGGTCAGCGAGCGCACCCGCTTGCCGTGTCGTGTGAAGATTTCGACGCCGAGCTCGTCCTCCAGCTCGATGATCGCCTTCGAAACGCCTGGCTGGCTTGTAAACAGGGCCTTCGCGGCTTCTGTCAGGTTGAAATTCTGCCGCACTGCCTCACGGACGAAGCGGAACTGGTGTAGGTTCATATATAACCCCTCCGCATATCAAAAGAATTTTTTAGTCGTTTGAAATATAAGGCGAGTTTATTACGATCTGTCCATCTTTTTCAATATGGATATCTGTATTTGTCATAAGCAAATGAGCGATGGGTCTAAACGTTCATCTGCGGCTGCTGACAAAGAGAGGTATTCAAGGCGTGGCGGAACCGGACCGCTGCGTATCACTGCAAAAATTGGGGTCCCCGAATGTACCAATACGATCAGTACGACCAGACCATCGTCGATGAACGGGTCGCGCAGTACGCCGATCAGGTTCGCCGCCGCTTGTCGGGCGAATTGAGCGAAGAGGAGTTTCGTCCGCTGCGCCTGCAGAACGGCCTGTATATGCAGCGTCACGCGTACATGCACCGCATCGCGATTCCGTACGGCAACCTGCGCAGCGACCAGATGCGCGTGCTTGCGCAGATCGCGCGCGAGCATGACCGCGGTTACGGCCACTTCTCGACGCGTTCGAACATCCAGTACAACTGGATCAAGCTCGAAGAAACGCCGGAAATCCTGCGCAAGCTCGCCGCGGTGCAGATGCACGGCATCCAGACCTCGGGCAACTGTATCCGCAACATCACCGCCGACCAGTTCGCCGGCGTGGCGCCGGATGAAGTGGTCGATCCGCGTCCGTGGGCCGAAATCCTGCGTCAATGGTCGACGTTCCACCCCGAATTCGCGTGGCTGCCGCGCAAGTTCAAGATCGCCGTGTCCGGTTCGAAAGAAGACCGCGCTGCCGTGCAGATTCACGACATGGGCGTGTATCTGAAGAAGAACGAGCAGGGCGAACTGGTGGTCGACATTCTGGCCGGCGGCGGCATGGGCCGCACGCCGATCATCGGCGCGATCATCCGCAAGGATCTGCCTTGGCAGCATCTGCTGACGTATTGCGAAGCCGTGCTGCGTGTGTATAACCGCTACGGCCGTCGCGACAATATGTACAAGGCGCGCATCAAGATTCTCGTGAAGGCGTTGAGCCCGGAGAAGTTCTCGGCGCAAGTCGAAGAAGAATGGCAGCACCTGAAGGACGGTCCTTCGACGCTTACGCAAGCCGAAGTGGATCGCGTGTCGCAATACTTCCAGCCGCCGGTCTATGAAAAGCTCGCGGATACGGACGCTTCGTACGAAAAGCATCTGCTGGAAAACCGCGCGTTCGCCCGTTGGGTCGAACGTAACGTGCGTCCGCACAAGGTGGCGGGCTATTCGTCCGTCACCCTGTCTCTGAAGCCGACCACGATCGCCCCCGGCGATGCAACGGACGCGCAGATGGAAGCGGTCGCTGATTGGGCCGACGAGTACTCGCTCGGCGAAATCCGCGTGTCGCACGAACAGAACCTGATTCTGGCCAACGTCAAGAAGCGCGACCTGTTCGCGCTGTGGGAAAAGGCCAAGGCGCAAGGTTTCGCGACGCCGAACATCGGTTTGCTGACCGACATCATCGCGTGCCCGGGCGGCGACTTCTGCTCGCTCGCGAATGCGAAGTCGATTCCGATCGCGCTGGCCATTCAGGAGCGTTTCAACGATCTGGACTACGTGTACGACCTGGGCGACGTGTCGCTGAACATCTCGGGCTGTATCAATGCGTGCGGTCACCACCACATCGGCAACATCGGCATTCTGGGCGTCGATAAGGACGGCTCGGAGTGGTATCAGGTGACGCTCGGCGGCGAGCAGGGTACGGGCGCCACCGGCGCGCACCTCGGCCGCGTGATCGGCCCGTCGTTCTCGGCGGAAGAAATGCCGGACGTGATGAGCAAGGTGATCGATACGTTCGTGGAAAACCGTCACGAAGGCGAGCGCTTCATCGAAACGTATAACCGCATCGGCATCACCCCGTTCAAGGAACGTGTGTACGCCTCGCGTCAACCGGCTCACGCGTAACCGCGAAAAGGATACTGAACAGATGGCTTCTATCATCAAGAATCGCGCGATCGTCAACGATGACTGGACGGTCGTGCGCCCGGCGGAAGACGGCACGCTGCCCGCGGTGAACGAATTGCCCGCAGGCAAGGTGCTGGTGCCGCTCGCGTTGTGGCAGGCTCAGCGTGATGCACTGAGCGCTTCGCGCAGTGCCGCTGAAATCGGCGTGTGGCTCGCGCCGGACAGCGAGCCGGCGGATATCGTCGCCGACTTCGACAAGATCGCGCTGATCGGCGTGGATTTTCCGGTGTTTCGCGACGGCCGCGGCTATAGCATTGGCCGCCTGCTGCGCGAGCGTTACGGCTACAAGGGCGAACTGCGCGCGATCGGCGACGTGCTGCGCGATCAGCTCGCGTTCATGTTCCGTTGCGGCTTCGACGCTTACGCGCTGCGCGCCGATAAAGACTTCGACGACGCGCTCAAGGCGTTCGACGAATTCAGCTTCAACTACCAGGGCGCGGTGAATTCGTCGCCGCTGTTCCGCCGCCGCGAAGCGGGCGAATTGGCGAAGGCGTCGGCATGAGCGAAGTCCAAGCCCTCACGCCGGAACTCGCCGCGAAGGTCGAGCGCCTCGATGCGCTGCTCGATTCGATCGCCGCGCGTCACGCGAACGTCAAGCTCGCCAGCAGCCTCGCAGCGGAAGACATGCTGCTCACGCACGCGATCCTGTCGCGTGGCGTGAAGATCGGCATCTTCTCGCTGAACACGGGCCGTTTGCATGCGGAAACGCTGGGCATGCTCGATCGTGTGAAAGAGCGCTACGGTTACGACATCGAACAGTTTCATCCGCAAGCCGCCGCGGTTGAGGAATACATCGGCTCGCACGGACTGAACGCGTTTTATGAAAGCGTCGATCTGCGCAAGCGCTGCTGCGAAATCCGCAAGGTCGAGCCGTTGAACCGCGCGCTGTCGGATGTCAGCGCATGGGTCACGGGCCAGCGCCGCGAGCAGTCGGTCACGCGTGCCGAGTTGCATGCGGAAGAGCACGACGCCGCGCGCAATATCGCCAAGTTCAATCCGCTGACCGACTGGACCGAGGCCGAAGTGTGGGCCTACCTGAAAGCGTTCGACGTGCCGGTCAATCCGCTGCATGCGCGTGGCTACCCGAGCATCGGCTGCGAGCCGTGTACGCGCGCCGTGCGTCCCGGCGAAGATAGCCGGGCAGGGCGCTGGTGGTGGGAGTCGCGCGATACGAAGGAATGCGGACTGCACATCACGACGATTACGCCGATCGCGGTCGAGCGTGGCGCGGACGCCCAGGCCTGAAGTTTCAGCGAACGGGCCTTGGCTTTTGGCCCGCACGCCGCACATATCGATTTGAATACTTGCGCTTCGGCGAGCAACCGCTCGCCGGGCGAATCAACGAAGGACCCAAACATGAGCACCACGCTCGATTCCACTGTCAATGCACCGCTCGCCAACACGGCAGACCGGATGGATCACCTCGATTGGCTCGAAGCCGAGTCGATTCACATCCTGCGCGAACTGGTTGCCGAGTGCAGCAAGCCCGCGCTGCTGTTTTCGGGCGGCAAGGATTCGGTCGTGGTGCTGCACCTCGCGCTGAAGGCCTTCGGCATCGGCGCGAATCGCAAGACCGTGCTGCCGTTTCCGCTCGTGCATATCGACACCGGTCACAACTATGAGGAAGTGATCGACTTCCGCGATCGTCGTGCGAAAGAGATCGGCGCTGAACTCGTGGTGGGTCACGTTGAAGAGTCGATCAAGCGCGGCACGGTGCGTCTGCGTCGTGAAACGGATTCGCGCAACGCCGCGCAAGCCGTGACGCTGCTCGAAACCATCGAACAGTATGGCTACACCGCGCTGATCGGCGGCGCGCGCCGCGACGAAGAAAAGGCGCGTGCGAAAGAACGGATCTTTTCGTTCCGCGACGAGTTCGGCCAGTGGGATCCGAAGGCGCAGCGCCCGGAACTGTGGAGCCTGTATAACGCGCGTCTGCATAACGGCGAACACCTGCGCGTGTTCCCAATTTCGAACTGGACTGAACTCGACGTGTGGCAGTACATCGCCCGTGAAAAGCTCGAACTGCCGTCGATCTACTATGCGCATCAGCGCGAGATCGTGCGCCGCAATGGTCTGCTCGTGCCCGTCACGCCGCTTACGCCGATGCGTGAAGGCGAAGTCAGCGAATCCGCGCTGGTGCGTTTCCGTACCGTCGGCGATATCAGCTGCACGTGCCCGGTGGAAAGCGATGCGGATGATCTCGAGAAGATCATCGCCGAAACGGCCGTGACCGAAATCACGGAACGCGGCGCGACGCGGATGGACGATCAGGTCTCCGAAGCCGCGATGGAACAGCGTAAGAAGCAAGGTTATTTCTAAGCACACGACGAGGGTAAAGTAATCATGAGCGGTATTCACCAACCAGAAGACCTCGGCGTGCTGCGTTTCATCACTGCGGGCAGCGTCGACGACGGCAAGAGCACGTTGATCGGCCGCCTGCTGTACGACAGCAAGGCCGTATTGAGCGATCAACTCTCGGCACTGTCGCGCGCAAAGAATAAGCGCACCGTTGGCGACGAAATCGACCTGTCGCTGCTGACGGACGGCCTCGAAGCCGAACGCGAGCAGGGCATCACGATCGATGTCGCGTACCGTTACTTCGCGACGGCGAAGCGCAAGTTCATCATTGCCGACACGCCGGGTCACGAGCAGTACACGCGCAATATGGTGACGGGTGCATCGACCGCGCACGCGGCGATCATTCTGGTCGACGCAACGCGCGTGACGTTTGTGGACGGCGTCGCGCAATTGCTGCCGCAAACCAAGCGTCATAGCGCGATCGTCAAGCTGCTGGGTTTGCAGCACGCGATCGTCGCGATCAACAAGATGGACCTGGTCGAATACAGCGAGCAGCGCTTCAACGAGATTCGCGACGCATATGTCGAACTCGCGCGTCAACTCGGCTTGAACGATGTGCGCTTCGTGCCGGTGTCGGCGCTCAAGGGCGACAACATCGTGACGGCGAGCGAAAGCATGCCGTGGTACGCGGGCGAACCGCTGCTGGACCTGCTCGAAGCGCTGCCGGTCGAAGTACCGACGGGCCAGGCGCTGCGTTTCCCGGTGCAATGGGTGGCGCGCCAGGACGGCAGCCAGGCCGACGATTTCCGCGGCTACATGGGCCGTGTGGAAGCCGGCGAAGTGAAGCTTGGCGATACGATCGTCGTGTTGCCGGCTAATCGGGAAGCGACGGTGGCTGAAATCATCGCGCCGGTGCCGGGCGGCACGGCAGCGGTGGACCGCGCGTTTGCCGGTCAAACGGTGACGATTCGTCTGGCGGAAGACGTCGACGTGTCGCGCGGCGACACCTTCGTGCTGCGTGAAGCGGCGCCGGAGCCAGCGAAGAAACTGGAAGCCGACCTCTGCTGGTTCGACGACACGCCGCTGTCGACGCAACGCAAGTATCTGTTGAAGCAGACCACCAACACGGTGTTTGCGCGGATCGGTGCGATCAAGGAAGTGCTCGACGTGCATACGCTGTCGCAGGCGACCGATCGCAAGGAACTGACGATGAACGATATCGGCCGTGTGGCGCTGACGTTGCAGAAGCCGTTGGTGTGCGACGTGTACGACTCGCATCAGGGCACGGGTGCGTTCGTGCTGATCGATGAGGCGACGCATCACACCGTTGCGGCTGGGATGATTCGGGCGTTTTCAGCTTAAGCGCTTGGCACGTCACTGCGTCGTGCTGGCGACCTAACGGACAGGTTTAGGCAAATGGGTAAGGTTTATCTGATCGGCGCAGGGCCGGGTGCTGCGGACCTGATTACGGTGCGTGGCGCGCGGCTGCTCGGTTTGGCCGATGTCGTGCTGCATGATGCGCTGGTCGAGCCGGCTATGTTGGACTATGCGCCTTCGCATGCGCGGCGGATTGCTGTTGGGAAGCGTTGTGGGCAGTTGTCGACCGCGCAGCAGTTCATCAATAAGCAGATTGTGGATGCGGCGTTGGAGCATGACGTGGTGGTGCGCCTCAAAGGCGGGGATCCGATGTTGTTCGGGCGCGCTGATGAGGAAATGCGGGCGCTTGAGGCTGCGGGAATCGAGTATGAGGTTGTGCCCGGGATTACGGCTGCTCTCGCGAGTGCTGCTTCTTTGAGGCGGTCGCTGACGTTGCGGGGTGTGTCGCGCAGCGTTGCGTTGGCTACTTTTAGTCGGGCGCCTGGGTCTGAGGAGATTCGCGAGCAGGTTAATGCGGATTCTCTGGTGTTTTATATGGGCCGGGATAGTGGGGTTGAGATTGCGCAGCAGTTGATTGAGGCTGGGCGGTCTGTTGCCACGCCTGTGGCTATTGTTGAGGCTTGTTCTACTGCTCGTGAGCGGATGCTTTTTCTTACTCTTGAAGAACTGGCCGCCGGCGATGCGCAGAAGTGGGTCGATGCTTCGCAGCCTAGTTTGCTGATGATTGGCGAGGCTTTCGCTGCGCGGCAGGGTGCGGTGGTTCGCTCCGCGGATGGGTTGTTGGTCGCGGCTTGAGGTTCTTCGGTTCTTCTTCTCTTGGCTATTTTTGCTGCTGGCTTGCGGTGTTGGCCTTTCCTTCATTTCTTAGTGGTCTATTAGCGTTGCCCCTGTGCGGGGCGGCACCTACTTTTCTTTGCCGGCCGCAAAGAAAAGTAGGCAAAAGAAAGCGGCTCACACCGCTAGCTCATAAGTGGGTCCCCCGCGCAGTCGCGGTAGTGGTGCATCTGGAATCTGGGTTCTCGCACATTACGCGCTCGTGACGCAGCAGTCATTCTTCCGGCGGCGCTGCGCGCGCCGTCGCGGTCGCTCGGCAAACCTTTGCTTCATCGTTCTCCGCCGTCGCTTCCGCGCTCCTCATCTTCGCTTTCCACATACCACTTCTGTAGTAGCACTTTTACTTTGTTGCAGCGTTTTAGCTGCATCACGGACGTTCTGATAAATGACTAGTCCCAATTTCGCTGACGTTTCCTCGGCGCTGTAGTTTTGCATTCGAGGAACGTTTGGGAAATTTCAGAATCGGTGATACCTCGCTCTTTTTAGCTCGCGCAGGTAATCACTCGCGAAACAATACGGCTTAAACTCAATTCACCGTCAAAACAACGATGGTCAGGCTTGGCAGCCTGCGCCCCACGCGCGTACGCCCGCTCACGCGGGTAGTACGTTCGGTTCTGCGCGACCTCCTACAATGGGCGGGCCGTGATAGGGAGATCTTCGGATCTGCTGGATTGCTGTGGGCCAGTCTGCCAACCGTGTCACTGTGCCCGCTCACCACCTTGCAGCGCGTGTCGGGCGCTCCAGATAAGTTTCAGGGAGATCGCGCCATGAGTAAATCCGTCAAGCATTCACGCACCACGTCGCGCCCACCCGTTGATGCACTTCATACGAAAAACTAGCCTTATCCGCATTCGGACTGGTTGAACGGCAGCTAGGCCAACTGGACAAACTGGTCACGCTTGCGGCTTCGATAGTTAGGAATCCGGCTATAACGCGAGAAGAAAGACACCGACGGCAGAGATTGCTGGAAGTGCTGGTGGACACCGTTGAGGACTACCAACGCGAAGTCGAGAATGACCGTGAGTTATACCAGGTGATCGCGCTCGATGCGAAGGGCATTCCGCAAAGCCGCATTACTGCGCGCCACGCGACGGACCTTCTGGATAAGGCGACGCGGACAGCAACAGATAGCCGTGAACGTACGGGCGCGAAGAGAGTGATGGCGAATGGGCAGGTGCGATTTAAAACGGTCACGCGTCGTACTGCGACGGCACACTGACAACGGCTTACGGCTTACGGCTTACGGCTTACGGCTTACGGCTTACGGCTTACGGCTTACGGCTTACGGCTTACGGCTTACGGCTTACGGCTTACGGCTTACGGTTCGCGGCTCACGACTCGCGGCTCACGACTCGGAACTCGAAACTCTGAACGAAGCGCGGGTCACAAATGTGAGGTAAGGCGCAGCGTATGCGCCTGAAGTGTTCGAGGTACCTGCTCAACGGCGTCAGCGCTGGCAAGCGAACGTTAGCTGATACTGCGTCAACGCTTTTCGCCGCGACCCCGCTTAGTACCGGAGACAAATGGTGGCGACCGGAGGTTTTCAACGGCAACTCGCCGAGGCGAAGCCGACGGCCCCCACCACGCCAAGAAAATCCAGGGGGGTGAGCAAACCCTTCCGACGAGCGCGGAGCGTGAGGCGGGAAGAATGAGCGCCTTGTCACGAAGGTGGAGTGTGCGAGGGCGCAGATTCCAGATGCACCACTGGCGCGGCTGCGCGAGAGACCCGCTTAAGAATTAGCGGTGTGAGCCGCTTTCTTTTGCCTACTTTTCTTTGCGGCAGGCAAAGAAAAGTAGGTGCCGCCCCGCACAGGGGCAACACTAATAGACCACTAACAAAGCAAGGAAAGGCCAACGCCCCAGGGAGGGGCAAGAAGCCAAAAAAACCAATCAAACCTGCCGAAGGCAATACTGAGCCACAGCATCCAAAACGGCCTCATCTTCACCCACAGCAACAGCGCATTTAATGAGAACAGAAGGATGCAACGCCTGGCATTGCTCAATGACAAGAGGCAGATCTTTCCTGACATGCCCCCCTTGCCCAAAAAACACCGGCACAACGGTAACCACATCACAGCCCTGAGCGACAAGCTCACCCAAAGCCGTAGGCAAATCCGGCTCCATCAACTCGAGAAACGCCAACGCCACAGGCCGTGCGCCAGCAGAAGCCTCCCGCAACTTGACAGCCAACCGCTCAAACGGCTCCCGCCACCGCACATCCCTCGCGCCATGCCCAAACAGAACGATACCGTGCATAGCCATAGCAACCGCTCCTAATGCCGATCAACCCACTTCAACCCAACCAACCCAAGCACGAGATAAACCAACCCAGGCGTAGCCGCAGTCAAAGGCGCAGGCCAGGTATTCAACGTGCCGATATGCGAGAACAACGTGTTGAACAGCTGAAAACTCATCCCCAGCATGATCCCGCCGAAAACCTTCATCCCGACGACACCCGCCCGCGTATGCAGATACGCAAACGGCAACGACAAAACCAGCATCACGAATACGGCAAACGGATACAACAGCTTGCGCCACAACGCAATTTCATACCGCTGCGTATCCTGATGATTCTCGGTCAAATGCTGGATATACCGGAACAGATTGAACATCGACATCCGATCCGGCGACACCAGCAGCACCGACAGAATCTGCGGCGTCAATTCCGAACGCAGCGAATACTCCGGCACCGCAACTTCCTTCGCACGATAAACCGGATTCAACGCGTCGGCCGGCGTCCCCGGAGGAGGGGGCACATCAATCAATTGCGTATCGGTCACGCCAGCCAACTGCCAATGCCCCGGCGGCTGATACTTGCCACTTTTCGCGGTCCGCACATTGGAGAGCCGGAATTTCGAATCGAATTCGTAGATGCGCACATTGCTGATCGTCGCATCCGGCTTCAATTCGCCGACGTTTACGAACCGCGTGACCTGCTCGCCATCCGCGCGCGCCGTCAGCGTATCTTTCACCCACACGCCCGACTCGAAATTACTCGACACCGAAGACCCCAACGCCTCGAGCCGCACACGCTCCGACAACTGATCCGTGTACGGACCAACCACTTCGCCGATCAGATAAGTCAGCAAAACCAGCGGAATGCCAATCTTCAGCAGCGAGCGCAGCGACTGATTCGTCGCAAGCCCGGACACACGAAAAATCGTGTACTCCGAATTCGCCGCCATCTGCGCAAACACATAGATCGCGCTGATCAACGCGGCGACCGGAATGATTTCGTAGAAACGCGACGGCGTCTGCAACGCGACCCGCAACACGGCGTACTGAAACTTGTAGTTGCCGTGCCCGACCGAATTCAATTCGTTGATCAGGTCGAAGAAAAAGAACAGACCCGAAAACGCAAACAGAATAAAGATGAACGTGAGATAGATCTGACGCGCGAAGTACCTTTCATAGATGCGCATCGGTCAGGCTCCCTGCGAACGGCTGAACATTGCCCGCGTGAATAGCGGCCGGTTGCGCACGCGCAGCCAGAAAATGAACGCGACGATCGCCGCGACGATCACATGCAGGCCGACCAGCCCGACTGGGAACGACATCTTGCCCTGCTCGATCCACGACTGCACCACGTTCAACAGATTCGAATACGTCAGATAGATGAGCACCGCCATCACCAGATTGATGGTGCGGCTGCGCCGCGGGTTCTGGTGCGCGAGCGGAATGGCGAGCAGCATCAGGTTGAGTGCAATCAGCGGCAGCCCCGCGCGCCACGCGAACTCGGCGAGATTGTCGTTGGTGGGATTGCGCAGCAGCGTCAGCGTAGGCGTGCCGGTGGTGCTCGGCGTATTGACGACCGGCTGGCTCTGGATCTTCACGCCGTAGCGCTCGAATTCCATGATCCGGAAATCGGGCTGGCCCGGTTGTCCGTCATAACGGCGGCCATTTTCCAGCACGACGAAGCGATCGCCGTTCTTACGCGTTTCCGTATGGCCGGTCTTCGACACGACCACGTTGACCTTGCCGTTCTCCGTGCTGGTCACGAACACGTTTTCCACACGCGCCTGATCGGGCGACATCTTCTCGATGAAGAACACGCGGTGGCTCGTGGCCGATTCGCGGAACTGACCCGGCGCGAGCAGCGAGACCTCGTCGCGTTGCTGGAAGCGCGCGCGGATCAGCTTGCTCTGCTGGTTCGACCACGGCCAGCCGACGAACACGAAGAAACAGATGAGGATGATGATCGGCGTGGCAAAAATACCGATCGGCTTGATGAATTGCGTCAGACTGACACCCGAAGAGAGCCACACGACCATCTCGGAGTCTTTGTACCAACGGGTCAGGACGAACAGGATCGACACGAACAGGGTCGCGACGAGCATGATCGCCAGGTAGCCGATCACGGTCAGGCCGATCAGGACCAGCACGTCGCGCGGGTCGATCTCGCCCGAGGCCGCGAAGCCGACGATGCGGATCATCATCGTCGTCAGCACGAGCGTGAGGAGAACCATGAACACGGCACCAGCCGTATACGCGAGTTCGCGCTGGAGGGAGCGTTCGAAGATCATTATTGATGATGAGAGGGGGCGCTCTCAGTGGCGCACGGGTTGCTTCCCGTCACACCTCCGGTGCAGCCGCCGCGGGAAAAATAGCGGATAATTGCGGCTTTCATCCTAAGCCCAGATTTTATCCGAGGACAAGCGCGATGGACTTTAGCATAAAAGCCTGTGATTGGACCAAAGGCTCGTCAAACGGTTTCCTGACTGGAAAATCCGATTGCATCGTAATCGGTGTGTTCGAGTCGCAAACCCTCTCGGGCGCGGCTCTCGAGATCGACGCGGCCACCAAGGGCCTGTTGACCCGCATCATCAAGGCCGGCGACATGGACGGCAAGGCCGGCACCACGCTGTTCCTGCACGAAGTGTCGGGCATCGGCGCTTCCCGCGTGCTGCTGGTCGGCCTCGGCAAGCAGGACGCTTTCAACCAGAAAGCCTACGGTGACGCCGCACGGGCCGCCTGGCGCGCGCTCTTGTCCACCAAGATCGTCCAGGTCACCTTCACGCTGGCGCAACTGCCCATCCTCGAGCGTTCGGCGGATTGGGCGGTGCGCGCCGCGATCCTCGCGCTGCGCGAGCTGACCTACAAGTTCACGCAGATGAAGAGCAAGCCGGACACGTCGGCGCGTGCGCTGAAGCGCATCGTCTTCAGCGTCAACACCGGCGACGAAAAGGCCGCCAAGCTGGCCGCGAAGCAGGGCGCGGCGCTGGCCAACGGCATGGACTTGACGCGCGACCTCGGCAACCTGCCTAGCAACGTCTGCACGCCGACCTACCTCGCCAACACCGCGAAGAAGCTCGCCAAAGACTGGAAGCTGAAGGTCGAAGTGCTGGGCGAAAAGCAGTGTGAAGCGCTCAAGATGGGCTCGTTCCTGTCGGTCACGGCCGGCTCGGTGGAACCGGCGCAGTTCATCGTGCTGCAGTACCAGGGCGGCGCCGCGAAAGCCGCGCCGGTGGTGCTGGTGGGCAAGGGCGTGACGTTCGACACGGGCGGCATTTCGCTCAAGCCGGGCGAAGGCATGGACGAGATGAAGTACGACATGTGCGGCGCCGGTTCGGTGCTGGGCACGTTGCGCGCCGTCGCCGAAATGGGCTTGAAAATCAACGTGGTGGGCATCATTCCGGCGGTGGAGAACATGCCGTCGGCTACGGCCACCAAGCCGGGCGACATCGTCACCAGCATGAAGGGCCTGACGATCGAAGTGCTGAACACGGACGCCGAAGGCCGCCTGATCCTGTGCGACGCGCTCACCTATGCGGAGCGCTTCAAGCCGGCGGCGGTGATCGACATCGCCACGCTCACGGGTGCCTGCATCATCGCGCTCGGTCACCACAACAGCGGCCTGTTCTCGAAAGACGACGCACTGGCGGGCGAGTTGCTCGACGCCTCGCGTGAAGCGTTGGACCCGGCTTGGCGCATGCCCCTCGACGACGAGTATCAGGACCAGCTCAAGTCGAACTTCGCGGATCTGGCCAACATCGGCGGCCGTCCGGCGGGCAGCGTGACGGCGGCATGCTTCCTGTCGCGCTTCACCGAAGCCTATCCGTGGGCGCACCTGGACATCGCGGGTACGGCATGGAAGAGCGGTGCGGCGAAGGGCGCAACGGGCCGTCCGGTGCCGTTGCTGGCGCAGTTCTTGATCGATCGGGCCGCGGACGGTCGCGCCGCGCAATGACGCAATGCAGTAAAGATGCAGGCCCGGCTGCCCAAGCAGACGCCGGCCGGAGCCGCCGATGACGAGAATCGACTTTCACTCGAACGTCGGCGATTCGCTGCTGTATGCGTGCCGCCTGATCCGCAAAGCGTATCAGGCGGGCCAGCCGACCATCGTGCTGGCCGAGCCGGCGCGCCTGAAGGCCTTCGACGAACAGTTGTGGACCTTCTCGCCGCTCGACTTCGTGCCGCACTGCATGGCGGGCACGCCGCTCGCCGCGCAAACGCCGATCGTGCTGGCTTCCACCCTCGACGATGTGCCGCATCATCAGGTACTGCTCAATCTCGGCGCCACGGTGCCGGCGCAATTCGCGCGCTTCGAAAGATTGCTGGAAGTGGTCGGTAACGCACACGAGGAACTCGCTGCGGGCCGCGAGCGCTATCGCTTCTATCGCGATCGCGGCTATGCTTTGAACAACTACAAGCAAGGCAGCTAGGTCCCATTCGGTCCGTGTCGCGCGCGTGTCTGGTCTCAGGCATTCGGCGGGTGCGCGGCCTGCCTCGGCTTCGACTCAAACACGGAGAGCGCACGTGTCCGATCCCAACGACGATTCGATCCCGGTTCTGCACGAGATTCTCGTGCAGGGTCATCCTGCGCAGGCGCGCCAAGCGGCGAGCGGTAATGACGAGTTCGGCGCGCCGCGTGAGCCCAGTTTCAAGGCGGAGCCGGTGTTGGCGCCGCAGCCGGTGCTGACGCCGGAGCAGATCAGGTCCGCCGAGCCGGTGCATGCGGCCAACCCGGTGCACGCGCAAGAGCCAGCGTTGGCACCTCAGCCGGTGCATGCTCAAGAACCCGGGCTGGCACCTCAACCGCATGTGCCGGAAGACGTCGCGCACACGCCGCAGCCGGCGCATCCGGCCGACCATCACCCGAAGAAGCGCGCGCGGGCGCATCACCCCGCCCAATCTCGGCACGCGCATGGCGATGGCTTCGTGCCGTCGGCGGGCGTGTTCGATCGGGCCGAGCCGGCCACGCCGCTGGAGGCGGGTTCGACGGTGCCGCCGGATATCGCCCGTGAAGGCGTCGGCGAGACGCCGCTGGAGCTGGACGCCGATGTCATCGCCGAACGTTTGCGCAGACGGGTCGCGGGTTTCCTGGCAGGCGACGGAAGAAGCATCATCGAAGATCGTTGCCGCGAGACCTTGCATGCGCACACAGGGTGGCTGATCGATCAGATCACGCGCGAAGTGGCATTGACGCTGGAAGAGGAAATGACCAGCTGGGTGCGCGAAGCGGTGCTGGAAGAGATCGCGCGCCGCGCCTCGGCAAGGCCTGACGATGCGGCGTGAAGCGCGGGCGCGCTCTGAGCGAAAGGGCTTGACGGTGTAAGCGAAGGGCGGGCACGCAGAGCGGCGCCTGCGTGTAGCGTTTGATGGTCGCGTCTGCTTGTCGGGTCTGCTTGTCGCGTTTGCCTGTCACATCGCTCACGAGCGAGACGCCCATATCTGATCAGCGTACCCAAACAGTTTATTTGAGCGTCAACACCCAGCCAGCCAGCGTGGCCGCTTGATCCGGCGTGAGTTGGGTATTCGCGGGCATCGGCACCACACCCCACACGCCCGTGCTGCCGTCCAGAATCTTGTGCTTCAGATAAGTGGCGGCGTCTTCACGGCCGGCATATTTCACGGCGACATCGCGCAACGCCGGTCCCATGAAGGAGCGCGTGACCGAGTGGCAACTCATGCAGTTCTGTTGCTGGGCCAGCGCGAGGCCCGCAGCCTCGGCATGCGCCGCCGGACTGCCGGCACTCAACGCAGCGCCCAGCACAACGGCGGCGGCAAGCGCTGTGTGCGACATTGATTTCATTCTGGTCTCCGTCGGTGCGGGTGCCCGACTCGTGGTGCCAGCATTATAAAAGGAAAGGGGCGCACGGTTTCCCGCATGCCCCTTTCGCTTTTACGTAGCTTTGCGCGTGCTCAGCCCGTTATCGCGCCCTTGTTGGCGGGCTGCGCCAACGCGAAGTACTTCGCCAGCACGCCGCGCGTGTACCGCGGCTTCGGCTGCTGCCATGCGGCACGGCGTCGCTCCAGTTCAGCATCGTCGATATTCAGTTGCAGCAGCAGCTTGTGTGCGTCGATGGTGATCGAGTCGCCTTCCTGCACGAACGCGATCGTGCCGCCCACGAAGGCTTCCGGCGCGACGTGACCGACCACCATGCCCCACGTGCCACCCGAGAAGCGCCCGTCGGTGATCAGACCCACGCTCTCGCCGAGACCCTTGCCGATGATCGCCGAAGTCGGCGCGAGCATCTCCGGCATGCCGGGGCCGCCCTTCGGGCCGAGGTAGCGCAGCACCACCACGTCGCCCGCGACAATCTTGTCGGCCAGAATCGCCTCCAGCGCGCTTTGCTCGTCGTCGAATACGCGCGCTGGGCCGGTGATCACGGGGTTCTTCAGGCCGGTGATCTTGGCGACCGCGCCGTCCACGGCCAGGTTGCCCTTCAGGATCGCGAGATGGCCTTCCTTGTAGAGCGCCTTCTCGATCGGGAAAATCACCTGCTGATCGGCGCGCGGCCTGGCCGGCACGTCCTTCAACTCTTCCGCGAGGGTTCTGCCGGTGATCGTGATGCAATCGCCGTGCAGCATGCCTGCGTCGAGCAGAATCTTCATGACTTGCGGAATGCCGCCGGCCTTGTGCAGATCGGTCGCCACGAACTGGCCCGACGGCTTCAGGTTGCAGATCACCGGCACCTTCTTGCGCATGCGCTCGAAGTCCTCGATGCTCCATTCCACTTCCGCCGCATGCGCGATGGCGAGAAAGTGCAGCACGGCATTGGTCGAGCCGCCGGTGGCCATGATCACGGCCACCGCGTTTTCGATCGACTTGCGGGTGACGATGTCGCGCGGCTTGAGATCCTGCTTGACCGCTTCGACCAGCACGCGTGCCGATTCGGCGGCCGAGTCGACTTTTTCCTGATCCGGATTGGCCATCGTCGACGAATACAGCAGCGACATGCCGAGCGCTTCGAACGACGAGCTCATCGTGTTGGCGGTGTACATGCCGCCGCACGACCCGGTGGAGGGGCACGCGTTCTGTTCGACCCCTTCGAAATCTTCCTGCGACATCCGGCCGGCGGTGAATTCGCCCACGGCTTCGAACGACGACACGATGGTCAGGTCCGTGCCCTTCCAGTTGCCCGGACGAATGGTGCCGCCATACACGTAGATGCTCGGCACGTTGGTGCGCAACATGCCGATCATGCCGCCCGGCATGTTCTTGTCGCAGCCGCCGATCACGACCACGCCGTCCATCCACTGGCCTTGCACGCAGGTCTCGATGCAGTCGGAGATGACTTCGCGCGACACGAGCGAGTACTTCATGCCTTCGGTGCCCATCGACATGCCGTCCGAGATCGTCGGCGTGCCGAAGATCTGCGGATTCGCATCGGCACCCTTGATCGCGGCGACGGCGGCATCGGCGAGGCGCTGCAGGCCGGCGTTACACGGCGTGATGGTCGAGTGGCCGTTGGCGATGCCGATCATCGGCTTGTCGAAGTCGGCCTTTTCGTAGCCGAGCGCGTAGTACATCGAGCGATTCGGCGAACGCGCCACGCCTTGCGTGATGTTCTTCGAACGACGGTTGTATGCCATGGGAGCTCCAGTCTGTTTTGTTTTGATCCGCGCTGCGGGTTCTGCCTTGCCGGCGTGGGTGGCCGGCCGCATCCGTCCAGTGTAGTTCGCACGCGTCGTGCAAGGACGCAGTTTTGCAAAGCGCGTGTCTAATATATTATTCGTGCTTCATTAGGTCGCAAAACGTATTACCCATGTTGCCAGCCATCCCCGACCTGCGCCAGTTGCGCTATTTCGTCACCGTCGCCGAAGAAAAGCACTTCGGCCGCGCGGCCGTGCGTCTTTCGATGACGCAACCGCCGCTCTCGCAAGCCATTCGGGCGCTGGAGGAGACGCTCGGCGTCGCGCTGTTCGCGCGCACCAAGCGCTCGGTCGAGCTGACGCCGGTGGGTGCCGATCTGTTGCCCGAGGTGCAGCGCTTGCTGGCGAGCGCCGAGGGGCTGCGGCCGCTCGCGCAGAGCCTCGCGCGCGGCGAGGCGGGCGTGCTGTCGCTGGCGTTCGTCTCCACGGCGGACTACGGGCTGCTGCCGCTGTTGCTGCGCGATTTCGGCGTGCGCCATCCGCGCGTGCGGCTAGAGCTGACCGAGGCCACCAGCGACGTGCAGGTGGACGAACTGGTGGCCGGCCGCATCGACGCGGGCCTCGTGATCGCGCCGCTGCCGTCGCGCCATGCCGCCCAGTTGTCGTGGTTGCCCATCGCGCGTGAACCGCTGGTGATCGCCATGTCGACGGAAATGGCGGCGCGCGTGGCGAGCGTTAGCGGCAGCCTTGACGACCCGAGCGCGGAATGGCTCGACACGCCGATCAGCCTGCGCGATGTGGCCGACGCACCGCTCGTGATCTTCCCAAGACGTCTGGCGCCAGGCTTTTATGACATCATTATGGATTGCTACGGCGTGGCGGGCCTCGCGCCGCGGATCGGCCAGGAAGCGATCCAGATGCAGACGATCGTGAGCCTCGTGTCGGCCGGCATGGGTGTCGCACTGGTGCCGCAATCGTTGCGTAATCTGCGCCGCACCGGCGTCGTGTACCGGCCGCTGTCCGAGTCGGTGCCGGCCATCGAGACGGGGCTGGTCTGGCGCACGGCGGAGGTGAGCCCGGTGCTGGCGGGCTTCATCGAGATCGTGCGCTCGCATGCCGCGACCGTCGAGGCGCCGCTATCCGCCGCGCCGCGCGTTTAGACGCGTTTTCGCGAACGCATCGGCGCCTGGACCGTCCAACGCATGCACCGCAAGGTGCGGGCAGCGCCGCCCACTATTACAAACCCAGAAAACCCGCTTCTGAACCTGAACTGCCCATAACAACACGATGCTCATTCACCCGAATTTCGACCCCATTGCCATTCATCTGGGGCCGCTCGCCGTGCGCTGGTATGGACTGATGTACCTCGTCGCGTTTATCGCGGCGATCGTCGTCGGCCGGCTGCGGCTGCGTTTGCCGTATGTCGCCGCGCAAGGCTGGACCGCCAAAGATATCGACGACATGCTGTTTTACGGCGTGCTCGGCACGATCCTCGGCGGCCGGCTCGGCTACGTGCTGTTCTACAAGGCGAGCTTTTATTTCGCGCATCCGCTCGACATCTTCAAGGTGTGGGAAGGGGGCATGTCGTTTCACGGCGGCTTTCTCGGCGTGACGCTCGCCATGGTGCTGTTCGCGTATCAGCGCAAACGCTCGTGGCTGCAGGTCACCGATTTCGTCGCGCCGATGGTGCCCACCGGCCTCGCCGCGGGGCGTCTCGGCAACTTCATCAACGGCGAGTTGTGGGGACGCGTAACCGATCCGAGCGCGCCGTGGGCGATGCTGTTTCCGGGCGCCGCGCCCGACGACGCCGCGTGGCTCACCGCGCATCCGCAACTGGCCGCGCAATGGCATCTGAACGAAGTGTTCGCGCAATATCACATGCTGCCGCGCCATCCGTCGGAACTGTATGAGATCGCGCTGGAAGGCGTTGCGCTGTTCTTCGTGCTGTTCTTCTTCTCCCGCAAACCGAAGCCGATGGGCGCGATTTCCGCCGTGTTTCTGATCGGCTACGGCCTCGCGCGCTTCACGGTCGAATTCGCGCGTGAGCCGGACGACTTCCTCGGTCTGCTGGCCATGGGGCTTTCCATGGGCCAATGGTTGTCGCTGCCGATGATCCTCGTCGGTATCGGCGTGCTGGTGTGGTCTTATCGACGCGCGCGCCGTGAACCGGCGCAAGCGGTCAGCGCGAGCTGATCTGGTTGGCTACGGTTTATCGTAGCGAGCGACTAAATGAAAAAAGCCACGGCGTGCCGTGGCTTTTTCTTTGGCTGTCGCGAAGCAGCCCTTCTAGCATGAGTGAGCGGCGTTACTTCATCTGCACCGAACCCGACACATTCACCGTCACGGTCGACGTGCCGCCTTCAATCGGCACCGGCGCCGAAGCCTTTGCGTCGGCGCCCATGGCGCGCGCGCTCATCATCATCATGGGACGCGGCATCACGCCGTTGTGGCCGACGTTGACCTCGCGAATCGAATAGCCGCTATAGCCGAACGCCTGCGCGGACGATGCGGCCTGCTCGCGGAACGACTTGATCGCCTCGCCGGTGAGCTTCTGCTCGGCCGCGCGTTGTGCTTCAGGCGAGAGCGAGAATTGCACGTTGCCGACCTGCATAATCGACGCCATTTGACCCGCGAGCTTCGACGCCGCGGCGAAGTCGTGCGATTCGAGCACGATCTCCGTGCGGCCGCGCCACGCGGAAATGCGCCCGTCACGATCCGTTGTCGGATAGATCGAGAACGAGCCCGTGCGGGCGGTCACGCCGCTCACACCCTTGGCCTTTTGCAGCGCCGAATCGGCGCGCTGATTCAGCGTTGACGTGAGCGCCGACGGATCGCTCGCTTCCTGCTCGTAGAACAGCGTGATATCGACAACGTCTTGCGGTACTTCGGCGCTTGCCTGCGCGTTCAGCGACAGCACACCTGCCGGCTGATACTGCATCATGCCTTGCGCGCGGGCCATGGCCGGCGTCAGGGCGAGCGCGGCAGGCGCGGCGCATACGAGAGCGAAAGCGAGTGCACGTGCGGTGTTTTTCGTCATTATTGGACTCCTTGCTTGAACAGGGGTTGTGCACGATCGGAGCAAGCGCCGCGCAGTGGCACGGCGTTTGCGAGTCCGTTAGGCGGTTGTAACCTGAGCTTGGTTCCCCGGTTTGACGTTGCTTTAACGTTTGCGCCTGCGTGAATACGTGGCGCGCATCAACTATCACGCGAGTTGTCACGCAACCTCAGGCGAGCCGCCTGGTGATGAAGCGCCATTCGGCTTCGGTCACCGGCGTGATCGACAGGCGGTTGCCTTTGGCGAGCACGCGCATGTCCTTGAGTTCGTCATGCTCGCGCAGCGTGGCTAGCGGAATCAGCGGGATCTTCTTCTTGAACACCACGTCGACGAGCACCCAGCGCGGCGTTTCCTGCGAAGACTTCGCGTCGTAGTACGGACTCTTCTTGTCGAACTGCGTGGGGTCCGGATACGCGGTGGACGATACCTCCGCAATGCCCGCAATACCGGGCTCGGGACAGCTCGAGTGATAGAACAGTACGCCGTCGCCGACCTGCATCTGGTCGCGCATGAAATTGCGCGCCTGATAGTTGCGCACGCCGGTCCACGGCAACGTGCGATGCGGTGCGTTGGCGAGATGATCGATGCTTGCCTCGTCCGGTTCGGACTTCATTAGCCAGTAGCGCATGAATCGAATTGAACGTAGTTGAACGTTAAGGGTTTGAAGATGCGGAAGAAATCGGCGTACAAGAAACATCGCGCAAAGACAGCGCGCAAAACTGGCACCCAAAGAAAAACGGCACCGAACCGAAGTCCGATGCCGTTCTAAATAAGGTCCCCGCCTTAGCCGCTAGGCCGGCATCCTGAACCGGGGGTTCAGAATTGGTCGCAGTTAGCAACACTTCGGGTACATCAGACAGAGTGACGCGCACACCCGTGCTACAAATTTCCGCAACCGTGCACATGGCATTGGTTCAAGGAATATATGACCTTGGCGAACCAGGCAGGGAAGCTAAACCGATAAAGCTAAATCACGAAAACGACCGATTGAACTCAAACGTTTGCAGAATCTTGGACGCCTTGTCCTCACACACTCCGTTTGAATCCGCCGCCGATCTCAGGACCGGCCGCACGATAACACACGTTACTTACTGCATGCTGTACTGCTGAATCACAGTACCTAGTTGTTCGTTCATTTGATGCATTGTACGCCGGATTTCCTCAGCGGGAAATGCTTCTCCGTGTCTCACGCTCGATTGCAGCCGAAGCAGTTCCGATGCCAGCGACAGCGCAGCCATGACAGCAATGCGATCCGTGCCGCGCACGTTGCTATTGTTACGGATCTTCGACATTTCGGCGTCGACGCGTGCGACCGCTTCAAGCAGCGCGCCTTCCGTTTCCGGCGAGCAGGCGAGGCGATAGGGCACGCCGAGAATCGATACTTCGATCTGCTTGGTGGTCATGCATTTTCTCCGTGGCGGGTCTCATCGCTCTGCGCTTCGACTTCGTGCGGGGCGGGCTCGAGCAGATCGAGCTGGCTGTCGGGCTCGCTGTTTGCGCGGGCACGCGGCAGCTTTTCGAGGATCGCATTCAGGCGCACCTGGGCGTCGTCGATCTTTGCCGACAGCGCGTCGCGTTCCGCCTGCAGCGCATTGCGTTCCTCGCGCAGCATTGCAAGTTCCGTGCGCGTGGCTTCGACGTCGGCGCGCGATTGGGCGAGCTGCTCTTCGAGCGCGAGTCGCGCTTCATTGTGGCGTTGGCTGATCGCGATCAGCTTGCCGATATTCTGTGAAAGTGTTTCGAGTTCGGTGAGCATGTGCTGCGTCCTCTAAAGACATCGCATTTTAGCGCGGAATGTCGCAGGTTCCGACAATTGTCTCGTTTCGAGACGTAACAACATTGCTTTGTGCAGGCTTTTATCGACCATATGATGAAAAAGTACTCGTGCGTCGGACAATAGCCTGCACTTAACAGAACGGTAGTCTGCGGTCCCACTCATTCTTGACGGACCCCGAGGCCGCTCCTAAACTGGCCGCACTCTGGTGCCCGCGTGCGCTTTTCAACGGCGCGCGCAGTTAAACGGGAAGCAGGGGGCGCGGTTCGCCAGAACGCGCCAACCTGCGCTGCCCCCGCAACGGTAAGCGACCGCATTCGTCATGCAAGTCGATCCTGATCGCGTGTTGGAAGTTCAACTCGCGAGTGTGCCACTGCGCGTCACGCGTGGGAAGGCGGGATCGATATGTCGTCAGCCCGGATACCGGCCAGAGGGAGAGGCACGTCACGCGCGAAAATGTTAAATACGCGGGCGCCTCGTTACGCATCGGCCTGCGGGGAAGCAGGCCGCGCACGCTACCCACAGGACTTTCACCCCATGCTGTCCCCCATCGCTCGTGCGGCGCTGCTTGCCTTCGCGGGCCTGCCGATCGTCGCGCACGCGCAAGCTGCACCTTCGTCTTCTGCGTCGGCGGCTGATGCGTCGCCCGCGGTATTGTCACCGATCGTGGTGACCGCCGAGCGCGGGCCGCAGGCACTCGCCGATGCGATCCCGCAGACCGCGCTGTTCGACCAGCAGGATCTCGCCGACACCACCGCGACCGATCTGCCCGGCCTGCTGCAACTCGCGCCAGGCGCGCAAATCTCGCGTACAGGTGGCCCCGGTTCGACGACGAGCCTCTTCCTGCGCGGTGCGTCCTCGACGCAATCGCTGCTGCTGATCGACGGCGTGCGCGTCGATTCGGTGAGCCTGGGTTCCGCGCAACTCGCGCAGATTCCGCTCGACCAGGTCGATCACGTCGAGGTGGTGAACGGCAACGTGTCGGCGTTGTACGGTTCCGGCGCGATCGGCGGCGTGGTGCAGGTGTTCACGAAAGACGGCGGCGACCATCCGCCGCGTTTCAATTTTTCGCTCGGCTACGGCAGCTATCACACGCAGACGCAGCAGGCGGGCGTGAACGGCGCATTGGATAAAGACGGCAAGACGACCTTCAGCATTTCGCTCGCGCGCTCGAAGGACGACGGTTTTTCGTCGCTCAATCCGCGTGAGGCGCCCGGCGCCAATCCGAATGCGAACGGCTATCTGAACGAGAGCATCTCGGCCTCGTTGCGTCACAAGTTCAACGACAAATGGGATGCCGGCGCGAGCTACTTCCAGTCGAACGGCAACAACAGCTACGACAACGCGTACGGACTGCCGACCGATCTGAACAACCTGTATAGCAAAGTGCGCCAGGTCTCGGTGTTCGCGAACGGCAAGCTGACCGACTGGTGGACGACTCACTTCATCGTCTCCGAAGGCGACGACCGCAGCGTGTCGAACACCAACGGCGTCTATAACGGCCGCTTCGATACCGACAATCGCCAGTACACGTGGCAGAACGATTTCGCGCTGGCCGCGCAGCAGAAGCTGCAGGTCGGCTACGAGCATCTCGACCAGAGCCTCGACTCGGATACGTTCGCGGCGCCCGACCGGCATGTGGATTCGGGTTTTGTCGGCTATACGGGGCGCTTTGGGCGCAACCAGATTCAGGCCAACGTGCGGCGCGACCAGTATTCCGATTTCGGCGGAGCGAACAGTTACTATCTTGGCTACGGCTTCGACATCACCAGCCATTGGAAGGTGAGTGCAAGCTACTCGGATTCGTTTCGCGCGCCGAGTTTCGACGATCTGTACTATCCGCTCAGCGGCAATCCGTCGATTCAGCCGGAGCGCAGTCATTCGATCGAAGCCGCGCTGCAGTACGCGTCGAATGCGCTCGGTGTGATGCGTCTCACCGCATTCCAGACGCGCTATTCGAATCTGATTAACTACGAGCAGGTAACGCCCGGCATCTATCTGGCCGAGAATGTCGGCCATGCGAAGGTGCAGGGACTCGAAGGATCGTGGAGCGGGCATGTCGGCGAGACGGACGTGCGCGCCTCGGTAACACTGCAAAACCCAGTCGACCTCGACAACGACGTCGACCTCGTGCGGCGCGCGCGGCGCTTCGGCTCGCTGACGGTGAACCGCAGTATCGCCGGGTGGCGCGTCGGCGGCGAATGGATCGTGAGCGGCCCGCGCGACGACAGCAGCGGCAAGCTGGGCGGCTATGGCGTGGTGAATCTGTCGGCGCGCTACAACATCACGAAAGCATGGTACGTGGCCGCGCAAATCCAGAATCTGTTCAACAAGGACTATGAAACGGCCTACTCGTATAACTCGCCGCGGCGCGGTGCGTATCTCACGGTTGGTTGGCAGCAGCAGTAGTGGACACGCCTTGTTGAGACTGCGCGGATGAGCCGCTACATGAGCCGATCCACTAGCCGCCACTCGGGTTCGATGCCCGCAACGCTGCGCGTGATGAGCGCGAAGCGCGCGGCCGCGATCTGGCTTGCGCTTGCCGTGATCGCGCTGGCGGTGCTGATGGCGTCGCTCGCGTTGGGGAGCGTCTCGCTCGCGCCGATGCGCGTGTTGGCGGCGCTGATGCCCTCGCATGCGCCGTCTGGCGGTGCCTCCGATCTGACTGCGGAGATCGTCCGCACGCTGCGTTTACCGCGCGCGGTGGCCGGCTTTGCCTGCGGCGCGTTGCTCGCATTGGCCGGCGCGCTGCTGCAGGTGCTGTTGCGCAATCCGCTCGCCGAACCGTACGTGTTGGGTGTGTCCGGCGGCGCGGCGACTTTCGCGCTCGTCGCGATGATCGCCGGTTGCGCCTGGTCGATCGTCGACGCGAGCGCCTTCGCCGGCGCCTTCGTGTCGATCCTGCTGGTGCTCGGCCTCGCGCGCCGTGAGTTGTGGCGCGGCGAGCCGCAGGACACGTCGCCGCGTCTGCTGCTCACCGGCGCGGTGATCGCCGCGGGTTGGGGCGCGCTCATCACCTTGCTGCTCAATCTCGCGCCCGACAACCGCTTGCGCGGCATGCTGTTCTGGCTCACGGGCGACCTCAATGGCGGCGCGATGCCGTGGACGGCGCTCGCCGCGCTCGTCATCGTGCTGGTTGCGATCGTGCCCGCCGCGCCGCGTCTGAACGTGCTGCTGCGCGGCGACGCCGCCGCGCAGGCGTTAGGTGTCGCGGTCATGCCGTTGCGTTTGCGCGTATATCTGGTGGCGTCGCTGGCGGCGGCCGCGGCGGTGACGACGGCGGGCACCATCGGCTTTGTCGGACTGGTCGTGCCGCACATGCTGCGGCTCGCGTTCGGCAACGATCAGCGCATGCTGTTGCCGGCCGCGGCGCTCGGCGGCGGCGTCGCGGTGATGGGCGCGGACCTGATCGCGCGCACGGTGATTGCGCCGGCGCAATTGCCGGTTGGCGTGATCACCTCGATCATCGGCGTGCCGGTGTTTCTGTGGATGCTGTTGCACAGGCGCCGATAATGCAAACCTTCAACGCATCTCAAGCCACACTCAGCGCGCAACATCTGACCTTGCGTGCCGGCACGCGCACTTTGCTCGACGCTTTCACGCACACGTTCTACGAAGGCGAGATCTGGTGCGTGGCCGGCCCGAACGGAGCAGGCAAGACGACCTTGCTCTCCACGCTGGCAGGTCTGTTGCAACCGTCGGCGGGCCATGTCGAACTCGACGGCGTGCGCGTGGCCGACTGGCCGTCGCTCGCGCTCGCGCAGCGCCGCGCGCTGATGCCGCAAAGCGCACCGGACGCATTCAGCGCGAGCGTGTTCGATATCGTGATGCTGAACCGCTTTCCGCATCTCAGCGGCTGGGGCTGGGAGCGCGAGGCCGATCGCGCAGCGGCGCATGCGGCGCTGGACCTGCTGGGCCTCGCCGCCTTTGCCACGCGTGATGTGCTCTCGCTCTCCGGCGGAGAGCGTCAACGCGTGGCGCTCGCGGCGGTGCTGTGCCAGGACGCGCCGTTGCTGCTGCTCGACGAACCGTTGTCGCATCTCGATCTGCATCATCAGATCGACTGCCTCGAGGCGCTCGCCGCGTGGACGCGCGAGCCTCGGCGTACCGTGATGTTCTCCTGCCACGACCTGAACCTCGCGCGCCGCTTCGCAACGCATGCGCTGCTGCTCGACGGCGCCGGCGGCGTTTATGCCGGACCGGTCCGCGACGTATTGACGCCCACGCTCGCAAGCCGGGCGTTCGGTTACCCGTTGATCCTGATTCGCGACGGCGAACACGAGGCGCTGATTCCTGCGCCGCGCGCCCGTCACGAATCACCTGCCGGTCATGACACAGCCGCAGGCTGATTGCTTCATCCCAACATACTCTTTGCAGACACGCTTATGACTTCATCGCCACGCTTGCCCGGACTGTCCGAAGTCGAACCGCTCGATCAAACGCTGCGCGCCGAGCTGCAGCACATCATCGATACCAAGACCAAGCCACCCGGCAGTCTCGGCCGGCTCGAAACGCTCGCGCGTCAGATGGGCCTGATTCAACGCACCACGCATCCCACCGTGACACGTCCGGCGATGATCGTTTTCGCCGGCGACCACGGCGTGGCCGACGAGGGCGTGAGCCCGTATCCGCAAGCGGTGACCGCGCAAATGGTCGCCAACTTCCTCGCGGGCGGCGCGGCGATCAATGCATTGAGCCGCGTATCGGGCATCGAGCTCGAAGTGGTCAATGCGGGCATCGCGACGCCGCTGCCTTCGGTTGAGGGACTCGTCGACATTCCGATTGCGGCGGGCACGCGCAACTTCGCGCGTGAACGGGCCATGACCCGCGACCAGGCACTCGCCGCCATGCAAGCGGGCGCGGCGCGCGTGCGGCATCACGCGGCGCTCGGCACCAATGTGATCGGCTTTGGCGAGATGGGGATTGCGAATACGTCGGCGGCTGCGTGTCTGATGAGCCGCTTGTGCGGCGTGCCGATCGACGAATGCGTCGGCCGTGGAACGGGTCTCGACAACGCGGGGCTCGCGAGGAAGCGCAACGTGCTGGCCTCGGCGCTTGCGTATCACCCGATGTCCAGCGATCCGCTCGACGTGCTCGCCACCTTCGGCGGCTTCGAGATCGCGATGATGGCGGGCGCCTATCTCGCGGCGGCCGAGGCACGCATGACAATTCTCGTCGACGGCTTCATCGCGGGCTCGGCCTTGCTGATCGCCGACGCACTCACGCCGAGCGTGCGCGAGTACTGCGTGTTCGCGCATGCGTCGAACGAAGCGGGGCATCGTCGCATGCTCGATCATTTCGGCGCGCTGCCGTTGCTCTCGCTCGATATGCGGCTCGGTGAAGGCACCGGTGCGGCGCTCGCGGTGCCGCTGCTGCGCGCGGCAGTGGCGTTCGTCAACGAGATGGCGAGCTTCGAATCGGCCGGCGTCGCGAATCGCGATGCGTGATCGTTCGGATAGACGCGCTCGCGCGGCACGGTCATGAACCCGCTCACGGAACTGCGCTATTTCTTTACGGCGCTCGGCTATTTCACGCGCGTGCCCGTGCCGCGTTGGGTCGGCTATGAACCGCATTATCTGAATGCGGCGGCGCGTTATTTTCCGCTCGTCGGCGTATTGATCGGCGGATTGAGCGCGCTGGTCTATCTCGCCGCGCTGCACGTATTGCCGGCTGGCGTGGCGGTGCTGCTCTCGATGGCCGCGTCGCTCATCGTGACCGGCGCGTTCCATGAGGACGGCCTCGCGGATTGTGTGGATGCGTTCGGTGGCGCCTATACGCGCGAAGATGCATTGCGAATCATGCATGATTCGCGCATCGGTGCTTTCGGCGCCATTGCGCTCGTGATTGCGCTCGCATTGAAGTGGCAAACGCTCGCCGCCATGCCGCCGATGCGTGCCGCAAGTCTGATGATTGCCGGGCATGCGGCGAGCCGAACGTGTGCGATCAGCTATCTGGCCACGCTCGACTACGTGCGAGCCGAAGGCAAAGCCAAACCGGTGGCGCAACGTCTGAACGGCGGTGCGTTGGTGAGCGCCGCGATGTTCGGCTTGCCGTGGCTGCTGTGGCCGAACGGACTCGCTGCGCCGGACTGGCGCTTCGCGGGCTCGGCGCTGGTGGTTCTGGTCGTACTTCGCGTGGCAATGGGCCGTTATTTCGTCAGACGCATCGGCGGTTATACCGGCGACTGCCTCGGTTTCGCGCAGCAAATTTTTGAGTTGAGCATTTATCTGGTGGGGCTGATATGGATATCGTCCTGATTCGTCATCCCGCGGTCGCGCTCGATGCGGGCGTGTGCTACGGCCACAGCGACGTGGCGCTCGCCGAAGCTGCCGAGGTGTCGTCGACAGCGCTCGCCTTGAAGCTCGCCACTTTGCAGGTGCCCGCGCCACGCGTGCTGTTGTCGAGTCCTTTGAAGCGCTGCTCGGCGCTGGCTGCCGAGATGGCGAACGACTTCGGCTGTGTGATCAGTCACGACGATCGCCTGATGGAAATGAACTTCGGCGACTGGGAAGCGCAACGCTGGGACGCCATCGATCGCGAGCTACTCGACGACTGGGCGGCGAACTTCGAACATGCGCGTGCGCATGGCGGCGAGAGCGTGGCGCAGTTCGTCGCGCGGGTGCGGGCATGGCTCGACGCCTTTGCGCTCACGCGCGAGTTGTCGCCCGCCTATGTGGTTACGCACGCGGGCGTGATGCGGGCCATCGCGTCGATCGTGCTGGACGTGCCGCTGGAGCGCTGTCTGCGATGGTCGCTCGATATGAGCGGCATCGTCTGGTTGCGCAGAAACGATGAGACGCAGCACTGGTCGCTGGTGCGGTGGAATGCGTAAGTCGTGCAGGGCGCTGATCGCCCTGGCATCATGGCGTGGCGGACCTTCTGCGTGAGCGCGCCACGTCGAGGTCTTCGCACATTTGCTTCGCGCCTTGCGCGATGCGTGGCGCCGGGCGGTTGATCAGATCGCCGTCGATCGCAAAGAGGTTGTTGTTCGCCACCGCGGTCAGGCTCGGCCACGCTCGCCATGCGCCGAGTTGCGGCAACGTGGTATCCGGTTTCGTCGCGCCCGGTGCTGCGGTGACGATGGCCTCCGGATTCGCAGCGAGCACCGCCTCGGTCGAGACGGTCGGCACCAGCGGTTCGAGTCTGGCGAATACATTGCGGCCGCCGCACAGCGCGATCACGTCGCTGACCATATGCTCGCCGTTGAGCGTCATCAACGGTTGATCCCAAACCTGATAGAACACGCTGACGGGCGGGCGGCTCGCATACCGGCTGCGCAGCGCCGCGATGTCCTGGCGGTAGGCGGCCGCCGCGGCATTCGCCACCGGCGACGTGCCGAGCAAATGTCCGAGCTTCGTCAGCGACACGGCCACGTCGTCGAGATGGTGCGGTTCGCTGAAGAACAACGGAATGTGCATTTCGCGCAGGCGATCGAGCTGACGCTGCGCATTGCCGTGCCGCCACACCACGATCAGATCGGGCTTCAGCGCGACGATGCGCTCAAGATCGAGCGCCTTGTTATCGCCGACGCGCGGCAACTGTTTTGCTTCCGGTGGATAGTCGCTGTACGACACCGCACCGATCACCTTGGCGCCGCCGCCCGCCGCATACAGCAATTCGGTGACGTGCGGCGCGAGGCTGATTACACGTTGCGCGGGAGCGGGCAGGGTGACGGTCGCGCCGGTGTCGTCAGTCACTGAGATGGCGGCAAACGCATGCAACGCGTAGGTGAAGAGCGCAATGACGAGGGTGAAGGGGACGAGTCGGTTCATCGGGCGAAATTGCGGCAGACGTTTGATGAGCGTGGCAAGAATGCGAGGTCTGTGCTGCATCAACCCGCTCGCGTGGGATCGATTTCTCGAACGGCGTCGCGCAAACTCTCGTTAAAGCGGGTCCATTCGGTCTCGCTCGCAGGCAAGCCGAATCGAACGCTGCCCGAGGGCATGAACAGACGCGTCCATACGCCGCGCCGCGCCAGCGCTTCATGCAAAGCGGCGGCGCGTGCGTCGACGGTCCACGCGAAGAGCGGCGTGCTGCGCGTGTCGAAACCTTGCGCATGCAACAGGCCGACGAGGCGCGCGCTTTCGGCGTCGAGCCGCGTTCGCATTTGCCGTTGCCAGGCTTCGTCGGCAAAGGCGGCTTTAACGGCGTGACGGGCCGGGCCACTGACCGTCCACGCGCCGAGCGTGCTACGCAAACGTTCGAGCAGCGCAGGCGCGCCGAGCACGAAACCCGCGCGTACGCCCGCTAGGCCAAAGAACTTCCCTGGCGAGCGCAGCACGAGCAGGCCGTCGCGATAGGTGCTCGCCGCTAGCGACGCCGCCGGCATCGTATCCGCAAAGGCTTCGTCGACCAGCAGCGTGCCGCCGCGCGCGCTCAACTGGGCATGCCAATGCAACAGCCTGGCGGCGCTCAAACGGGTAGCGGTCGGATTGTTCGGATTCACGACGACTGCATGCGTGAGCGCGTCGGGCAACGTTTCGTGAGAGACGTCGAGCACCATCGTCTGATGGCCGGCGCGTTCGAATGCGGGCGCGTATTCGCCGTACGTGAGCGGCGCGATGCCAACCCGTGCACGCGGCAGCAGCGCGGGCAGTGCGCGAATCGCCGCCTGGCTGCCCGCAACCGGCAGCACGTGCGCGGCATCGGGTGCGCCGTAGTAGCGCGCGGCGCAGGCGGCGAAATCGTCGCCGTCGTCGGGCAGGCGGCGCCACGCGTCGGCGGGAACCGGTGGGACCGGATAGCCGTGCGGATTGATACCCGTCGACAGATCGAGCCACGTTGCGTACGGAATGCCGTAGCGCCTTGCCGCTTCGTGCAGGTTACCGCCGTGCGCGACGGTGTCGATTGCGGTGGCCCTTTCGGTCGGCTCATTGGCTTCGTTCGCACAGCCGTTCAGTCGATCAAACATGGAACGGCACGCTCAGCAACGCCAGCACGATCAGCACGGCAAGCCAGAGAATGACCGTGCGCTCGACCAGCATCAACGCGGCGTTCACGTCGCCGGCGTTGGCCGCGTGTCCGAAGCCGAGTGTCGGCCGGTATTCGACGGCGCCGTGATACACCGCCGGGCCGCCGATCATAACGTTCAGACTTCCCGCGCCGGCCGCCATCACCGGCCCGGCATTCGGGCTGTCCCAGCGTGGCGCCTGGTCGCGCCAGCAGCGCCACGCGGTGTGCGTGTCGCCGAGCAGCGCGTAGCTGGCGGCGGTCAGTCGCGCGGGAATCCAGTTGAGCACGTCGTCGATACGCGCCGCGGCCCAGCCGTAGCGCAAATAGCGGGGCGTGCGGTATCCCCACATCGCGTCGAGGGTGTTGGCGAGACGAAACCCGAGTGCGCCCGGGCCGCCCGCGATGGCGAACCAGAACAGCGCGCCGAAGATCGCGTCGTTGCCGTTTTCGAGTGTGGATTCGACGGCGGCGCGTGACAGCGCGCCTTCGTCCGCATGCTCGGTTTCGCGCGAAACGATGCGCGCGGTCAGCAGGCGCGCCTGGGGTAGGTCGCGCTGCGCCAACGCCTGCGCGATCGGCGCAATGTGATCGTGCAGACTGCGCGCGCCGAGCGCGAACCACAGCAGCGCGATATGCACCGCGCAGGCCGCGAAAAACGGCAGCACGGCAACCAGACACCAGGCGATCAGCACCGGCGGCATCACGGCTAGCGACCACGCCAGCAGACCCTTGAGCCGCAAGCGCCGACCGGTGTTGTAGCGCGTTTCGAGACGCAGCGCCCATTTGCCGAATCCCACCAGCGGATGAGCGATGCGCGGCTCGCCGAACCAACGGTCGACCACCACGCCCGCGGTGGCCAGCGTCACGAGTAGCGGGAGCGAGAGCATTACGCGTGGCTCGCGGTTTTCAACGCGAGCGGCAAACCGGCGACCATCATCGTGGCTTGCGTGCTCAGCGCGGCGATGCGCTGGTTGAGCCGCCCGAGTTCGTCGACGTAAAGTCGCGTGGCCGCACCGAGCGGCACGACGCCCAGGCCGATTTCGTTGCTGACCACGATGACCTTGCCTTTGGCGTTGACGAGCGCCGATTCGAGCGCGGCGACGCGTGCGTGATATCGATCGACCGGCATGGCGTCGCCTTTAGGCGGACAGAGCAGGTTGGCGAGCCACAGCGTCAGGCAATCGATCAAAGTGCAGTGGCCGGGCGCGTCGCATTGCGTCACCGCGCCGGCGAGATCGACGCCAGCTTCGACCAGTTGCCAATGCGCCGGACGCCGTTCGCGATGGTGGGCGATGCGCGCGTTGAATTCGGCGTCGTCCGACGTGGGCGCGGTGGCGATGTAGGTGACGGGCAGGGCGCTGCCGGTGGCAAGCTGTTCGGCGTGCACGCTCTTGCCTGAACGGGCGCCGCCGAGAACGAAGGTAAGGTCGCGGGAAGTCATCGCGTGATTGTACCGGCGTGCAGTGCGGGCGGGCGCGATGGGATAATGCCGCGTTCCATGCATAGCGCGGCAGTGCATCGCATGCGGCCGGCGCTGCGCGGCTCCTTACGGGCACGCGCTGATGCCTGATGAAAACGCTTGGCTGGCGCCCCGCATGAGCGCTGCGTTGCCGCCTGCTTCATTGTCTTGCTTCATTATCTGTCTACCGCCAAACCCGAGACTCCGTGACCACCACTTCGACCTCGCATGACGCCGTACCCGTGCCGCGCGGCACGCTGATGATCCAGGGCACCACGTCCGATGCCGGCAAGAGCACGCTGGTCGCCGGTTTGTGCCGGCTCGCGCGCCGCGCCGGGGTGCGGGTCGCACCGTTCAAGCCGCAGAACATGGCGCTCAACAGCGCGGTGACGGTGGACGGCGGCGAGATCGGCCGCGCTCAGGCTTTGCAGGCGGTGGCAGCGGGCATTGCCGCGCACACCGATCTGAACCCCGTGCTGCTCAAGCCGACCAGCGACCGCGGCGCGCAGGTGATCATCCACGGCAAGGCGCGCATGAATCTCGACGCGCGTGCGTATCACGACTACAAGCCCGTCGCCTTTGAAGCGGTGCTGCAATCGTATGCGCGTCTGCAGGCGGCGTACGACACGATCTTTGTCGAAGGCGCGGGCAGCCCGGCCGAAATCAATCTGCGCGACCGCGATATCGCCAACATGGGTTTTGCGGAGGCCGTGGATTGCCCGGTCGTGCTGGTGGCCGATATCGATCGCGGCGGGGTGTTCGCCCACCTCACGGGCACGCTTGCTTGTCTGTCGGCGAGCGAGCAGGCGCGGGTGCGCGGTTTCATCATCAATCGCTTTCGCGGCGACATCAGTTTGCTGCAACCTGGTTTGGACTGGCTGGAGGCGCAGACCGGCAAGCCGGTGCTCGGTGTCGTGCCTTACCTGCACGGTCTGACGCTGGACGCGGAAGACATGCTGCCGCCCGAATTGCGCGCGGCGCACAGTGGCGGCGCGGCGCGCATGCTGCGGGTGGTCGTGCCGGTGCTGCCGCACATCAGTAATCACACGGATTTCGACGCTTTGCGCGCGCATCCGCAGGTCGATTTTCATTACGTGCGAAGCGGCACGCCGTTGCCGCCGGCCGATCTGATCATTCTGCCGGGCTCGAAGAACGTGCCCGGCGACCTGGCATTTCTGCGCGCGCAAGGCTGGGATGCGGTGCTGCAAAAGCACTTGCGCTATGGCGGCCGGGTGATCGGCATTTGCGGCGGCATGCAGATGCTGGGGCGCGAAGTGGCCGATCCGCATGGCGTGGAGGGCGCGCCGGGCACGTCCGCGGGACTCGGCTGGCTCGATTACTCGACGGTGCTCACGCGCGACAAGACGCTGAAGAACGTGACCGGCCGCCTCGCGTTGCCCGGCTCGCCGGAAGTGGCCGGCTACGAAATCCATATGGGCGAGACTCACGGGCCGGCGCTGGACACGCCCGCTTTGCAACTGGGCGACGCGCGGGATACGCGCCCCGACGGCGCGATCTCCGCCGATGGCCAGATTCTCGCTACCTATGTTCACGGCCTGTTCGACACACCGTCCGCCTGTGCCGCGTTGCTCGCGTGGGCCGGTTTGAGCGATGCCGAGGCAATCGATTACCCGGCGTTGCGCGAGGCGTCGCTGGAACGCCTCGCGGACACGCTCGCCGAGCACCTCGATCTGCCGAGACTTTTTGCTGCGATAGGTTGATCAGCGTCAACGAGTAAGGCTGGATTAGATCCTATTGGGAAATAATCAAAGCTTGGGTGGTAGTTTTTCGCTTCATATGGTTCGAATAGAGTGCTCACATCGACGGCCGTTTTCCGTGCCGTCTCTCTCTTCGAGGACCTGTCATGAACCCGAACCGTTCCGCCGATCTGGCCGCTCTACTCCTTCGCGTCGCCCTGGGCGTGCTCTATCTCGCTCACAGTCTGCAAAAGATTTTCGTCTTCACTCTGCCGGGCACGGCGCAGTTCTTCGTCTCGCTGGGCTTGCCGGGCTGGCTCGGCTATGTGACGGCATTCGTCGAACTGTTCGGCGGCATTGCGCTGCTGCTCGGCGTGCAGGTCCGCTGGGTCGCGCTCGTGCTGCTGCCGTTCATGCTCGGCGCGATGTCGCAGCATCTTCAAAATGGCTGGGGTTTTGCGTCGCCGCACGGCGGCTGGGAATATCCGGCGTTCTGGGCGGTGACGTTGGTGGTGCAGGCGCTGCTCGGCGGCGGGGCGCTGTCGTTCGCTGGGGTGAAGGCGCCACGGGCGGTGGCCGCCTGAGCGGTTAGCTGGATCGTTGAAAAGGCACGCGCCGAAAGGCCGCGTGCCTTTTTTCATGGCGCCGTCCTACCGTCGCCCCATCAATACAAAACGATCTGCGTACACCGGAACAACGCCATCGTCTTGCCCTTCGGATCCGTGACCGTGGCGTCCCACACTTGCGTGCTGCGTCCCAGATGCACGCTCTTCGCGACCGCGCGGATCGTCCCCTCGGTCGCCGTGCCGAGAAAATTGCTTTTCACCTCGATGGTCGTGAAATTGCGCGCCGTCTCTGGCAAATGCGCGAGGCAGGCGTAGCCGCAGGCGGTGTCGGCGAGGCCGATCACGGTCGCGGCATGCAAAAAGCCGTTCGGCGCGAGCAACTCCTTGCGCACGGTCAATTCCGCGATCAACTCGCCTTCGTCCAGCGACAGGACATGCACGCCCAGCAGGCCGGGCAGCGAGCCCTTCTGGCGTTCGTGAAGGCGTTCGACGGTGTATTCCGGGCGCAGTTTGCTCATGAGATTCGGGTCCTGGTTGGATAAATCGGCAGCGCACGGTGGGCAATTAGCCGTCAGGGGCTTCGGCCAACGTGCATTTGTCGATATTATCAACGGCTGAATCGGCAGGTGTGCCTGAAAACCGGTCCGGTTCCGGGCACACTTGCGCATGTCAGAGCAATACGCGGCAAACCGGCTGGCCGGGCCCAGCCTTCTTTCCGGGAGAATTCATGACGGTGATCGTGGTGGCGAATCCGAAGGGCGGCGTGGGCAAAAGCACGCTGTCGACCAATCTGGCCGGCTATTTCGCCGCGGCCGGCGAATGGGTCGCGCTGGCGGACCTGGACAAGCAGCAGTCCGCGCACGCGTGGCTGTCGCTGCGGCCCGACACGCTGCCGGCCATCGAGACCTGGGAAGTCAATCTGGACGAACCGGTCAAGCCGCCCAAAGGGCTGGAGCACGCTGTCGTCGACACCCCGGCCGGCCTGCACGGCAATCGCCTCGGCATCGCGCTGGATCTGGCCGACAAGGTGATCGTGCCGCTCCAGCCGTCCATGTTCGATATTCTCGCCACTCAGGAATTCCTCGAGCGGCTGGCCAAGGAGAAGGCGGTCAGAAAAGGCGCCATCGAAATCGGTGTGGTCGGCATGCGCGTGGATGCGCGCACGCGCTCGGCGGAGCAACTGCATCGCTTTGTCGAGGGGCTGAAGCTGCCGGTGCTGGGTTTTTTGCGCGACACGCAGAATTACGTGCAACTGGCGGCCCACGGGCTGACTTTGTGGGACGTCGCGAAAAGCCGTGTGGAGAAGGATCTGGAGCAGTGGCAGCCGATCATCGACTGGACTAGCGGAGCCGGCAAGAAGGGTTGAGGCGGCAGGGCTGGTGGCCGCGCCGCCTGCCGGATCAGGCCGTACAGGCAGTGAATTCCCTCGCGGATCGCCTGCGGGGCAGGCGTGTCAGCGAACTACAGAGCGGGACGATGAAGCTAGGCTACGGCGCTGAACGAAAGAGCTGGACGACAGAGCTGAACGACAGAGCTGAACGACAGAGCTGAACGACAGAGCGTTCAGGTCCAGTTCTGCGTCGGCACGTGATCGCGGCTGCCCTTGATCTTGTTGTTGTCGTCCACGAATACCAGGTCTGGCTTCCAGCCGGCCTTCAGTTCCGCTTCATCCACCACCGCGAACGCCGCGATGATCACCAGGTCGCCCAGCTGCGCGCGCCGCGCGGCCGAACCGTTCAGCGAGATCATGCCGCTGCCGCGCTCGCCCTTGATCGCGTAGGTCGAGAAACGCTCGCCGTTGTTGATGTTCCAGATGTCGATCCGCTCGTTTTCGACGATGTTCGCCGCTTCCAGCAAATCTTCGTCGATCGCGCACGAACCTTCGTAGTGCAGTTCGCAATGCGTGACCGCGACGCGGTGGATCTTCGACTTCAGCATGTTGCGTTGCATGACCAATCCTGTGTGATTTCTTATGCGTGTCGACGTCTGTCCAAGACGACTTCAGATTTCGAGGTTGTCAATAAGACGAGTGGCGCCGAGCTTGGCGGCAGCCAGCACGACCAGTTCCTCGTTCGCGTCTTGCGGACCCGGCGGCAGCAGGTTCGAACGCTTGCGCACCGCGATGTAGTCGGGTTGCCAGCCGCGCGCGGCCAACGCCGCCATCGCCGCCTGTTCGATCTTCCTGAAGTCGCGCTCGCCGCCGAGCACGGCTTCGCGCACGCGGTTCAGTTCAGCGGCCAGCACCGGCGCCTCGGCGCGTTCGGCGGCCTGCAGATAGCGATTGCGCGAGCTGAGCGCGAGGCCGTCGGCGTCACGCACGGTTTCGGCGGCGATGATGTCGGTGGGCAGCGCAAACTGGTTGCACATGCGGCGCACGATCATCAACTGCTGGTAATCCTTCTTGCCGAACACCGCGACGCGCGGCTGCACGCACGACATCAGCTTCATCACGACCGTGCACACGCCCTGGAAGAAGCCCGGCCGGAATTCGCCTTCGAGGATGTCGCCCAGATCGTGCGGCGGATGCACGCGGTACTCCTGCGGCTCCGGATAGAGGTCTCGCTCCGTCGGCGCGAACAGCACGTAGACGTTTTCCTTCTGGAGCTTTTCGATGTCCGCTTCCATCGTGCGCGGGTATTTGTCGAAATCCTCGTTCGGACCGAACTGCAGCCGGTTGACGAAGATGCTCGCCACGACCGGATCGCCGTGCTGACGCGCGAGACGCATCAGCGACAGATGGCCCTCGTGCAGATTGCCCATGGTCGGCACAAAGGCGGTGCGATTCTGGCCGCGCAACTGGTCGCGCAATTCATGGATCGAGCTGATGACTTTCATGATCGGACAGGGATTTCCTCGCGCGGCGCGAGACTGGGTGGACGCAAAACCCTAAGGAATCGCGCGGGCCGCCGCCTCACTGGTAATGACAGGTTCGGAGCGCGGGATTGTAGTGGATTTGAGCGGCTGCCGCACCGAAAAGAGGCTTACTCTCCCGTGCAGCGGAATTGTGCCCCGTTTGAGGGCCTCAGGCGGGCAGATAGGCGAGGCGCACATAGATCGGCGCGAACGGTTCCGCCTGGGTGATTTCGACGAGCGATTCGCGGCACAGTTCGAGCACGGCGATGAAATTCACCACCACCACCGGCACGCCTTTGCTCGTGTCGAACAGGTCGGAGAACTCGACGAAGCGGGCGTTTTGCAGTTGCCGCAGGATCGAGCTCATATGCTCGCGCACCGAAAGCTCTTCGCGCGAAATCTTGTGATGCTGGACCAGCTTGGCGCGCTTGATCACGTCGGCCCACGCGGCGCGCAGGTCTTCGCTGTTCACGTCGGGAAAACGCGGCGTGATGCTTTGCTCGATATAAACCTCGGCGCGCAGGAAATCGCGCCCGAGCTGCGGCAACTGGTCGATGCGCTGCGCGGCGAGCTTCATCTGCTCGTATTCGAGCAGGCGCCGCACGAGTTCGGCACGCGGATCTTCGGCTTCTTCGCCGCTGTCGGCCTTTTTCACCGGCAGCAGCATGCGCGATTTGATCTCGATCAGCATCGCGGCCATGAGCAGATACTCGGACGCGAGTTCGAGATTGGTCTGGCGCAACTGATCGACGTAGCCCAGATATTGCACCGTGACGTCCGCCATCGGAATGTCGAGCACGTTGAAGTTCTGCTTGCGGATCAGGTACAGCAGCAGATCCAGCGGTCCTTCGAACGTTTCGAGAAACACCTCGAGCGCATCCGGCGGAATGTACAGATCCGTCGGCATCTTGAAGAGCGGCTCGCCGTACAGGCGTGCAAAAGCAATGCCGTCGACGGTGTCGGGTGTCGAATCGGTGGCGGGCGCGGCTAGCGCGGCGTCGGCGGGGGCCGGCGGTGCGCCGTGTGCCTCGTCGGCGTGACTCACGCGCTTAGAAGTTTTGATAGTACGAGTAAGGCGTCTGTTCTACGCGCGAAGCTTTCTGCTCGGCGCGTTCCTCGAGATCGATCGGCTGTTTGTCCCACAGCAGCGCGCGGCCGCGGCGTTGTTCGGCTTCCAGATTGGGTTTCTGTTGCTTGAGCTGGTTCAGGAACTGGGTGATGTCCGATTGATACATGGCTCGACGTCCGTGGTATGGAAATTGGCGGCTGCCCGGCGGTCATTCGCCAGACACCACTGCTATCCGATAATTTTACCGCATGCGCGGCGCGCGGTCGAAAAACGGCGGCAGTGCCGGGCGGCCGGCGCACCAGAATGTCCGGAACCCGTGCGGCGCGGCGGGCGTCAAAGGCGGGCGCGGCGCCGGCAGGGTGGCTTGCAGGCGGCGTTGGGTTTGCGTCAAGAGTGGCTGCGAGGCGGCGTTGGGTTCGCGTCCAAGGTGGCTCGGAGGCCGCGTTGGGTTTGCGTCGAGGCGGCTTGGAAGTGGCGTCATCGCTGCGGTATCTCCGTCCTATCCATTGCTTTCACCTGACGCGGGCGTCAGGGTGCTGCGCGGCGAGTCGCGGCGCGCGCGAACCGGACGGGGAGGCCCGTCCGCACGCCGCGGACGCATTTTTAGAGATCTCGCGGCAGCTCGCCGATGTGGTCAAATAGCGAGCTTCGGCCGCCGCAGCGCGCCCGAGAGATAAAATTCATCAACCACGGCCGGAGGTCCTGTTTGGCGGGGTGTGCGATCGACAAGCCGCGGCTGCGGCGCGGCAAGGCCGGTGACGGGCATGGGCTTGTCACGCCCATGCGGCACTGGCTGCGCGCGTGGCTGGCATTCGGCCTCGTCATGCTGACGCTGGCGGCCGGCAACGCTCATGCGGCGAAAGCCGCGGCCAGCTACAAGGTCGATATCGAAGCCACGCCGCGCGCTCTTCGCAAACTGCTCGAAGCCCATCTGGATATCGCGCGTTTCGCCAAACGTCCCGATATCAGCGACGACCAGTTCGAGTTTCTGATCACCGCCACGCCTCAGCAGGTGCGTGATCTGGCTTCCACGCAGGGCTATTTCACGCCGGTCGTGCGCACCGACGTGCGCACCGTCGACGATACGAAACGCGTCACGGTGAGCGTCGATCCCGGCCCGCAAACCCTCATCACGTCGATTTCGCTGTCGTTTCGCGGGCCGGTGCTGACCGAGGATCCGGCGCAGGAGAATGCCGCACGCTTCGCGTTTTCGTTGCACGAAGGCGATCCGTTCTCACAAGGCGAGTGGGACGACGCGAAAAATGCGTCGCTCAAGGCCTTGCAGTCGCGCCGCTATCTGGGCGCGAAGATTTACCACTCGGAGGCGCGCGTCGATCCGCGCACGCACGAGGCGAAACTGTCGGTTACGTACGAAAGCGGGCCGACCTTCACGATGGGCAAGCTCGACGTATCCGGCACGCGGCGCTACCCGGAACAGATCGTCGACAATGTGAACCCGATTTCGGTGGGCGATATTTACGACGTGCAGCGCGTCGCCGAATTACAGCGCCAGTTGCAAAACACGCCGTACTACGCGAGCGTCGCGATCGACGTGGATAGCGACCCCGCCAAACCGGTCGAGACGCCCATGCACGTGAAGGTGTCGGAGTATCCGTACAACAGCATTCGCGGCGGCGTAGGCTATTCGACGGACAACGGCCCGCTGGTCCAGGGCGCCTATTCGTACCTCGACACGTTCGGCAAAGCGTGGCCGTTCACGGTCCAGGGCCGCGTCGACCAGGTTCAGCAATACGGGCAAATCGAACTCTCCATGCCACCTGGGCAGCGTGCGTGGACCAACAGCATGCTGGCGTCCTACACCACGACCGACGTTTCCGATACGCGTATCTACAGTATTCGCGGCGGCGTGCAGCGAGCCCGGACCTCGCAATTCATCGACTACAACTACGCGCTGCTGTTCTACCAGGACCGGCTCGATCAGAATTCGGCCGCGCCGACTACGAGCCGCGCGCTGGTGCCGTCCTGGTCGTGGACCCGGCGCAACACCGACGACCCGCTGTTCCCGCGCAAGGGCAACCTGATTCACGTCGAGGCAGGCTTCGCGGTCAAAGGCGTGCTCACCGACCAGACCTTCATCCGCGGCTACGCGCGCGGTCAGCAGTATCTGCCGATCGGCAAGGAAGACCTCGTGCTGATTCGCGCCGAACTCGGCGGCGTGTTTACGAGCGGCAGTTCGAGCGGTATTCCGGCGTCGCTGCTGTTTCGCGCGGGCGGTTCGAATTCGGTGCGCGGCTATAGCTATCAGAGCATCGGTAATAACGTCGATGGTTCGGTGCTGCCCACCAAGTATCTCGTCACGGCGACCGCCGAATATCAGCATTGGTTCAACCACGACTGGGGCGCGGCCGCGTTCTTCGACGTCGGCACCGCCACCGACACGTGGGGCGAAAAAGTCTTTTATCCGGGCGTAGGCGTTGGGGCGCGCTGGCGCAGTCCGGTCGGCCCGGTCAACGTCGATGTCGCCTACGGGATTCGCAACAGGAGCGTGCGACCGTACCTGACGCTCGGCATTGCCTTCTGATGGAAACCTGCTTCTACATGATCCCCGCATGACCACGGACGTTTCCGCCCAACCTCCCGCGCAGCCGCCCGGTGCTCCACCAGGAGAGCCGTCCGGACAGCAGCCGCCACCCGAGCCGCCGAGGAGGCGCAGGCTCGGCCGGCTGCTGCTGAAAACATTCGCGTGGACGGTGGCCGTGGTGGTGCTGTTGCTGGCGTTGGCGGTGGGTTTGCTGTACGGCGCGCTGACGACCGAGCGCGGTACCGCCTATGCATGGCAGGCGGCGGTGAAGCTGCTGGGCGGCAAGCTGAGCGGCACGCTCGAAAGCGGCGCGCTCGCCAACGGCCTGCAATTGCGCCAGGTGCGCTGGCGCAGCCTCGACGGCAGCGGCACCGATATCCAGATCGACCGCGTGGCGGGCCGCTGGGCACTCACACGCGAACCGTGGCGGTTCACCATCGAGTATCTGCATGTCGGCACGGTGGACGCGCGCATCGGCGCATCGTCGTCGAGCAGCGGGCCGATGAAGCTGCCGCAAGACTTGCGCTTGCCCATGCAGCTCGACGTCCGCGATGTCCAGCTCGACAAACTACTGCTGCATCAGGGCGCGTCGACGACCGAATTGTCGCGCTTCGTGTTCCATGGCCGCAGCGACGGGCGCCATCACGAGGCCGCGATCGAGCGGCTGGATACGCCGTTCGGCGCGGTGACGGCGGCGGCCAGACTCGACGGCGTGCGGCCGTTTCCGCTGAGCGGGGACGTCGGCTATTCGGGCAAGGTCAACAACGAGGCGGTGCAGGTGGGCGGCCATCTGAGCGGCTCGCTGGAAAATCTCATCGCTGAACTCGATGCGAGCGGCATGAAGCTCGCGGGTCACGCGAGGGTCGAGGCCGAGCCTTTCGGCGACGTGCCTTTACAGCGCGCCACGCTGACTTTCGATCACATCAATCCGCAGGCCTTTGCGCCCGGCGCGCCGCAGGCCGATCTGGCCGTGCGGGCGGAATTGCAGCCGGTCGGGCAGGGTGCAGACGTGGCGGGGAAGAGCGAGGCGGGTGCGGCCAGCACAGCACAGCCTCCCGTTGCCGCAAACGGCAAACACGGCGCTCAGTCCCACGCGTCCGGCAAAAGCACCGCCGGGTTCGCGGTTGCCGGGCATGTTTCGATCGTCAACGCCAAACCCGGCGCGATCGACCAGAACCTGCTGCCGCTGATCGACGCCAACGCGGACGTGCGACTCGACGCCCAGACGCAGCGCATCTCGAACCTGAACGTGCGCCTCGTGAAGAGCGCCACGCTCACCGGCGGCGGCGCGCTGAGCGGCAAGCGCGGACAGTTCGATCTGCGGGTCGCCGGGCTCGACCTGAACGCACTGCAAGCGACGGTGCGGCCTACGCAGCTTTCCGGTCCCATCGGCATCCGCCTGAACGACGACGTGCAAAGTCTCACGCTCGACCTGGCCGACCCGAAAGCGGCGCTACGTGCCCAGGGCAAGATCACCTTCGATCCAGCCCGTATGAGCTTCAACGACGTGCGCATCACGTCGGGCAAAGGCCGCATCGATCTATCCGGCGCCCTCAAGCACGACGCGAATTCCACCTACAACGTGAAAGCGCAACTGACCGATTTCGATCCGTTGACGCTGGCTTCGCAGATGCCGTCGCGCACGCCGGTGGCCGGCCCGGCGCCGGCGGCGAGCAGTGCGAAAAAGAGCGCAAGCGCGGAGGCCGCGGCGCAAGCCGGCAGTACCGCCGGCGCGAAAAGCGCCGCGCCCGCTGACAAAGCCGCCGCCGCCGTGAAAAACACCGCGAAGGCGGCAGTCAAAACCGAAGTGGTCCAGCGCAAAACGCCGTCGCCGAAACGCGGCGCGCCACCTGCCCGCAAGATCGAGGCGCGCGTGAACGGCACGCTCACCGCGGCCGGCATGCTCGGGCCGGTCTTCACGACCAAGGCCGACTTCAAGCTCGGTCCGAGTGTGTACGACGGCCTGCCGCTAACCGGCGGCGGCACGATTCAACTGGCGGGCTCGCGCATTCTGCCGAGCCGCGCGAACCTCTCGGTGGCGGGCAACCAGGTGGATCTGCAAGGCAGCTTCGGCGCGCGCGGCGACCGGCTGAAGTTTCGCGTCGATGCGCCGGAACTGGAGCGCCTCGGCTTCGGCCTGGCGGGACTCGTCGCTGCGGATGGCGACGTCACCGGCTCGTTCGCGCATCCGAATGTGGTGCTGAACTACAAGGCGGACAGCGTGGTGTTCAGCAGCAACCGCGTCGGTCATGCGGAAGGGCACGCTGAATTGCGCGACGGCGCGAACGGCGCGCTCGTCTTCACCACCGACGCGCGCAATCTCAGCGCGGGCGGCGTCGATCTGAGCACGCTCACGGCGCGTTTGTCCGGCACGCGCGCGAATCACACGCTCGAGGCCGCGGCCACCGGCAAGCTGCAGGACCGTCCGCTCGATCTCACGCTCGCCGCCAACGGCAAGCTGACCGAAGCGCGCGACGGCACGCGCTGGGACGGCACCGTCACCCGCCTGCAGAATCGCGGCACGCCTTCGCTGAATCTGGAGTCGCCGCTCGCCGTCAGCGCCGGGCCAAGCCACCTGACGCTCGGGGCAACGAGGCTCACGCTCGAAGGCGCGGTACTGAGCCTGAAAACCTTCGCCTTCGACCATGGGAAGATTCAGTCGACGGGCAGCCTGACGGGCATTTCGGCCGTGAGGTTGCAGGATCTGCGGCGCGAGATCACCGGTGAGCCGCCCGTCGTCAAAACCGATCTGGTGTTCGACGGCGATTGGGACTTCGCGCTCGGCAGCACGGCGAGCGGCCATATCCAGCTGAAGCGCCGCAGCGGCGACGTCACGGTGGAAATCGGCCGGGGTCTCGCTTCGCTGGGTATCGCGGATATCACCGCGCGCGCCGAGTTCAGCGGCGGCAATCGCCTCAACGCCACCGTGCACGCGCAGGCGAGCCGCATCGGCGTGATCGACGCGGATGCGCACACCACGCTGGTCATGCGCGACGGCTTCCTGACCGTCAGCGAAGAGGGCGCGCTGACCGGCAATGTGAATGCCAATGTGCCGTCGCTGAAAACGACCGGCGGCCTGTTCGGTCCGAGCTATCTGCTCGACGGGCACCTCGCGCTCAAGCTCGCGCTCGGCGGCACCGTCGCCAAACCGAACCTGACCGGCTCGCTGCTCGGCGAGGGCCTTTCCGCGACGATGGTCGACCAGGGCGTGCAGTTGAAGGACGGCGTGGTGCGCATCGCGCTGTCGCACAATCTGGTCGACTTCCAGCAGGTCGAATTTCATGGCGCGAGCGGCACGCTGCGCGCAACGGGCCGCGTGCGTCTGGACGGCGCCGAGCCGGACCTGACTGCGAGCATTGTTGCGGACAAGCTCGAACTGTTCGCGGCGCCGGATCGTAATCTGTCGCTGTCGGGCAGCGCCAGCGTGGCGAATGGCGGGACGCTGGGCGGTATGGAGATCAACGGCAAATTCATGGTCGATCACGCGTTGTTCGATATGCCGGAGCAGTCCGCGCCGAAGCTCGGCGACGACGTGGTGGTGGTGCGTCCCGACGGGTCGGTGGCGGGCGAACGGACACGGCCCGTGGCGGGCACCAACAAGCCGATCGGCCCGTTCGCGCCGCGCGCCAATATCGACATCAACCTCGGCAACAGCTTCCGTTTCCGCGGGCAGGGCGCCGATCTGGGCCTGAGCGGCACGATCACCGCCATGAGCGCGCCGAATCTGCCGCTGCGCGCGGTGGGGAACGTGCGTGTCACGCCGGGTTCGACCTACACCGCGTTCGGCCGCAAGCTCAACATCGAGAACGGCTTTTTCACGTTCAACGGTCCGGTGGCCAATCCCGGCATCAACATCCTCGCCATGCGCCGCAATCAGCAGGTGGAGGCGGGCGTGCAGGTCACGGGCACGGTTCAGTTCCCGACCGCGAAGCTTGTGTCGGAGCCGAGCGTGCCGGACAACGAAAAGCTCTCGTGGCTGCTATTCGGTCACGGCACGGATCAGGGCAACAACCTGGGTCAGCAGAGCACCATGACCACGGCGCTCGCGTTGCTCGGCAGCGCGAGCGGCAAGCGGATTGCGCAGACCTTCGGGCTGGACGAGTTTTCGATCGGCCGAAGCGAAGTCGGACTGACCGATCCGCAAGTCGTGATGGTGTCGAAGGCGATCAACGAGTGGCTCGTGATCGGCTACGAACAGGGGCTGCAATCGGCGAGCAATGCGATCAAGGCGACGGTCAACCTCACGCGCTACTGGTCGGTCGCGGCTTACGGCGGCACGTTCGACGGCGTCGATCTGCTCTATACGCGTCGCTTCGACCGGATCCGTTGGTGAGGCGCGTAATGCGGACTTGAACCGCCGCGCCCAGGCAAAAAAAAACGGCACGCCCTTTGGAGCGTGCCGTTTTCATTCGTGCCTGCGGCGTGAGCCGCCGCGCGCTTTACTTCACGCGCATGCCCGGCTTCGCGCCGCTATCCGGTTCGAGCACGTAGAGGCCCGGTTCGGCTTTCTCGTCGGTCGCGGAGGCGGCCAGCACCATGCCTTCGGACATGCCGAACTTCATCTTGCGCGGCGCGAGGTTGGCCACCATGACCGTCAGCTTGCCGACCAGTTGCTCCGGCTGATACGCGGACTTGATGCCCGAAAACACGTTGCGGGTTTTCTCCTCGCCGACGTCGAGCGTGAGTTGCAGCAGCTTGTCCGACCCTTCCACCGCCTTGCAGTCGACGATCTTCGCAATGCGCAAATCGATCTTCGCGAAGTCGTCGATCGAGATGATGCCGGGCGTTTCGTCGTTGGCTGCGGCCGCTTTGGTTGCCTTCGATTTGGACTTGGCGTCGGCCGGCGCGGCGGCTGTCGGCGTAGCTTGCAGCGAGTCACGATTGGCCGCGATCAGCGCTTCGATCTGCTTCGGATCGACGCGCGTCATCAGATGCTTGTACGCGTTGATCGGCCGGGTGGAACTGAGCGGCACGTTGGCGTCCGCCCACACCAGCGGCTCGATGCCGAGGAAGCCTTCGACCGCTTCGGCGAGCTTCGGCAGCACCGGCTTGAGCGCCAGCGACAACAGGCGGAAGGCTTCAATGCTCACGGTGCACGTTTCGTGCAGCGCGACGCCGTTCGCCGGGTCTTTGGCCTGATCCCACGGCTTGGCCGTGTCGACGTACGCATTCACGGCGTCGGCCAGTTCCATGGTCTGACGCAGCGCGCGGTTGTACTCGCGGGCTTCGTAGTTCGCGGCGATTTGCGGCACGGCGGCGCGCAACGAGGCGAGCAGCGGATGCTGCATCGCGCTGTCCTGCACGCGGCCGTCGAAGCGCTTGATCAGGAACCCGGCGGCGCGGCTCGCGATGTTCACGTACTTGCCGACCAGATCGCTGTTCACGCGCGCCTGGAAGTCGTCGAGGTTCAGGTCGAGGTCTTCCATCGTGCTGTTCAGCTTGGCCGCGAAGTAGTAGCGCAGCCATTCCGGATTCAGGCCCGTTTCGATCACGCTTTGCGCGGTGATGAAGGTGCCGCGCGATTTCGACATCTTCGCGCCGTCCACGGTCAGGAAGCCGTGTGCGAACACGTTGGTCGGCGTGCGGTGGCCCGAAAACTCGAGCATGGCCGGCCAGAACAGCGTGTGGAAATACAGAATGTCCTTGCCGATGAAGTGATACTGCTCGGCCTTCGAACCCTTGCGGACCCACGCGTCGAAATCCAGACCGCGCTTTTCGGCGAGGTTCTTGAAGCTCGCGTAATAGCCGACCGGCGCGTCCAGCCACACGTAGAAATACTTGCCCGGCGCGCCCGGAATTTCGAAACCGAAATACGGCGCGTCGCGCGAGATGTCCCAGTCGGCAAGCTTGGCTTCGCCGGCGTCGCCGAGCCACTCGCGCATCTTGTTGGTGGCTTCCGGCTGTGCCAGACCGCCCACCCACGCGCGCAGGAAATTCTCGCAACGCGGATCGGAGAGACGGAAAAAGTAGTGCGTCGAGGTCTTGCGAATCGGCGTGGCGCCCGAAACGACCGAGTACGGATTGATCAGTTCGGTGGGCAGATAAGTCGAACCGCATACTTCGCAGCTGTCGCCGTACTGGTCTTTCGCGCCGCACTTCGGGCATTCGCCCTTGATGAAGCGATCCGGCAGGAACATTTCCTTGACCGGGTCATACGCCTGTTCGATGTCGCGCGCGTCGATCAGGCCGGCTTCCTTGAGCGCCAGATAGACGTTTTCGCTGAGAACGCGGTTCTCTTCGGAGTCGGTCGAATAGTAATTGTCGAACGAAATCCCGAAGCTGTCGAAATCGCGCTTGTGTTCCTGCCAGACGCGGTCGATCAGCTGCTTCGGCGTGAGACCCTCTTTCTCCGCGCGCAGCATGACCGGCGTGCCGTGCGTGTCGTCGGCGCCAACGTAGTAGACCTCGTGCCCGTGCATTCGCAACGTCCGGACCCAGATGTCCGTCTGGATATATTCGACCAGATGGCCAATATGGATTTGCCCGTTCGCATACGGAAGGGCCGACGTGACGAGAATCTGGCGGCGGCCTGAGGGCGCGCCTACGGAGAGATCGGTTGCGGGTGCTGACATAAGGATGATGGGAGCCTGCGGTGGGACGAAGGGTTGATTCTAGCAGGGGAGGCACCCGGCGCGGGGCGGGCCGGGTGGGGCGCGGCCTGAGTCGTTGCCGGCCAGGACGGTATGTGCCCGGGAGGACTTCCACCGTGCGTAAACCGAGCGCCCAAAAAAAACCGGGGCTATTAACCCCGGAGCAACAACGACAAGAGGAGAATGGTGACGCGGCGGCATCGCCAGCCACGTACCGTAAAGACAGACAGCGGATTTTCCGCAGAGTTCGAAATTTTTTTCGTTCTCGTGCGAGATTCCTTTCTCCCGCCTTCCACGGCTTTCTCAAGCAGAGCGCTCGCGGGCGCTGCAGCCCCGGCGAGCGGTTTCCTCAATCTCCTCAAGTACTGTGCTTATTGCGTGGCGTGCTGAGCCGTGGCGCGCAGATAGATTTCCACGCGGCGGTTTGCTGCACGGCCGGCTTCGGTGTTGTTGTCGGCGATCGGCTGGGTTTGGCCCATGCCTTGTGCCGACAGGCGCTGCGGCGCGACGCCGCGCTGGCCCAGGTAGCCCGTCACGCTTTCGGCGCGGTTGACCGACAGCGTCTGGTTGTAGGCCGGCTGGCCCGTGCTATCCGTGTGGCCGACCACCTGAGCGATCAGTTCCGGATTTTGCTGCATGGTTTGCGACAGTTGGTCCAGCACCGGCGCGAACGACGGCTTGACTGCGTAGCTGTTGGTGTCGAACGTCACCGAGCTCGGAATGTTCAGCTTGAGCGAGCCGTCCGGTTGTTCGGTGATCTGCGTGCCGGTGCCCTTGGTGGCGCCCGACAGCTTGTTGTGAATGGCTTGCCAGTTGTAGCCGGTAATGCCGCCCACCGCCGCGCCGACACCCGCGCCGATCGCCGCGCCCTTGCCGCCGCCGAAGATGGCGCCCAGCGCCGCACCAGTCCCGGCGCCCACCCCCGTACCTACCGCCGTATTGGTGCCCTGTTGGGTGGCGCAACCTGCCAGAAATGAACCGGCAACGGCAAAGACAGCCAGGCGAGTCATGATTTTTGCATTCATTTTTAATTCCTCTTGAGTAAAGCGAGTCAGGCAAAAAAGGCGGCGACAAGCGACCAATCTATACGGCGAACATGACGGCAGTAAAGCCGTCGGCTCGATAATAGGAGAAGTCCTACACCTGATTCAGCCTCGGTCCGACAGTGAAGAAGGGTCTTCCGGCAAGGCGTGGCGCCAGCCACTACAATGGTGGCTGAAGCACGCAGCGATGCGGCCCCATTGCGTTCCGCCTGCCCGAAGGGTGCCCGGCGCACCGGGTTTTCGCAATGCTGTCTAACAATTTCTTTCAAATTCCGGCGCGTGGCCGAGACTTCGATTCCGCTGCGCCGCAGGTGTTCCCCACGGAGTGTCAATGAGTATCGATCGGGCTTTGGTCGACGCTGCCCTCGCGGCCGTCGCTGACCCCAACACCGGCCGGCCGTACGCGGCGGCCAGGAACGTCAAGAACGTCGCCGTGCAGGGTGACACGGTTAGCGTCGAGGTGGTACTCGGCTATCCGGCCATGCGTCAGTTCGACGCTATCCGCGCGCAGTTCGCCGATGCGCTGCGCGCCGTGCCCGGTGTGGCCGACGTGCAGGTGCAGGTGTCGCAGCAGATCGCCGCGCATACCGTGCAGCGCGGCGTGAAACTGTTGCCGAACGTCAAGAATATCGTCGCGGTGGCGTCGGGCAAGGGCGGTGTGGGCAAGAGCACCACCGCCGTGAACCTGGCTTTGGCACTGGCGAGCGAAGGCGCATCCGTCGGCATTCTCGACGCGGACATCTACGGCCCGTCGTTGCCCATGATGCTTGGCATCGTCGGACGCCCGGAGTCGCCCGACGAAAAGTCGATGAACCCGATGACCGGTCACGGTCTGCAGGCCAACTCGATCGGCTTTCTGATCGAGCAGGACAACCCGATGGTGTGGCGCGGCCCGATGGCCACTTCCGCGCTGGAACAGCTGCTGCGGCAGACCAACTGGCACGATCTCGACTATCTGATCGTCGACATGCCGCCGGGCACCGGCGATATCCAGCTGACCCTCTCGCAACGCGTGCCGGTGACGGGCGCCGTGATCGTCACGACGCCGCAGGATATCGCGCTGCTCGACGCGAAGAAGGGCCTCAAGATGTTCGAAAAGGTCGGCATTCCGATTCTCGGCATTGTCGAGAACATGGGCATGCATATCTGCTCGAACTGCGGCCACGAAGAGCATATCTTCGGCGCCGGCGGCGGCGAGCGCATGGGCAAGGAATACGGCGTCGACGTGCTCGGCAGCCTGCCGCTCGACATCGCGATCCGCGAGCAGGCCGACTCCGGCAAACCGACCGTGGTGGCAGACCCGCAGGGCCGTATCGCGGAGATCTACCGGTCGATCGCGCGCAAGGTGGCGATCCATATCGCCGAGCGCGCGCGCGACATGACGTCGAAGTTTCCCAACATCGTCGTGCAGAACACCTGAGAAAACGCTGGGGCGCTCTTGACAGCTCTTCGGACACGGGCCCAAGGCGTCTGTTTGCGCCTGGTCTCGCGGTATCATGTCGACTTCACGAGTTCGGCTCGGCGGCCGCAGGGGCGGCCACCAGGCCGGCAAGAGGATCGCATGGGAAAACGAATCGACGGGCAGGCGGTGCATGCGTTCATCGTCCTGGCTGCCACCAGTGTGCTGTTATGCGGCTGCAGCGCGTTCCTGAGACCACAGGAAAAACGCGCCGACGCGCAGCTGCTGCCCACCGTGGGCAATCAGGCGCGCGGCCTCGTCACGTTCATCGAGCGCTCGGACGGCGTGCAGGTCACATACAATCTCGCGGGCATGCCGCCCAATAGCGACCACGCATTGCAAGTGCACGAACGCGGCGACTGCAATGCCGCGGACGGCTCCAGTGCGGGCCAGGTGTTCTCGCCGGCCGCCGAGCGTCTGAAAACCGGCGCGCGGGTCGAAGGTGATCTCGGCAACATTCACGCGGACGCGAACGGTGTGGCCACGGGCTTCATCGTCGCGCCGGACGTCTCTCTGGACGGCATCCGTTCGGTGCTGCAGCGCGCGGTTCTGCTGCATCACGACGCGACCGATCCGTACGCCTACCCGCAGCATGGCGCGGGCCCCGCGCTCGCTTGCGGATTGATTCGTCAATGAGTCGCCAGATCAGCCGCGAATGAACCGCGAACGCGCCGCGCAGTCGCGGGCGGTGCGCCTCGCGAGTGCTCGGCAAGGCGGTCTCGAGACAGGCCCAGAAAGCGTTCCCGGCCCCACCCGCAGCAGCATTCTCACTATCGCGTAAAATAAGCGCCTTTCGTTCGGCTGCCCGGCCGGAGTGCCCGCCCTGGCCACGCTGCCACGGCATTCAGCCGGGAGCGTAGCGCGTCTGAACGGCACGCCGTCAGGGCCCGCACCCGCCAGTGAGCGTAGTGCGGGCGCGCACGCAGTTAGCCCCAAGTGACCCGGGACTTACCGGGTTGTTATCCGTCACACCCCTGTCATTCACGTCGAGCAGCGTTCACCTATGACTATCAAATCCGACAAGTGGATCCGGCGCATGGCCGAGTCGCACAAGATGATCGAGCCGTTTGCGCCCGATCAGGTTCGCGTCTCCGAAGACGGCCGGAAGATTGTCAGCTACGGCACGTCGAGCTACGGCTACGACATCCGCTGCGCCGACGAATTCAAGATCTTCACGAACATCAACTCGACCATTGTCGATCCGAAGAATTTCGACGAGAAGTCGTTCGTCGACTTCAAGGGCGATGTCTGCATCATCCCGCCGAATTCGTTCGCGCTCGCGCGCACGGTCGAGTATTTCCGCATTCCGCGCAGCGTCCTGACCGTGTGTCTGGGCAAGTCCACGTATGCGCGTTGCGGGATCATCGTCAACGTGACGCCGTTCGAGCCGGAATGGGAAGGGCACGTCACGCTCGAATTCTCGAATACGACACCTTTGCCTGCGAAAATCTACGCGAACGAAGGCGTCGCTCAAGTGCTGTTTTTCGAAAGCGACGAGATTTGTGAAACGTCGTACGCGGATCGCGGCGGCAAATATCAAGGCCAGCACGGCGTCACGTTGCCGAGAACGTGACGTCCGCAGCGTACTGAACCACCAGCCATACCGGGTGACCGCTGCAATTGACACAATGCAGCGGTCGTTCTTTTTGGAGAATCGCCCATGAAGTTTCGTTTTCCCGTCGTCATCATCGACGAAGATTTCCGCTCCGAGAACATCTCGGGTTCCGGCATCCGGGCTCTGGCCGAAGCCATCGAGAAAGAAGGCGCGGAAGTGCTCGGGTTGACGAGCTACGGCGATCTGACCTCGTTCGCGCAGCAGTCGAGCCGCGCCTCGTGCTTCATCCTTTCGATCGACGACGACGAGCTGCTGCCGTACGTCGATAACGTGGTGGTGGAAGGCGAGACGCCGGAGCTTGCGGCCGCGATCGTCGCGCTGCGCGCGTTCGTGACCGAAGTGCGCCGCCGCAACGCCGACATTCCGATCTTCCTGTACGGTGAAACGCGCACCTCGCGCCACCTGCCGAACGACATCCTGCGCGAACTGCACGGCTTCATCCACATGTTCGAGGACACGCCGGAGTTCGTCGCGCGCCATATCATCCGCGAAACGAAGGTGTATCTGGATTCGCTCGCGCCGCCGTTCTTCAAGGAACTGGTGCAGTACGCGGACGAAGGCTCCTACTCGTGGCACTGCCCGGGACACTCGGGCGGCGTCGCGTTTCTGAAGAGCCCGCTCGGCCAGATGTTCCATCAGTTCTTCGGCGAGAACATGCTGCGCGCGGACGTGTGCAATGCCGTCGACGAACTCGGCCAGCTGCTCGATCACACCGGACCGGTGGCGGCTTCTGAACGCAACGCCGCGCGCATCTTCAGCGCTGACCACGTGTTCTTCGTGACCAACGGCACGTCCACGTCGAACAAGATCGTCTGGCATGGCACCGTCGCGCCGGGCGACATCGTGCTGGTGGACCGCAACTGTCACAAATCGATCCTGCACGCGATCACCATGACCGGCGCGATTCCGGTGTTCCTCACGCCGACGCGCAACAACTTCGGCATCATCGGGCCGATTCCGCGCAGCGAGTTCGAGCCGGAAAACATCAAGAAGAAGATCCTCGCGAACCCGTTCGCCCGCGAAGCCCTCGCGAAGAATCCGGAGCTCAAGCCGCGCATTCTGACCATCACGCAAAGCACGTACGACGGCGTGATCTACAACGTCGAGATGATCAAGGAAATGCTCGGCGACTGGCTCGATACGCTGCACTTCGACGAAGCCTGGCTGCCGCACGCCGAATTCCACGAGTTCTATCAGGACATGCACGCGATCGGCGCGGGCCGTCCGCGCATCGGCGCGCTGGTGTTCGCCACGCACTCCACGCACAAGTTGCTGGCCGGCATTTCGCAGGCTTCGCAGATCGTCGTGCAGGATTCGAAGAACAGCCGCTTCGACAAGCATCGCTTCAATGAAGCGTATCTGATGCATACGTCCACCAGCCCGCAGTACGCGATCATCGCCTCGTGCGACGTGGCCGCGGCGATGATGGAAGCGCCGGGCGGCACCGCGCTGGTCGAAGAGTCGATCGCGGAAGCGCTCGACTTCCGCCGCGCGATGAGCAAGGTCGACGCCGAATACGGCGACGACTGGTTCTTCAAGGTGTGGGGCCCGGAGACGTTCGCCGAAGAAGGCATCGGCTCGCGCGAAGACTGGATGCTGCGCCCGAACGACGCGTGGCACGGTTTCGGCCCGCTCGCCGAAGGCTTCAACATGCTCGACCCGATCAAGGCGACGATCGTCACGCCGGGTCTGGATATGGACGGCGGCTTCGGCGAGTCAGGCATTCCGGCCGCGATCGTCACGAAGTATCTGGCCGAGCACGGCATCATCGTCGAGAAGACCGGGCTGTATTCGTTCTTCATCATGTTCACGATCGGCATCACCAAGGGCCGCTGGAACTCGATGGTCACCGAACTGCAGCAGTTCAAGGACGACTACGACAACAACCAGCCGCTGTGGCGCGTGCTGCCCGAGTTCGTCTCGCATCACCCGATGTACGAGCGCGTCGGCCTGCGCGATCTGTGCGAGCAGATTCACAGCGTCTACCGTGCGAACGACATCGCGCGTCTCACGACCGAGATGTACCTGTCGAGCATGGAACCGGCCATGAAGCCGTCGGATGCGTTCGCCAAGCTCGCGCACCGCGAGATCGACCGTGTGCCTATCGACGAACTCGAAGGCCGCGTCACGTCGATCCTGTTGACGCCGTATCCGCCGGGCATTCCGCTGCTGATTCCGGGCGAGCGCTTCAACAAGACCATCGTCAACTATCTGCGTTTCGCGCGCGAGTTCAACGAGCGCTTCCCGGGTTTCCACACGGACATCCACGGGCTTGTCGGCGAAACGATCAACGGGCGCATCGAATACTTCGTCGATTGCGTGCGCGGCTGACGATGCGGCAAGTGACGTCCCCGTCGGGCGCCCGCGCCGCGCGCCGCGTGGTTTGCGCGCTGTCGCTGGTCGCGGCGGCGGTATTCGGCGCGGCGTCGTTGCCGGCGCATGCCGAAGTCGCCGCCGCCGATCCGATCGATGCGTCGATGCGCGCGTGCCTCGCGCGCAGCGACATGTCGTCGACGGCGGGGCAGGTGCAGTGCATGGACAACGCGCGGATCGGCTGGAAGACCGCGTTGGACAATGCATGGCAGCAGCTTCAGCAGAAGTTGCCGCCCGCGCAGCGTAAGCAGTGGGAAAAGAGCCAGGCGAGCTGGCAGGCGTCACGCGACGCCGAGAAGCAGTTGCTCGCGGCGGTGTTCGCCACGACGCACGGCTCCATGTACGTGCTCGCCGAAGCCGATATGCAGTTGCAGCCGGTACGCGACCGCGCGCTCGTGCTGCGCAGCGCGGTTGCGAAGGCGAACGCGGCCGGCGATCCGCCGCGCCGGGTGCGTGCCTGCGGTGCGGACGCGCAGTGCGAACACGCCATGTTCGATCTGAACCGCTACTACCGCCGCTTGCAGTCGAAGATGCCGACGCGAACGCGTCCCACGTTGACGCGCGCGCAGAAGGCGTGGACCGCGTACCTGAATGCCACGACGCCGGTGATCGACGAGCGCGGCCGCATCGATATCATCGGCGCGCGGGTGGCGACGCTCAAGCGCTTGTCGGAAACAGCCGGCAACAGTTGAGCATGCGTTGGGCGGCGCGCTTCAGTTGAGGCGCGCTCAATTGAGTATGTAGCCTTCGGCTTCCGGGTTCGGCAACGGGAGAGCCGGTTCGCCGAGCAGGTCGCGCATGGAGTCCTCGATCACCGTCGACATCATGTGAAGTGCGAGGTCGTTGTCGTCGGTGCCGAAAGGCTCTTCGATCTGCGACGCAATGGCTTCGTGCGCCATGAACGTGTACGCCACGAACACCGCGAACACGGGCGTGAAGATGCCGATGCTGTCCACCAGTCCGAACGGCAAGGACGCGCAGAAGAAATACACCGTGCGGTGAATCATCACCGAGTAGGCGAACGGCAGCGGCGTCGAAGCGATGCGCTCGCATCCGCCGATCACATCCGAAAGTCCATTCAAATTCCGATCGAAAGCGATGACCGCCATCGGATCGATCGCGCCTGCGCGAGCCTGTCGTTGCACCCATTCGCCAAGGTAGAGCATCAAGGTGGCCGGCTTGTAGCGCGACGCCATGACGCGCTCGAAAAGCGCTTGCGGCAGTCGTGCGGCGAGGTCTTCGTGCGGGTCGCTGTTGCGCAGCTGATGACGCAGCGCGTGGGGAAGGGCGCTGAGCGCGGTGAAAAATTCCCGGACGTCTTCTTTCGGCAACGGCCGGGATGGCAAGGTGAGCACCTGGCGGATGAGCGAGCGCGACTCGTTCAGCAGTTGTCCCCAAAGCTTGCGAGCTTCCCACCAGCGGTCGTAGCTGGCGTTGTTCCGGAAGCCGAGAAAAACCGCGAGCGCAATGCCGATCAAGGAGAACGGCGCGGTGGTGTTGAGATTCAGCGAGATCGGCAGCAGATGGTCATGAGCCGCCACGGCCACGATCGAAATGCAGAAGATCAAAAAGAGGCGCGGGAGCAATCGCGGCAGGACTGAGCCTTGCCAGGCGAGCAGCATGCGAAACCAATGGAGATGCGGGCGGATGATCATTGGGGTGTTTTTTTGCGCCTGAGGCCGCGGGATGCCTATTATCGCTTTTTTGTGTTTCGAGTTTTGCGGCTTTAAAGCCCCAGACAAACCGCCCCCGCCGCAACGATCACGCACGCGAGCCAGCGCTGTGCGCTGACTGTTTCGCGCAGCAACACCCGCCCGATCAGCACCGCGAACACCACGCTGGTCTCGCGCAACGCCGATACCGCGCCCATCGCGCCCGACTGCATCGCCCAGATCACGATGCCATATGCCGCGATCGACACCAGGCCACCGGCGAGCGAGGAGCCCACGGCCATCGGCGCCACCCGAACCGGTGCCCACAGCGCCGAGCTTCCGCGCATCGCGATGAACAACACGGGCATCAGCCAATAGAACAGGAACATCCACGCGGTATAGGCGAGTGCGCGGCCGTCCGATAACCGCACGCCCATGCCGTCGACCACGGTATAGAGCGCGATCGTCGCGCCGGTTGTCAGCGCGGCCAGCGCACTCGCGCGCGATACACGCCCCCCCTGCAGCGCGATTGCGATGATGCCGCCGGAGATCATCACGATCCCGAGCGCGTGCAAGGGGCCGATCGCTTCGTGAGCGAAGAGCGCCGCGCCGAGCGTGACGAGCAGCGGTGATGAGCCGCGCGCGATCGGATACGCTTGCGCCAGATCGCTGCGCCGGTACGCCCGCACGAGGGTCGCGTTGTAGACGATATGCAAGAGCCCCGACGCGACGATATACGGCCAGGCCGCGCCGCTCGGCGACGGCGTGAACAGGACCACGAGCGTGGCGACCGCCGCGATGGCGATGCTCATCCACGTCATGGAGAGGAAGCGGTCCCGGTTGCCGTGCAGCATCGCATTCCAGCTTGCGTGGAGCAGGGCGGCAACCAGAACGAGACCGCCGGTATAACTGAGCATTGGGGCTCCAGACTCGAAAGGGTGCGGGAGATTGCGCGCCGCGAAAGGCAAGAAGTGGCCGTCCGATGTTCTCGCTGACCGTTTATGGCTGTCGCCGCTCAAATCGGCCGTGCAGCAAGCAGGATATCTATCTTGTCGTTCGTCAACAAACGAGATAAATTGGGTCATCGTGTTAGATAAACTATCGTGAATGAAACGGGTTCTGCCTCCACTCAATGCATTGCGTGCCTTCGAAGCTGCAGGGCGGCTCGGCAGTTTCAAGGAAGCGGCAGCCGAATTGCACGTCACGCACGGAGCCGTAAGTCAGCACGTGCGTCTGCTCGAGGAGTGGCTGGGCGCACCGTTATTCGAACGGCACAACCGGCGTGTGGCGCTGACTCCCGCGGCGCGGGCGTACCTGGAGGAAATCGGTCCGTTGTTCGAGCAGTTGTCGCAAGCAACGGCGAGATATGGCTTCCCCGCAACGCTCTCGCGAACCTTGACCGTGAATGCGCCCGCCACGTTCACGCTGCGCTGGCTGGTGCCGCGACTGGCCTCGTTCCGAGCCGAGCATCCGGACGTGGAGGTCAACGTGGTGACCTCGAACGAGTCGGCGGAGAGTCTGAAAGATGTCTATGACATCGTCATCCGGGGTGGTCCGGATACGTTCTATGGCTATTCGATGCGGCCATTCCTGTCCGAAGAGCGGATCCCGGTCTGTAGTCCGGCGCTATTGCAGCGACTGCCGCTTCGAATACCCGACGATATGCGGCAGCATACGTTGCTGCACACGTCGAGTCTTCCGCGGCTTTGGCCGGACTGGCTGGCAAGCGCAAAGCTTCCCGAACTCAGGCCGGCTGCCGCGCTCACTTTCGACCATTTCTATCTGACGTTGCAGGCTGCCATCGACGGGATAGGCATTGCGATGGGGCCGACTGCGCTGGTATCCGACGATCTTGCAGCTGGCCGGCTTGTCGCGCCTTTCGCTGGGCCGCGTCTGCCGTCGCGGAGCTATTGCACCTATGTTCCGGATGGCAAGTCCGCCGACGACCTGGTCGTGCTGTTCCGCTCATGGCTGGAACGCGAGGGAATGCGGTCCCAAACTGCGACGCCGTGCCAAAACGCGGACTAGTTGAGCGATCTGCCGGCAGAGTGTCCGGCTTTCTCAAGCGTACTCGCAACGAGTAGGCGCGAGCTGCGACTCGACTATCAACTCATGGTATCCGACAGCGTCTGTCTGACGCATGGCTCGCGTCGATGCGGACGACGGCCTTGTCCGGGAATGCCGCTCATTAGCCTTCGCAGTCGATCGCGGAATGGTGAAGTCCGTGTCTCAAACTGGAAGGGTCTGTTACACGGCATAGATGAATCGCAGTAACCCGGTTCGCGCGAAGACTAATGAGAATCTGTTTTCTTGCGCTTTGCAGTGCAGAGAGGATGAGTGGCTGGTCAAGCGAAAAGCGCCACCTGTCAACGGTTTTCACAACATATCCTGTACCGGTAAAGTAATTAGGATGCCGTTATATAAAGTCGTCACGACGCCGTCGTCAAAAAACCAATAACACGATCGGTGATTTGTATATGACAAGAGATCAGTTCCGCTGCAGCGGACAGACTTCTAGCATCGACTCCCTCTGACGGCACAACTCGCACCGTCACCATTTCCCGGAGTCAACTTTGACCAAGAAGCTCTTCCTGGGCGCTACTGTCGCGGCCAGCCTGATCGCTCCGCTGGCGCATGCCCAGAATTCAGTCACACTTTACGGCCTGATTGACGCCGGCATCATGTACACGAACAACGTCAAGAAAGGCTCAAGCGCAGGCTCTCTCATTCAGGCGACGAGCGGCAACATCAACGGTAGTCAGTTCGGCCTGCGCGGCAACGAGGATCTCGGTGGCGGACTGCATGCGATCTTCGTGCTCGAGAACGGCTTCAACATCCAGAACGGCAAGCTCGGGCAGAACAACCGCCTGTTCGGGCGGCAGGCTTACGCCGGTATCGATGCGGCTCAGTACGGCACGCTCACATTCGGCCGCCAGTACGACTCGGGTGTCGACTTCGTCGCGCCGCTCTCCGAGGTGGCGTCGACGTTCGGGAAGACGGGCTTCGCGCACCCATTCGACAATGACAACCTGGACTACTCGGTACGCATCAACAACGCCGTCAAGTTCAATAGCCACAGCATTGCGGGGTTGAAATTCGGAGCGCTTTACGCGTTCTCGAACAGCACGGACTTCAGCTCGAATCGCGCCTACAGTGTCGGTGCAAGTTACGGCAACGGACCGTTGAACTTTGCCGCCAGCTATTTGCAGATCAATGGATCGAATAGCACCAACACGTCGGGCGCAATCGACACGGCTGAATCGACAGCCAACGGCACCGGTGGATTCGTGCTCGGCGCGGATGTGCAGCGCGTTGCCGCCGCGGGTCTGAACTACGCGTTTGGCCCGGCCGTACTCGGCTTCGTGTATTCCCACAGCCAGTACCAAGGCACGAAGTCATTCGGGTCGGCCGGTGGCACAGTGCGCTTCGACAATTTTGAAGTCAACGGCCGCTACGCACTGACGCCGGCGCTGAAGCTGGGTGCCGCTTACGTCTACACCGACGGTCATGCCACTCGCACGACGACCTACGGCGCAGACCCCAAGTGGAATCAGGTCAATGCGCAACTGATCTATTCACTCTCGAAGCGAACCGATGTCTACGCGGAAGGGATGTTTCAGCATGTGAGCGGCAAGCAGTACGTTGCGTTTATCAATACATCGGGCGGCGCGTCGTCGACTGCAAACCAGGTGGTTGGAACCGTCGGATTACGAACCCGGTTTTGAGGGGCTCAGCGAGGAGGGCGGCACGCGGTGAAGATGCATCGTGATCGAAAGTCAGGGGCACGCGAATTCACATCCGCGCCCCTGTGAGCTTGCCAGCGAAGGCGAATCAGCGACATCGTCTCCGATTCGCCTTCACGGCCGCCTTACTCCTCAATAGCCGCATGCAGGAATTTTTCCTGACGCGCGGCATGCATCGACCGGTAACCCGGTGCAGTCGATGCGGTCGCCTCCGGCCCGATATAGCGCAGCGCTGCGGGTGCCTTCACAATCTCCAGCAGCGGTTCCAAAACAAAATTCCACGCACCCTGGTTTTTCGATTCTTCCTGACACCACACCACATCCTTCAGATTCGGATACCGCTCCAGTTCCGAACTGATCCGCTTTCCAGGGAACGGATACAACTGTTCAACGCGAATCAACGCGATATTGTCTTTCTGGGCCTTGCGCCGACGCTCCAGCAGTTCGAAGTAGACCTTGCCCGAGCACAGGATGACCCGGTCGACCTTGGACGCTGCTTCCTGCGTAGGCGACTCGCCAAGAATCTCGTTGAATCGCCCTTGCGCGAGATCCTCGAGATTGCTGACAGCCTCAGGGTGGCGCAGAAGCGACTTCGGCGTCATTACAATGAGCGGAATGCGATCACGCAGCACGGCTTGCATACGCAACAGATGGAAAATCTGCGCCGGCGTCGTGGGCTGCACAACCCGCATGTTTTCCTGGGCACACAGTTGCAGATAGCGCTCGAGTCGGGCGGACGCGTGTTCCGGACCTTCGCCTTCCTGACCATGTGGAAGCAGCATCGTCAAACCACTGTGTTGCCCCCACTTTGCAGCGCCCGCGGACAGAAAGTTGTCGATCACAACCTGCGCGCCGTTCGCGAAGTCGCCGAACTGCGCTTCCCACATCACGAGCGCGTTTTGTCGAACAACCGAGTATCCGTATTCGAAGCCCAGCACCGCGGCTTCCGACAGAACCGAGTTGGTGACCGAGAATCGCCCCTGGTCATCCGACACGTTCTCCAGCGGCACGTAGGTGCCCTCTCCCCGAATCGACCGCTTCTGATCGTGAAGCACCGCGTGGCGATGGCTGAACGTGCCCCGTTCACTGTCCTGCCCGCTTAGACGTACGTCGATTCCGGCGGAAAGCAGGGAAGCGAAAGCGAGATGCTCGGCCATACCCCAATCTAGTGGACGCTTGCCTTCCGCCATCTCGCGGCGGGCGCTCATCACTTTCCCAACGAGCGGATGCAGCGCGTATTGACCCGGTACGCTCGTGATCTTCAATGCGAGCTTCTGAACGAGATCTGGCAACGGAGCCGAGTAATAGATGCGGTCGACGTTTCCATCGAGCAACTGCGGCCAGGTCACCTCTTCGTTCTTTGTATCGACCGGCTTCTTCTCTTCGTTGGCTTGCGCAGCGTCAAGATGCTCACGGTAGTCGTGGACATATTTCTCCACGTCTTCGGTCGTCACGACCCGTTCGTCCACGAGCTTCTTCGCGTAGAGCGTACGGACACCCGGATGGCCTGCAATGGAGCGATACATCAACGGTTGAGTGATGTTCGGCGTGTCCTGTTCCTGGTGACCATGACGGCGGAAGCAGACCAGATCGATAACGACGCTCTTCCCGTACATGGCGCGAAAATCGATCGCGAGGCGCGTCGCGGCAACCACTGCCTCGGGGTCGTCGCCGTTCACGTGCAGGATCGGCGCCTCGATCATCTTGGCAATGTCGGTGCAATAGAACGACGAGCGCACATCGCGCGGGTCGGACGTGGTGAAGCCGACCTGGTTATTCACCACCACATGGATCGTGCCGCCGGTGCCGTAGCCTCTGGTATTCGACAGGTTCATCGTTTCCATGACGATACCTTGCCCTGAAATCGCGGCGTCCCCGTGAATCTCCACTGGCAGGACCGCAGCCGCGCCTTGCCCCAATACTTCGGCGCGCGCGCGAGCGATCCCTTGAATAACCGGGTTTACAATTTCGAGGTGCGAAGGGTTGAACGCCAGCGTGACTTCCGCCGGCCCGGTTGCAGTCGGGAGCAGGCCGGTAAAGCCCTTGTGATATTTGACGTCACCTGCCGGGAGAAGATGCGCGGTTTTTCCGTCGAACTCGTCGAACAACGCGGCCGGCGGCTTTCCGACAATATTGACGAGAACGTTCAGTCGCCCACGGTGCGCCATGCCGAGAATCGAGCTTTTGATACCCTTGGTGGCGCCGTATGCAACCAGCTCATCCAGCAGCACGATGAGCGACTCGCCACCCTCGAGCGAAAAGCGTTTCTGACCGACATAGCGGGCATGGAGGTATTTTTCAAGGCCCTCGGCTGCTGTCAGCCGTTCGAGGATGTGCAGCTTGTCGCCGGTATCCAGGGTCGCCTTCGCACGCGAAGACTCGAGACGCATTTGCCACCAGCCACGCTGATCGGGATCGGCAAGATGCATAAACTCGGCGCCCAACGTCCCGCAATACGTTTCTGTGAGCGCCTGCACCAGATCGCCGAGCGTCGCGTCTTCGTCGGAGAAGTAAGTGCCGGACATGCTGAACTTCGTGCTCATGTCCGCGTGGGACAGATCGTAGAAGCCCGGGTTCAGATCACGCACCGGCGCCGGCGCGCTCCAGCGCAGTGGATCGAGATGAGCATTGCGGGTGCCGACCATGCGATAGGCCGAAATCAGTGCCTGCACCGCGACTTGCTTCTGCGCGAACCGGAGTACGTCGTCCTCCGAGCGTCCTCCGGTCCGCACCTGTCTGGCCAACTCGACAAAGCGCGATACGACCGGTGCGTGCGCAACGTCGCCTGCGTCTGATCCATCCACTGCGGGCACGCCCTGCAACGCGTCGAAATAGCCTCGCCATTCATCCGACACTGTGTTCGGGTCGGCAAGGTATGCCTCGTATTGCTCCTCGACGTAAGGAGCGTTGCCTCCAAACAGGAAGGAGGTACTGCGATTGCGCATCATCATGATGACTCTGTCCTCAGCCGGGACCATGCCCGATATCCGCCACGAATTTACCCAGGGCAGCACCCGTTTCCGCCTTGGCCACGCCAAAGCTTTCGCAGGGACACGAAGACAAAACTTGGATGCGAAACGAGGTGAGATTCCACGCCACGTAATTCGCGTCAACTTGTGCAAGACCCCGTGACTCATGCCACCAGGTCCCTGTGCCCGCCAGGACCAGCAGTCTCCTGACTGCTGGTAAACACAGTCTATGTTTTGCGGGTCCTTTCTGACGCTTCAATTGTGATGGCTTTGGGACACTCTTCGTTGGTTCCTGGCCACGACGCCAGCGCTTCCAGAATCTCGTATGTGTGCAAGGTCGAGCTGGTTCGACGCGAGATCGAGCCGCCAGAAACGGCGTTCAATCTCGCCCGATGCGACGCTTCGGCTCTGCACAGGCGCGCAGTGAGAACACGCCAGGCTGACGCCCGTGACTCAGCAGTCGGCCGCGCTCCAATCAACGCGACGCCTGGGGGTTGGCGTAAGTGGACTCCCAGCCGCCGCCCAGCGCTTTGCAGAGGGTGATCAGGTTCGCGGCTGCGCTCGCCTTGCTTTGTTCCAGGTTGCTCTCGCCGTCGAGCAGTTGCTTCTGCACGTTCAGCACATCGAGATAGTCGAGCGCCCCGGCCTTGTAGCGCTGCTGCGCTATCGAGAGCGCGCGCTGGTTGAGCGCAACCACCGTCGTCAGTTTGTCGCGGCGCAGCTGCTCGGCATCGTAGACGACAAGCGCATCGTCCACTTCGCGCCAGGCGTTGAGCACGGTGTGTTTGTATGCGACCGCGGCTTCCTGTTGTTGTGCCTCGCGCAGGTTCAGTGTTCCCTTGAGGCGGCCGCCCTCGAAGATCGGCATCGTGATGGAGGGGCCGACAACAAACTGTCCGGATGCCCAGTTGGCAAGACTCGAAAGCTGAAGACTCTGAAAGCCTGCGCTGCCATTCAGCGATATGCGCGGATAGAAGTCGGCTTTCGCCATGCCGATCGACGCCGTGGCCGCATGCAACTGCGCTTCCGCCTTGCCGATGTCGGGTCTGCGTTGCACCAGTTCAGACGGAAAGCCGATCGGCACCTGTAGCGGCAGATCGGGCACGTCGCGCGGTTCGGCGAGCGTTTGCCGAAGCGCGCCTGGCTCCTCGCCGAGCAATACGCCAATCGCGTTGATCGTGGTCTCGCTTCGCGACTCGAGTGTCGGAATCAGACTTTCGATCGACGCCACCTGCGCGGATGCGTTGGCCACGTCGAGATCCGTCGTCACGCCTTCATGCGCGCGTACTTGCGTGAGCTTCGTGGCGTTGCGAGCAATCTCCAGATTCTGCCTCGCGATCCGCAGCAGCGACTGGGTGTCGCGCAACTCGATATAGTCTCGCGCGAGTTCAGCACGAGCAGACAGCAAAATTGCGTTCCGGTCCTGATAAGAAGCATCCGCCAGCGCGGACGCGGCTTCGACACCGCGTCGAACTCCGCCCCAGATATCGATTTCCCAGGACGCGTCGAAACCGGCTTGATAGAGGTTGTATGCCGGCGAACCTTTGGAGCCCGGCAGCGGCGCCACGCCAAGCGGCGCGCTGCCCGAAGCGGATTGCGGCTGGGATTGGGTCGGGCTGACGCCGAGCAGCGACAGAATGCCATTCGGACTTCCGCGTTCGCGGTTGTACGAGGCTGCACCGTCTAGCGTCGGATATTCCGCTGCCCCCGCAACGCGCTGTTCGGCCCGGCTTTGCCGAAGGCGTGCCGACGCCGCGGCCACATCGAGGTTCGCATCGGCCAGTTTCTGTTCGAGCGTGTTCAGCGTGGGGTCGTTGAACAGCGTCCACCAATCGGGATTGAATCCGGCCTCGACGGCCTTGCTCGAGGCTTGCGCGGATTGGGTGCGCTCAAAGACCTGCGCGGGCGTCGACGCCTTTGGACGTTCGAAATCCGGTCCAACGGTACAACCTGCTATCACCAGACACGCCAGTATCTCCAGCGCCAACACGCGGAAGGAAAAGTCGCTCGCATTCATTTTCTATCTCCCGCCTCCGCCAACGTGTCGGCGTGCTGACCGACGGCGACTTCCGTTTCGACAGACAGCCCCACGCTCAGCGCGGACGCCGCCTCCTGGCCTCGGTCGATGGTGATCTTGACAGGCACGCGTTGGACCACCTTGGTGAAGTTGCCCGTCGCGTTATCGGGTGCGATCGGCGCAAAGCTCACACCGGTTGCGGGAGCAAGACTATCGACACGGCCGCGGATCACAACGCCAGGAAAGCTGTCGACCTTGATCCGCACACTTTCGCCAGGCCGCATGTGGGTGATCTGGTTTTCCTGGAAGTTGGCGACAACGTAGGCGTCGGAAAGTGGCACGATCGCGAGAATCGTCGCGCCTGGCGTCACGAATGCGCCGACTCGCGCGGAACGCCGTCCGACCTTGCCGTCCACCGGCGCATGAATCTCCGTATACGACAGGTTGAGCTTTGCCTGCTCAAGCGCTGCCCCGGCACGTGCAAGCGCGCCGGCTGCCTTATCGCGCTGGGTGCGCAGCACGTCCAGGTTCTGCTCGGTCGATGCCAGCACGGCGCGATCGTGCGCCTCGTGCGCGAGTTGCTCGGCGAGCGCGCTCGATGTGTGCTGTTGTTCCTGCGCAGTCCCCGCACCGGCCTCCGAGAGGTTCTGGTACCGCGCGGCGTTGGCCCGTGCGAATTCGATCGACGCGTCGTCGGCCTTGAGCGTTGCGCGCGCCTGCTCGACGAGCGAGGGCTGCCGCGCGATCTCGGCGTCGTAGTTCGCGACGGCGGCCTGTGCCGCGGCCACGTCCGCCTCCGCACTCATCAAAGCGGCCCGGAAGTCGCGGTCGTCAATACGGACCAGCAATTGCCCCGCTTTGACTGCCTGGTTATCGTTGACGAATACGTCGGATATCTGGCCTGCGATACGCGGCGCCACGAGCGTGAAATCGGCCTCGACATAAGCGTCGTTGGTGGATTCGGTATTCGAGCCGCCTGACAGGCTTGAGCAAGCCCATGCGCCTACGCCGACCGCGACGACCAGCGCGGCGATACGAACGATTTTGAGGGGAGATCGAGCAATGGTTGACATGATATCGGCCCTTAATGGGAAGAGGGCGGCGTAGTGCTCCACGGCGGGTAAATACGCACGGGCAACACTGGCACGAGGAAAAGAAGCGCGATGGCCACACCAGCCATCACGCGATAGAGATCCGCCGAGGTCAGTACCACTGCCTGTTCGTGGATCCGGTGAGCGAGTTCGCCGAGACTGTGAGTCGCGTCGACACTCTGGCTAGTCACGAGCGCGTGGTTGCCTAAATGGTCCACGAGCATGTTCGAGTGAAGACGTTCGCGATGCGTGCCCAACCCTTCGATGAGCGCCGTCGCCACAGCCGCGGAAAATGTCTTGAGCGAGTTGAACATGGCCGAAGCGAATGGACCGTCGGTCGGCGCCAGGCCCGTCGTGACGCCCATCAGGATCGCGAGAATCACCATGGGCTGCGCGACGATCTGTATGGATTGAAACCAGTAGAAGTTGTCGCGGATCCACTCGGACGTGATGAAACTACCCATCAGGCACGTGGTGATCATGAGAGACAAGCCAATGGCCATGACCCAGCGGTGGTCGACCCGCCGCAGGTTCAGGACGGCAGCTGTCAGAGGCAGTGCGATCAACAGCGGGAGCGCGACCAGCAACGACAAGGGGGCGGTCTGCAGCGGCCGGTAGGCGTGAACCCTGGCGAGATATTGGCCGGGGATGGCCGCCACGCCGACCAGCAGTATGACCGCGCCCAGGAGTGTCGTCAGTCCATGCGCGAAGTTTCTGCGCGACAGCAATTGCAGCTTGAAGAAAGGCAGCGGGTGAAACCACTCGTTGACAAGGAACGTGGTGAACAACAGCGCCCCGCCAATAAACATCACGCGAATGAACCCGGAGTCGAGCCAATCGAGACGATCACCTTGTAAAAGGCCGATCACGAGCATGGCGACGGCCGGGAATCCCGTCAGAAAGCCGGTCCAGTTGAATGCGCCGAGTCGTTCGAGTTTGAGCGGATCCGCCGGAAGCCCTTGCTGGATCGCCACGCAGCTGACGATGCCAAGCGGCACGATTTGCCAGAAGGCCATTTGCCAGCCGACATACTCGGTCCACAAAGCCGCGAGCGGTGTGCCGAGCGCTGGTCCGAAGGTGGCCGTGAGCGCGTACCCGGCGAGTCCGTATAGTTTTACTTTCGGCGGAAGATAGCGCAGCGCCACGATGATCAACATTGGGGGAAGGCATCCGCCGGCCATCCCCTGAAGAACGCGCAACACATAGAGCGTGAGCAGGTTCGGTGCAAAGGGGCAAAGGATGCCGAGGAGCATCGTTGCGATTACGGCGGCGATCGTAAACCGCTTGAGCGTGAAGGTGATCCCGAACCACGGAGCGAACACCATCGTAGCCACGTTAGCCGCTTCGAACAGGGCGGTCAGCCAGGTGCCGTCGTCGTGACCGATCGAAAGCGCACCCTGGATATCCGCCATCGACACGGCAGTGACCTGCTCGTTGAGAATAGCCAGCAGCGACGCGAGCAGCATGCCGACGAGGCCGGTGGCGAGTCGAAGCGAAAGCGCGGATTGACGGGGCGTCGGCTGCGCAGGAGCCGCTGTTCCGGGCACGGCGGCGGGCGCTTGCGACCGCTCGACGATCGGTGCGTGCGCCTCAATGCTCGAAGGATTGCCAGTAGTCATAGGGGCCTCGTTGCTGCTCGTGTTCGATAGGCTATCTAAGGATTGACGCCGGAACTGGTATGAGAGAGAAGATGCCAGGACCCGCGCTCAAACGAATCCAATCCTCACGGCTTACGCTGTACCTCTTCAAAGTATTGCGGCGCTTCGCGGCGATCGAACATGCCGTATTCGCGGACAATACGGATACTCCGCCGGCGCGAACCATCCGCCGTTTGCGCAGCGCGTTCGAATGCTTCAACCGCCGCCTGGTCTTGCCAAGTCACCACCACGATCACGTCGCCGGGTGTCATCAGTGCGTCGAATACGTCCCATGAAACGAGGCCGGGCGCGTTCGTATCGACGCCAAGCGACTTCGCCACTCCTTCTGCGCCGGTCTGCTCGAGCCACGCCGGCGAGCACTTCGCATCGAGCAGCGTCACTGCGGTGCCACTGCCCGCTTCAGTGACATCCAGGCGCTGCTCGCGCAACACCTGTCCGGCGGGCAGCTGGTTATCGCTGACTACCTGGCCAATGCGCAAGCGGTAGTCGGCAAATACGCGGTCACGCGCGGCTTGTTGTATCTTGTGGTGCGCCGTCGTGGTGCGCCAGCGCACGAGCGATTTCTCGTCGCGCCAGCTCGACAGCGAAAGAAGCCATCCTTCGCGCGTGAGACTCGCATAGCGGTTGTTATCGATAAACCCTTCGATCTTCTCGAGTTCAGGCCGCAACATTTTGGCCATGCCGAGGTAGGCGTCGAACTGTTCGGGTTTCGGGTTGACTTCAAGCATTGCGGAGAACATGAGGACCTCTTACATTGAGTTGGCAATACGACGCGACGTGTCGAATGGAATGCGCGCCGCGGGCGCCTTTGGCTGATTCGTTGCGGCATTGCAGATAGCAGGCGCGTGCAGTCATTGTGCAGGATAGGCCGATTAATCGGAGTCCAGGCTAGTTGAGTATTGGGCCAATGAATTGGCGATTTTTGCCAATCGGCAATGAATCGCCGGATAACCCTCACTGCCTGAAAGAGTCTCTTTCGAAGCGGTGAGGCGATTGATTCGGTATGGAAAATATGAGCGGGCGTTTTTTCAAATGTGGAAAAAATCTGGCCTTGGACAATTTGTGTCGTCTTTGAGCCATTCGGTGACGCGGCTCGTTACTATGCGGATCACAGCGCATAGAATCACGACGTGTTGGCGTGGTGACAAGGGTAGGAAGCGGAATGGAAAGATTGCGTGAGATGGAGGTATTCGTTGCCATCGTCGATCGAGGCAGCTTTACCGGTGCGGCCGAAAAATTCAGCATGTCAGCCGCAGCGGTTTCGCGAGCGGTCAGTGCGCTGGAAGCCCGTCTCGGCACGCACCTGCTCGCCCGCACGACCCGCTCGGTTCGTCCGACCGATGCGGGCATGACATACCTTGAAGCCTGCAGGAAGGTGCTGGACACCATCACGGACGCGGAATCGATCATCGCAGCCGACCAGCTCAATCCCGTCGGTACGTTGACCGTCTCCGCGCCGGTGCTGTTTGGCCAGCGCTATGTCGCTCCTCTGGTCAACGCCTTCGCACTGCGTTATCCGGACGTCAACATCAATGCCGTGTACGTCGATCGAACTACGCGGCTCCTGGAGGAGGGGGTGGATATTGCGATTCGCGTCGGCCACCTTGGCGACTCCTCGACATTCGCCATACCTTTGGGATTCGTGCGGCGTTGCACGTATGCCGCGCCCTCTTATCTGGCGAGGCACGGGGAACCTCTTCACCCCAGAGATCTGACCCATCACCACTGTGTGTCTTTCACCGGCGTCTCGCTTCCACTCGAGTGGGTGTTCAGCGAAAATGGTTCGAGATTGCCCGTCAGATTCCGGCCGCGGATGATCGTCGACCTTGGCCCCGCTGCCGTTCTCGCGGCCGTCGAAGGTGTGGGGATAATCCAGTTGCTGTCGTATCAGGCGGCTCCCGAGGTGCTCGAAGGCAAGCTCCAACCTGTCCTGACGTCATTCGAACCCGAGTCGATCCCGGTGAACCTGCTTCATGTCGAGCGGCGAAGCAGCAGCGGCAAGATTCGCGCGTTCGTGGATTTCGTTACGGATACCTTACGCAACAACGCGCACCTTCAAGGCGTGGACGTGACTGCGATACGAACTTCCCGATAAGCGGACACCAGTGCATCAAGGTCGAAGCCCCTGTTCAGTCCACTCGGATTGGGCAATACCCACGCGCATGCGCCGCCGAATGGCTCTGTTTGTCGCCCCCAATCGATAGAGCGACTGCCCGAGATCGCGGCAAGCGCCATCTTTCCGAGGAAAGCGACGTGCCTTGGCGCGTACCGTTCGACCTTCCGCCGGAAACCATCGCCGGCCAGTTCGATCTCCGATCGCACAAGCTCGTCGGCACGCGCCGTCGGACGTGAAACCACCGTGGTGAGACCGTAGCCATATCGAAGAACCGTGTAGTCGTCTTCGGGCTGAATCTGTTCGGGAGTGAAGCCTGCGAGATGCATGACCCGCCAGAAGCGATTGCCTCGGCCTGCAAAGTGGTGACCCGTGGATGCCGCACGAATGCCTGGATTGATTCCGCAGAAAACTAGCGTCAAGCCTGGTTCAAGGAGATCGGGAAGAGCCTGAGGGTAGCCGCCGTCGGTCACGGATGAGACAGTCCTTGAAAAGAGACCTGCTTGTCGGCACCGTTGGTTCCCCATCGCTGCGTGGCTGTCTCGCCGCGAAATCGCTGCCGATATTGTTTTGGTGTCACCGCGAGCCGCCGGGAGAAGGTGGTGCGCATATGCGTGGCGCTACGGAAGCCGCATTTGAATGCGACGGTCTTCAGCGGGGCATCCGAGTCTTCGAGCAACTTCCTCGCCGTGTCGACGCGAACCTGCTCGACAAATACGGACGGCGTCACCTTTGCATGCTTCGCAAATAGTCTGGAGAAGGTTCGCCGGCTCACGGCAACCGCGCTCGCGAGTTGTTCGATGGATAGCGCATCGGCTATATGCTCGGTCACATACCGGTGCACTTTGCCGATAATCGGATCTTCGTCCCTCCCGGTGCCAATATACGGGCTGTACTGAGACTGGCCGCCTTCCCGCTGGATATAAACCACGAGGCGTTTCGCGACACGCACCGCCAGCTCGTGTCCCCAGTCTTCCGCGACTAGCGCCAGGCACAGATCGATGCCGGACGTCACGCCTGCCGACGTAAAGAGGCGCCCATCTCGAACGAAGATCTTGTCGGGTTGCACGCAAGCCTGCGGAAATTCATTAGCGAGACGGCCTGCGTCCGCCCAATGCGTCGTCACTTCCTTGCCGTCCAGCAGTCCCGCATGCGCAAGCACGAATGCCCCATTGCAGACAGAGCCAAACCGCGTCGCGTCGCGTGCCTGACTCCGCAGCCACGCCAGAAAGTCACTGGAAGGCTGAGCATCGGGCAATTGGGGACCTCCTGCGATCAGAAGCAGATCCCATTGCGTGTCGAGGTCCATATAGCCGAACGGTACGTAGAGCTGCATTCCGTTCGAGCAGGTCACCCCGCCGGCCTGAAGACCCACCAGGGAGACTTCATATCTCTGTTGTTCGGGGAGGATCGTGTTGGCTTCCGCGAACACGTCGAGAGGGCCCGCAACGTCGAGCGCCTGAACACCATCGAATATGACAATGGCGACTTTCATGCCGTGACCTTCATGGAGTGAGTAGGCCCGTCTCCGATACCGGCGATCCGATTGGCTTTACCTGAAAGAGCGGGCCAAGCCTCTCAGCCTCTACTGACGAGCGGTAACCGAGCTTAACGCAACAGGCGGAAAACAGGGATGCACAGGGCGGTAACTCACTTTTGCGTCCAGGTTACAAAACAACCGGGTTCTAGCGATGCCAAACGGACATGGACCCTCCGGACGCAGCGCAACATAACGCAATGCGAGCGACAACATCACCACGTTGGCGCGGTTGGCCCAAATCTCACGTGGATTGGCCCAGCATGGCGACAAGCACGTGTTTCCTCTGCCGTGCCGGCTCATTAGACTGGGTCACCAGCCTGACGAAGAGCCGGACGCCGGGAAAACAGGCAGCCATTAACGGATTTGTCATGCTGAAGGAACGCCATACTTCGCACCGCCTCGCCGGGCCTGACGCGGCGGGATGCGCGGCGCTTATGTTCAGTGAATTCACGGAGTAACGGAGCATGCATGTCGCGATGATGCTGTACGCCGGATTCCGGCTGCTCGAAGTGACGGGGCCGATGGATATCTTTCACGAAGCGAACCGTCTGTGCGGTGCAACGTTGTACGAGCAGCATCTCGTGGGACCGTCGCCGGGGCCCGTCATGTGTTCGAGCGGGGTGGCAGTCCGCACGACGGAGAGCCTGCTGGACGCACATGCTGCTTTCGACATTGTCGTCGTCCCCGGTTGTCCGGTGCTCGGGTCGAGCCTGGAACATTATGAATTGGTGGACTGGCTCAGGAATGCCGGACGCGGAGTACGAAGGCTCGCATCCGTGTCCAACGGGGCGTTTCTGATCGCGCGCGCCGGCCTCGCTGATCATCGTTTGTTGACCACGCATTGGCGCGACGCGCAGCGTCTGTCCATCGAGCATCCGTTCGTACACGTCGCGAGCGATCAAGGTTGTCTGAAGGACGGCAATCTGTACTCGTCATGTGGCGTAAGTGACGGTATTCAGGTGGCCTTGGACCTGGTCAGGGAGGACCTTGGCGAAGAGTTCGCCAGAAGCATTACGAAGTCATTGTCGAGGCGCCGCGAATGAGCGCCAACTGGAAAGGAAGTTGTTCTTTGATTCAGGCTGCTGCTCCTGTCAGCGCCGATTTGCCCGCGAGCCAACCATGAGCCGAAACCCAATCATTGCTTCACACGCCGATCTGACGCCGGCGAATGCGACCGAAACGCTGTCGGGCGCGGACATCATTCTGCGCGTGCTCGCCGAGCAGGGCGTCGACACACTATTTGGATATAGCGGTGGGGCAATCTTGCCGACCTACGACGCGGTGTTTCGCTACAACGAAATGAACGCGGCCCATGTGGAGCGTCAGATCAAGTTTGTCGTACCTGCCAATGAACAGGCCGCGGGCTTTATGGCCGCCGGTTATGCGCGAGCCAGCGGAAAAGTCGGCGTGTTCATGGTGACGTCGGGGCCGGGCGCGACAAACGCGGTGACCCCAATCGCCGACTGTAACGGCGATTCGGTGCCTGTCGTGCTCATCTGCGGGCAGGTGCCGCGTGCCGCGATAGGCAGCGACGCGTTTCAGGAGGCGCCCGTCTTCAACATCATGTCGGCGTGCGCGAAGCAGGTGTTTCTCGTCACCGATCCGTTGAAGCTCGAGCCAACGCTGCGAACCGCATTCGAAGTTGCCCGCACCGGTCGGCCGGGTCCGGTCGTGGTGGACGTGCCTAAAGACATCCAGAACTGGACGGGGCCCTATCATGGGCGAGGCACACTGCATTTTCGCGGCTACTCCGATCGGCTGCGCATGGTGGCTAAAGGCGCACGGTTGGAAAAGGCCAAAGCTGCCGACTTTTTTGATCTTCTGCGGCAGAGTGAGCGGCCGCTGCTTTATGTTGGCGGCGGCGTGATCACGGGGCGTGCGACTGCGGTGCTAAGGGAGTTCGCCGAGCGCCACGGCATTCCAGTCGTGACGACACTCATGGGGCTTGGCGCCATATCTGCAAAACACCCGCTGTGTCTCGGCATGCTCGGCATGCATGGGGCCGCCTGCGCGAATTACGCCGTTGAAGACTGCGATTTTCTCATTGCTGTGGGCGCACGATTCGATGATCGCGTCGCCGGTGGACGGCCTGACTCATTCGCTCCCGGTGCGCGCCATGTCGCGCATATCGATATCGACGAGGCGGAGATCAACAAGGTCAAGCGTGCGCACTGGACTCACGTTGGCGATGCGAAAGATGCCTTACTGTCTTTGCTCGAGCACGGTCCGGCGAAGCAGTCGTCTTCTGGCTGGCTCGACCATGTGATGGCGTTGAAGCAGACCTTCGGAATGAACTACGACCGCAAGAACCTTGCGATTCAACCGCAGTGGGTTATCGAAAAGCTCAGCGAAATCACCGACGGACGAGCGATTATCAGCACGGGCGTGGGCCAGCATCAGATGTGGGCCGCGCAGTTTTTCGAGTTCGTCGAGCCTCGGAGCTTCCTGACATCAGGAAGCATGGGGACGATGGGTTTTGGGCTGCCCGCGGCGATTGGTGCACAGCTGGCGCGACCGGATGCGCTCGTGATCGACATCGACGGCGATGGAAGCATCCGGATGAATGTCGGCGAACTGGAGACGGCAAGCACGTACGGCATTCCCGTCAAGGTACTGCTGCTCAACAATCGCGGTGACGGAATGATCCGGCAGTGGCAGCGTCTCTTTTACGACGGGCGAATGTTTGTCAGCGACAAGGCGCTCTATCGCAAGGACTTCGTGATGGCGGCACAGGCCGATGGATTCGAGTTTGCCCGTCGCGTCGAGGCGCTGTCCGAACTCGAGCACGCGTTGCGGGCGTTCGTTGAATTTGAGGGACCGGCTTTCCTGGAGGTGATGATCGACGAGAACGCCGATGTGTTTCCGATCGTAGGTCCGGGGCAAAGCTACGCGACGATGAATACCGGTCCCTTTATCCCGTCTCGAACCGGGCAGACACAAATTCAGGGCGTAGTACGAAAAAGTGCTGCGGATATGTTTTAGCGAAAACGAGCGCCGGTGCCGCAAGGCGTGACACGACCTTGGCCGCGACCGCGATAGGTGAAGCATTTCGTCCCTACCCGTTGCCTGGTCGAGCAGCTTCTATCGAGACGTTCTTCGAAAGCTATGGTTGACGAGAATTTGATTCATAAGGCACTCGCAAACCCGTTCCGGCGCGAGATTTTGCGGTGGCTAAAGGCCCCCCGCGAATACTTCGCGCAAGGCTACATCGATCTCGATTGCGGGGTGCCGGCGAACGCAATCCTCGCGCGCAGTGGGCTATCTCAATCGACCGTCTCGGCGCACGTTGCGGCATTGGTCGCGGCGAAACTGCTGGTGTCGACCCGCGTTGGTCAGTGGATGTTTCTGTCGCGAAACGAAGACGTCATTCGCGCCTTTGCGGAACAGATGAGGTCGCATCTATAGCCACAGCGTGTGTCGACCGAAGTGCCGCCCACCTTGGCAGGCTCGCTGCCGTGCGGCGCTTAGTGCTGACTTTTCTGGCGACCGGCGGACTCGCGAGGCGGATTCGTACGGAGAAACGCCCACTTCAGGATCCTCTGTCCCGCATTGACCCCGAAAAATATTTCCGCACTCAAGTTGACAATATCTGACTTTGCAGATAGTGTTGAGTCTGTCGATTGAGGAGCGCAAGATGAACCACTACACGAAGGACAACTTCCGGGCGGAGCAGAGCATTGGCCTTGCGCTCACCAAAGCCCGCAACGTTCTGGTGGCGGAAATGGACAATGCCTTGAAGGACCTGGATATCACCTCCCCGCAAATGGGCATCCTGTTGTCGCTCAATGGCGGGGTCGCTTCCACGCCGTTTGAGTTGTCGAAGTTGCTGGGCGTCGATACCGGCTTGATGACGCGTTTGCTCGACAAGCTGGAAGACAAGGGCTTGCTCGAACGCTCGCGCAGCCTGGAAGATCGCCGGGTAGTCAACCTGACGCTGACGAAGAAAGGCAAGCAGGTCGCCGCACAACTGCCGGAAATCGCACCTGGCGTCCTGAATGGTCGTCTGAAGCACTTTACGAAGCAAGAGTTCATTGAGCTGGGCCGCCTGCTTAACAAATTCCTTGAGGACTGAGCGGCATTTTTTTTACCTATATATCTGACAGGTCAGAAAATGAAATCGCAATTAAATGGAATGGCGCTCGGCAGGCGAGTGGCGAAGGCTAGCGTTTCCGTGATGTTCGCCGCCGTGTTGTCGGCGTGCGCGAACTACGCCGGCATTACGAGCGACAAGCAAATGACGCCGCCGCAAACGCTCGCTACCCAGCAGAGCATTCCGTCGGACGACGGACATTGGCCGGCCGCCGATTGGGCCGACCAGTTTGGCGACGCGCAGTTGAAAGCCCTGTTGGCAGAAGCCCTGGAAGGCAGTCCGTCGCTCGCTCAGGCGCGCGCCCGTGTGGCGGCCGCCGCCGCTTATACGGAGACGGCGAAGGCGAGCACGCTGCCGAATGTCGGCGCCAGCTACTCGTTCACGCGCCAGCAGTATTCGGGTAACGCTCTGGTCCCGCCGCCGTATGCCGGCTCGTGGCAATCGGAAAACAAGGGGCTGCTGTCGGCCTCCTACGACCTCGATCTGTGGGGCAAGAATCGCGAGGCGCTCAAGGCTGCCATGTCGCAGTTGCAGGCGAGCGAGGCGGATGCCGAGGTCGTCAAGCTGACGCTCACCTCGGCTATCGCCCGCAACTACAACCAGCTCGCCCGCCTGTACGCGTTGCGTGACATTGCGCAACAGGAAGTCGGGCAGCGCGAACAGATCGACCGCATCACGGCCGGCCGTATCGCCAGCGGGCTGGATACCGAAGTGGAGCGCAAGACCGCGCAGGCCAATCTGGCCAGCAGCCGGGCCGCGCTGGCTTCGCTCGACGGCAGCATTGTCACGACGCGCTATCAGCTGGCCGCGCTCCTCGGCGCGGGTCCGGACCGTGGCCTGTCGATCGCCCGGCCTGCACTCGGTATCGGCGACGAGGTGCGGTTGCCCGATAACGTGCCGGCCGACCTGGTGAGCCGCCGCCCGGATCTTGTCGCGGCCCGCTGGCGTGTCGATGCGTTCACGCACGACGTGAAGGAAGCGAAGGCCGAGTTCTACCCCGACATCAACCTGAGCGCCGCGATTGGGCTGGATGCGTTCGGTTTCGGCCGCTTCCTGACCGCTGCGAGCCGCACCGTCAGCGCGGGCCCGGCGATCCATCTGCCGATCTTCGACGGTGGCGAACTGCGGGCGCAACTGAAAGGGCGATACGCGGACTTCGACAATGCGGTGGCCGGTTACAACCAGACGCTCGTTACGGCGCTGTCGGAAGTTGCCACGCAGTTCGCCGAGATCCGTTCGACCGACGTCCAGCTCGGCGATGCGCAGGCCGCCCAGGAAGCGGCGCGCAGTGCCGACCAGTTGGCGCTCACGCAATACAAGGCCGGCCTCACGAACCAGCTCACGGTGCTGAACGCCGATACCAACGCGCTCGCCGCCGACCAGGCGGTCGCCAACCTGAAGATGAACCGCCGCGATCAGCAGATCGCGTTGGCTGCGGCACTCGGAGGCGGGTATGTCGACACCGCTGCCGCCAGCCCAGGAAACCCGAACGCAAGCTCGAGCGCCAACACAAACGCAAACGCAACCGCAACACAGATCAGCCCAGTCGTCGCCGCGCGCTAATACGACTGTCGCGACCCCTTCATATACTGCCAGGAGTGATTGAAATGAGCGATACGACCGCCGCCGAGCGTACTACGGCGCAAGCAGAACCCGTCGAGGTTGAAAAGCCCCGCAAGCGCAAGCTGATGCTGGCGCTCCTTGCGGCCGCCGTTGTCGTGTCAGGCGCTGGCTATGGCGCTTACTATTTCACGGTGGCGCGCTTCTACCAGTCCACCGACGACGCGTACGTGAGCGGCAATCTCGTGCAATTGACGCCGCAGGTCAGCGGCACGGTGGTCGCCGTCAACGCCGACGATACGCAGGTCGTCAAGCAGGGCGACCCGGTGGTGACGCTGGACGCCGCCGACGCAAAGATCGCGCTGTCGAACGCGGAGGCGACGCTCGGTCAGACAGTTCGGCAGGTGAGCGGCCTGTACGTGAACAACGATTTCTACGCGGCAAATATCGCGCAGCGCGAGGCCGATCTGCTTCGCGCCAACGACGACCTGAAACGCCGTCAGGCGATTGCGGGAACCGGCGCGGTGTCGGGCGAAGACATCGCCCATGCCCGCGACGCCGTCAGCTCTGCTCAAGCCGCGCTCGACGCCGCCCGCCAACAGGCCGAAGCGAATCACGCGCTGACAGACCGCACCACGATCGAACAGCATCCAAACGTGCAGGCTGCGGCATCGAAGGTACGCGACGCCTACCTGAACTATGCGCGCAATACCTTGCCCGCGCCGGTCACCGGTTATGTCGCGCGGCGTTCGGTACAAGTGGGCCAGCGCGTGGCGCCCGGCACGCCGCTGATGGCCATCGTGCCGCTCAACGGAGTCTGGGTGGACGCGAACTTCAAGGAAGGCCAGCTCACGCACATGCGGATCGGCCAGCCGGTCACGCTCACGGCGGATGTCTACGGCTCCAGCGTCGAATACCACGGCAGGATAGAGGGCTTTTCGGCCGGCACGGGCGCCGCCTTCGCGGTGCTGCCGGCGCAGAACGCCACCGGCAACTGGATCAAGGTGGTGCAGCGCTTGCCGGTGCGCGTGCTGCTCGATCAGCGTGAACTCGATGCGCATCCGTTGCGGATCGGTCTGTCGATGCAGGTCGATGTGGATACCCATGACGAGTCGGGCACCCAACTCGCCGCGGCCACGAACACGACGTATCGCACGGATGTGTTCGCCCAGTATGGTGCGGCTGCCGATGCGGAGATCGCCCAGATCATCGCGCAGAACATGCCGGCCTCGCGCGTCGCCGCATCAGCCGCGCCGCAAAAAACCGTCGCGCACCGCGACGCGTCACGCCATGCCGGCTGAAAGCAGTAAGCGCGGAAATTTTTTTATCGAATTAGCTGACTGGTCAGATAGCTGCCGGCGACCCTGATCCTCGCATCTCAAGATGGGTGATGAAATGAATCAATCCAATCCCGCTTCACTTGCGCCGCTGACGGGCGGCAAGCTGGCGCTGGCGACGCTCGCGGTGGCGTTGGCCACTTTCATGAACGTGCTGGACTCGTCGATCGCCAACGTCGCGATTCCGACCATCGCGGGCAACCTCGGGGTGTCGGTGGACGAGGGTACATGGGTGATCACGCTATTCGCCGCCGCCAATGCCATTTCAATTCCGCTGACCGGCTGGCTCACGCGGCGCGTCGGGCAGATCAAGCTGTTTGTCGGGGCAATCCTGTTGTTCGTGCTGTCGTCCTGGTTGTGCGGTATTGCGCCGAATCTGCCGGTGCTGCTCGCCGCGCGGATCGTCCAGGGCGCGGTGGCCGGCCCGCTGATTCCACTGTCGCAGGCGATCCTGCTCGGTTCTTATCCGAAGGAAAAGAGTTCGACCGCGCTCGCGTTATGGGCGATGACCGCCACCGTCGGCCCGATTGCCGGCCCGGCGCTGGGCGGCTGGATCACGGACAGCTACTCCTGGTCGTGGATCTTCTACATCAATATCCCGGTGGGGCTGTTCGCCGCCGGCGTGACGTGGGCGATCTACCGCGATCGTGAAACGCCGACCATGCGTCTACCGATCGATAAGGTCGGACTGCTCTCGCTAATCGCCTGGGTCGGCTCGTTGCAGGTGATGCTCGACAAAGGCAAGGATCTCGACTGGTTCAACTCGCCGGTCATCATTGCGTTGACCGTGTTCTCGCTGGTCAGTTTCGTGTTCTTCCTGATCTGGGAGTTGACCGAGAAGAATCCGATCGTCGATTTGAGGCTCTTCGCCGGGCGCAACTTCCTGGGCGGCACGGTGGCGATCTCGGTCGCGTATGCGGTATTTTTCTCCAACCTGGTCCTGTTGCCGCAATGGATGCAGGAGTATCTGAGCTACCGCTCGGTGGATGCCGGGCTCGTCACCGCGCCGCTCGGTATCTTCGCCGTGCTGCTCGCACCGGTGATGGCCAGAATCATGCCGAAGTCCGACGCCCGCGTGCTCGCCACGCTCGCGTTTCTCGGTTTCGCGGCCGTGTTCTTCATGCGCTCGCGCTATACGACCGGTGTCGATACGTTCACGCTCGTAATTCCTACCTTGCTGCAAGGCATTCCCACCGCGCTCTTCTTCGTGCCGCTGACTTCGATCATTCTGTCCGGCCTGCCCGCGGACAAAATTCCCGCGGCTGCCGGTTTGTCCAATTTCGCCCGGGTTTTTGCGGGCGCCGTGGGCACGTCATTGTTCAGCACGGGTTGGAACGATCGCACGATCCTGCACCATGCACGCCTTGCCGAGCAGAGCAGCGTCAACAATCCGACCTTCGTGGGAGGGCTCGACTCGCTGCACGGCATGCTTGGCGGCAGCACGCAACAAGCGCTGGCGGCGTTTGAGAACTCGCTCAACGGCCAGGCGGCGATGCTCGGTCTCAATGACATCTTCTGGCTCTCGGCAGTAATCTTCATCGCGATCATTCCACTGATCTGGTTGACGAAACCCGGCAAGGGTGGTGGCGGGAGTGCCGCGGCCGCTGGTGCGCACTGAGCCGGGGGCTCGCCGACCAAAGCTGACCCGCGTTGGCGGCCCTCAACGCCAGGGCGCCATTGCCTGGAAAACACCGTCACGCCTGACCAGCGCGTGCAGAAGCGCCGCTGCCAGATGAAGCACGATCAGCGCAAAGAAACATAGCGCGAGCGTTCTGTGCGCGTTCCACAACAGCGTGTGCAACGCATCGCTATGCGGCAGGAAGGAGGGCAGATGTATCCCGAACACCACAACGGGATAGTCCGCGGCCGACAGCATGCCCCATCCGATCAGCGGAAGCCCGATCATCAGCAGGTAGAACGCGAGATGCGACAGGCGGGCGGCGAGTTTCATCGGTTCCGGCATCGACGCCGGCAGCGGCGGCGCGCCACGCATGAATCTCACCACCAGGCGAATCAGCGCCAGCACAAGAATCACGATACCCAGCGGCTTGTGGATGGACACCAGCGAAAGATAATCCGGGCGAATGGTGGACACCATCCCGACACCGATAAATAGCATCGCCAGAATGCAAATTGCCATGAGCCAGTGAAGAGCGCGCTGCAGCGGTGTAAAGCGATCGTGGATCGGGGTCATTGCGTGGCTCCTTCCGCCGGATGGCGCGGATAGTCCTTCTCCTCGGCGGTCCGCCGGTTGAACGATACGGAATAGGCGGCCGAGCGCGCGGCGGGAAACGGGTCGTCCGACACATGCATGCCTGACGGCAGCACGGTGGGATCGAAGTTGAGATCGCGACATGGCCCGTCAGCCTCGGGTTCGATGGCGTTGACCACCAGCGTGCCGGCCTCGACTTTATGGCGATCTTCAGGCCAGGCCTTGCTGGGGTCCGCGGTCGGGTCACCGGGGTTGGCGACCGTGACGACCATCGTCCACCGTTGCGGCGCGCTGTGTACCCGCTGCGTAATATCCGCGGCGAGGAAGTCGGCGGCGCGTGTCTTCAACTGGTCGGCGGGCACGGTCTCGGGTTGCGCGGCGGGCACGAACGACCAGCGCACGGCCTGGTCCTGGCCTGCGGCGTTGGTGAAGATAAAGCTATTGAGACTGTTATACCGCTCCTGCGCATAGGAGCCCGTCCAAGGCGCGCTGCCGGCCCACGCGACAAAAGCACCGAATTCCGGATGCGCGGCGGCAAAATTCTTCATGGCGTCCGGGTCGCTCTTGTCGGCCGAGGCTTGAAGCAGGCCGTAAAAGGCCTGCGGCGTGGCGACCGGGAAGACGGGAGCGTCGATCATTGCCGTACGCCATTCGCTGCCATCCGGTGCGACGATGCGCAGACTCAGGCCGCGCACCCGAACGGTGGCGTCCGGGGCCTTGGGATCGACCGTAGCGAGGTTGAAACGTCCCGTGACCGGATAGGAGCCGGACGCGAGCATCGGGGCCTTGGACAAGGCCGCAGCCGCTCCATTCGAGTCGAAGGTGCCGGTGAAGCAGATGCCCTTGGCGTGATTGCGCCGGAAGCCGAGAGCCGCGCCGCCCGGCGGCGCTAATCCGTTGACGATCTTTGCGGGCGTCAGGCGTCCCGGCGAGAGCCAGCCGGCCGTGAAGGCGAAGGCTGCGACCAGTGCGGCCACGACGATTGCAATCAGGACCAGCGAACGGAATGTGGACGCACTGGAAGTTGGTCTGTCGGCCATCGATCTCTCCTGATCAATGATTTGGCTGAGAGGAAACCTAACGAGGTGGCGACAATAGTGCCATTGTTCTATCGATTTTGCTGAGAGGGGTACCCGGCGACGCAACGCGCGAAAAACCCGCTGCGAGCGGCGAGCTTCGCGCGGGCGCCTGGCTCAGGCGGACGCGCCACATGGCAAGTGCGACGTAGGCGAACCCCTACAGCGCACGATGTTCGGCTACGTCATTCTCGGGCTGCTCTGATTTAACTTCGTGAGTGCCTATCCAATACTGAATTCACGGACCTGTGGAGCGAATCTCCTCCTCAGCCCAACTGGAATTCAGGAGCACGACATGAATGCCGACAGCCTTTCCTTGCGATCTCTCGTGGATAAATGGCTTGCGCCAACGCGTTCGATGCCCGCGCGGGTGACGCAGATTGGCCGGTTGCTCGCAACGCACGGTCGCTATGTGCGACTGGAAGGTTGCACTTCGAGCGGGCCGCTGACGATCGTGTTCTTCCGGCATGACAACGGCTCATGGTTTGTGTTTCCGCCCGCCCCCGCAGCGCCGGCCATGTGTGGGAATGTCTTCGTGCTGCCGTTGGAATGTTCCGCGCCATTTGCCATGAGTCGCGGCGACCGCGTTCAACACTAGCAATACGCGGCACATTGGTGCAGCGTCGCTCAAGGGCGACACTGACCGAACCACTATGACTTCAAGGACAGGCGAGCACCGCGGGCAACAACTCACTCCCACGGCGCAGCCCATTTCCCAACGTCAATCCCGCGCCGAAGAAGCCGCGCCGTGGCTCAGCCAATCCAGCACGGCGGTCGCATCATCATCCGCACCCTGGCGCGCCTTCGCGACCGTTTCCGCCACATCCGCGCTAGGCACGGCACGACGAATTGCCACGCCGACAGCCAGGATATCGATCATCACCAGATGCAGAATCCGCGAAATCATCGACAACTGCGACTCGCGAATTTCAATGTGATCGGTTTCGAGCGCGACGGTGGCCCGCTTGGCCAAAGGCGTATTGCTCGACGTAATCGCGATCACCTTGGCGCCCGCCTGCATGGCCACATCCAGCACGCGCAGCAGTTCAGGCGCGCGCCCCGACTTGGACACCGCAACGATCACATCGCCCTTGCCGAGCAAGGCCGCCGACGCCGCCTGCATGTACAGATCGCCGTAGGCAATCGTTGGGATGCCGAAACGGAAGAACTTGTAGTGCGCGTCCTGTGCGACGATGTTCGAATTGCCGAGACCATAGAACTCGATACGCCGCGCGCCGTTCAACAGGTCGATGGCCCGTTCGACGTGCTCGAAATTCAGATGCTCGCGCAACTGCAAAATCGCGGACACGGTGTTGTCCAGCACCTTCGCGCCGAAGTCCGTGGCCGTGTCGCCAAGATGCACCTGGCTGTGGCTCACCGGAATCGTGCCGGTCAAGCCCGTTGCCAGCTTCAGCTTGAAGTCGGACAAGCCCTGGCAGCCGAGCGAACGGCAAAAGCGGATCACGGTAGGCTGGCTCACGTCGGCCTTGCGCGCGATATCGACAATCGGATCGTTGATGATCGAACGCGGATGATTCAGCGCGAGATCGGCCACGCGGCGCTCTGCCGGCGTCAACGCATCGCGCATCTGGCGAATCCGCTCGAATACCGCCGATGAACTGCCGCCCGCGCGGTTCGACAACTGCTCGGCGAGAATCGCGGAGACGCCGAGAAACGCCGGATATTCAGCGGTAATCACATACGTCGGCACGTTCTGCAGGTAGGCTTCGAAGCGGCCCTTGGCTTCGAAACGCTTGCGAAACGACGAGCGCGCGAAGACCTCGCCGAGTCGCGGCACCACGCCGCCGCCGATATAGATGCCGCCCAGCGCGCCGAGCGTCACCGCGATATTGCCCGCGAAGGTGCCGAGAATGCCGCAGAACACGTCGACGGATTCGGCCGCGAGCGGCTCGCCTTCCAGCGCGCGCTTGACGATCTCGATCGTGTCGACGTTGGCCGCCACGCGCTTCTTGTCGCGGCCCGCGAGCGCGCGGTAAATCACTTCGATGCCGGGACCCGCGGCCACACGTTCGAACGACACGTGCGACCACTTCTTGCGCGCGTATTGCAGCACGATGTCTTCGCGTTCGTCGGCCGGCGCGAAGGTGGCGTGACCGCCTTCACTGCCGAGCGCGATCCAGCGGTCGTCGGCGGGAATCAGGCCGGACACGCCCATGCCGGTGCCCGGGCCGAGCAGGCCGATCACGCTGTTTGGACGGCGCGCGCCACCGCCCACCTGCACGCGTTGCGCGTCGGTGAGGCCGGGCAGCGCCATGGCCAGCGCCGTGAAGTCGTTCACCACCAGCAGCGTGTCGAAGCCGAGCGCGCGGCGCGTGGCTTCGATCGAAAAGCTCCAGTCGTGATTCGTCATGCTGACCTGATCGCCGTCGACCGGGTTCGCAATCGCGATCGCCGCATGATTCACGCGGCCGATCTTGGTGTCCTTCAGATACTTCTTGATGACTTCGGCAACGCCCGGATAGTCCGCGCACGGATAGACCTTCACCGAGCCGATTTCGCCCGGGCTCGTCTCCAGCGCAAAACGCGCATTGGTGCCGCCGATGTCGGCCAGGAGCCTCGGTCCATCGGCGTGCTGGCCCGCGCCCGGAACAGCCTTAGTTTGCACACCAGTAGACATCGAGTCTCACTCCCTTGTCGTTCGCCAACTGTGAGATGGCATTTTTTTGTAGCGCAGCGGTGGCGGCGTTCAGCACGTCCATTTTGCGCGGTCCGGCGATCAGCAAAAACAGATGCTTCACTTCTTTCAACGCGGATAGCGACCAGCTTACGCGCGCATGCGGCGCGCTGCCAGGGTGCACGGCGACGAAGCGCTCGCGGGTGGTGATCGCATGGTCCCATTCGGGCGCGTCGGCAAAGATCGACGCGGTGTGGCCGTCTTCGCCCATGCCGAGAATCGCGACGTCCGGCACGACGCCAAAGCGCGGGTCGGCGTTCAGCGCGGCGACGTGCGCGTTCAGTTCCTGCGTGGTGTCCACGAGCGGCCAGAAGGCCGCGTTTTTCGCGGCGTTCTGCAACAGCGTGGCGTGCACCAGTTGCGAGTTGCTCGCGCTGTCCGTTTCCGGCACCCAGCGGTCGTCGACCAGTGTCACGGCAATGCGTGCCCAGTCGAAGGTTTGCGTGGACAACGTCTGCAGAAACGGGCGCGGACTGCTGCCGCCAGACACTGCAAGCATTGCGGGGCGCGCGCCGGTGGTTGACCCGGCGGCCTGTGCGGCGAGCGACGCATGTAACGCGTCGCCAACCGCTTTCGCCAACGCGTCGGATTGGGCGCGTTGATCGTCGAAAGCGTGAAGCTCGATCACTTCTCCTCCGTGCTGCTTTCTTGTTGGATCTGCGGAATGTGCCGTACTGCTCTCACGCGATGCCTGCGAGGTGGATGACCTGCAGGCGCCCTCGTAATACCGGCGCCATTCCGTTCAGTTCGTCGGTGGGTCTTACAGGCGGCGCGTCATGGTCCGTGGAATACGACGTGCCGCCGTGATTCAATTCTCTTCTTCGAGCCAGCAGGTGCCATGTTGCGCCAGCATCGCGCTCGACGCCGCCGGTCCCCACGTGCCCGAAGCGTACGGCTTGGGCGGCTTGTTCGACACTTTCCATTCGTTCAGGATCGGTTCGACCCAGCGCCACGCGGCTTCCTGCTCGTCACGCCGCACAAACAACGCGAGGCGGCCGTTGATCACATCGAGCAGCAGACGCTGATAAGCCTCCATCTGTCCTTCGCGGAAGAACTGGTCGAACGCGAGATCGAGGTGGACGCTGGCGAGGTTCATGCCTTCGCCGGGCTGCTTGGCGAGACAGTACAGGCGAATGGTTTCGTTCGGCTGCAGGCGGATCACGAGGCGGTTCGCGCCGGCACGCAGCGCGGAAGCGCCGAGCGCCGAATGCGGCACTGCACGAAAGTTCACCACGATCTCGGCAACGCGATCGGCGAGGCGCTTCCCGGTGCGCAGGAAAAACGGCACGCCGGCCCAGCGCCAGTTTTCGATCTCGACCTTCAGTGCGACGAAAGTTTCGGTCGTGCTGTCCGGCCTGACGCCGGACTCCGTTGCATATGCCGGCACCGCGGTGCCGCGAATCACGCCCGAATGATACTGGCCGCGCACGGCCACCTTGCCGATGTCGCGTGGGTCGATGGGCTTCAAGGCGCGCAGCACGCGCAGCTTTTCATCACGCACCGAATCCGAATCCATGGAGTGGGGCGGCTCCATCGCCACGATGGAAAGCAGTTGCAGCAAATGGTTCTGCACCATGTCGCGCAGGGCGCCGGTGTTGTCGTAGAAGTCGCCGCGCGCTTCCACGCCGAGTTCTTCGGCGATCGTGATCTGGATGCTTTCAACCCACTCGCGGCGCCACAGCGGCTCGAAGAGGGCATTGCCGAAACGCAGCGCCAGCAGGTTCTGCACCGGTTCTTTACCGAGGTAGTGGTCGATCCGATAGATCTGTTCTTCGGCGAAGATTTCACCGACTGCATCATTAATTGCGTTGGACGACTTGAGGTCATAGCCGAGCGGCTTTTCCAACACGATGCGGGCGTTCTCGTTCAGTCCCACCGACGCGAGCGCATGGCAGATCGGCACGAACAGCGACGGACCCGTAGCCAGATAGAACACGCGAATGCCTGGCAGATTCTGGATCGCGTCGCGCAAGTGCACGAAGTCTTCCGCTTTGCCGAGGTCGATATTCACGAACTCGATGCGGTTCAGAAAGCCCGCCCACGCCGTTTCGTCCACACCGTTCTTCGACACATGTGGCTTGACGTGTTCGTTCACCCACTGGAGGTACTCGCTGCGATCCGCCGCGTGCCGGGCCACCGCCACGATCTTGCCACTGTCGGCCAGCATGCCGCCTGCACGGTGTGCTTCAAACAGTGCCGGCAGGATCTTGCGCATCGACAGATCGCCGGTTCCGCCGAAGAGAACGAAGGTGAAACTTGAATCGGTTTGCATGAGTCTCCGTCGATGTCCTGGGGCCGCCGAAGTTGAACAGTTGAGCGACCGTAGTCCGATAAAATTTTTTTTGACACTGAATTGTAGTTTAACTACAATCCAAATCAAGAGGTAACGCTAATTCGATGAAAAAAGCGTGCGCTGCAAGTCCAGATGCGCGTTTTCCCGAATCGGCAGGCGTCCCCTGCATGTTAACGGACATTGCGTGTCGGTACGCGCCAGCACGCCCTGCGGCCCTTGTGGAAAGCCGGGCAGTTGAGCGGCTTTCCGTAATGGTCGGCACCAGGTTGACGTGCAAGGCACCTCGAGTCTGCCGCGCGCGACGCGGGCAGGCAAAAATCAAAAGAGGAGACAGTCAGTTGCATCCCGAACCACTCATCTCTTGAGCTTCCAGCGGCCGAAAATCGGTCCGCCGGCACATGCCTCGCGCATGCGCCCGACCGTGCTCGATCGCCCAGTGTTTTGCCTGTTTGAACCAACCACAGCACCCTGGCGACATCAGGGGCCATTTGTTTTTTGTTCAGGTGTCTGGAGGAGATAAGCAATGAAATTTCGCGCGATCATGGGCGCTTTGTGCGCCGCAGGTCTGATGTGTGGCGTCTCGGCCGTGCAGGCTGCCGAGTCGATCGAAGTGTTGCACTGGTGGACTTCGGGCGGCGAATCGAAAGCCGTCGGCGTCCTCAAGGACGACATGACGAAGCAGGGTTACACGTGGAAGGACTTTGCGGTTGCGGGTGGCGCCGGCGCGGCTGCCATGACGGCACTCAAGACGCAGGTGATCTCGGGCAACGCGCCGAGCGCTGCGCAGATCAAGGGTCCGCTGATCCAGGACTGGGCGCAGCAAGGCGTGCTGGTGCCGATCGACTCCGCCGCGGGTGACTGGAAGAAGAACCTGCCGCCGGAAATCGACAAAATCATGCACGCAGACGGTCACTACGTCGCCGCGCCGTTCTCGGTGCACCGCGTGAACTGGCTGTACATCAACAAGGCAGCGCTGGACAAGGCAGGCGGCAAGGCGCCGACCACGTGGCCTGAGTTCTTCGCCGTGGCCGACAAGATGAAGGCCGCGGGCATCCAGCCGATCGCGATGGGTGGCCAACCGTGGCAAGACCTGACGCTGTGGGAAGACGTCGTGCTGTCGCAAGGCGCGGACTTCTACAAGAAGGCGCTGGTCGACCTCGACGAAAAGACGCTGACTTCGGACAAGATGGTCGGCGTGTTCGACACGGTCCGCAAGATTCAAGGTTACTTCGACGCGGGCCGCACGGGCCGTGACTGGAACCTGGCAACGGCCATGGTCATCAACGGCAAGGCCGGCATGCAGTTCATGGGCGACTGGGCGAAGGGCGAATTCGCCAACGCCGGCAAGAAGTCGGGCTCGGACTACATCTGCGCCGCTGTGCCGGGCACGGAAAAGTCCTACACGTTCAACGTCGACTCGTTCGTATTCTTCCAGCAGAAGGGCGCGAAGGCGGCAACGCCGGGTCAGCTCGCACTGGCCAAGACGATCATGTCGCCGGAGTTCCAGGAACAGTTCAGCCTGAACAAGGGTTCCATCCCGGTTCGTCTGGGCGTGTCGATGGCCAAGTTCGACGACTGCGCGAAGAAGTCGTACGCGGATGAACAAGTGGCGATCAAGTCGGGCGGCTACGTGCCTTCGCTGGCACACGGCATGGCGCAACCGGATGCAGCAGCCGGCGCGATCTCGGACGTGGTCACGAAGTTCATGAACTCGCAGCAGGATTCGAAGAGCGCGGTTGCCGCGCTCGCGAAGGCAGCGAAGACCAAGTAAGTGAAGTGAATGATGCGGCGCGCCCGGCGGTTCATCAACGGGCACCGGGCGCGCCCTTCACGTCGCTGATTGCCGGGGTGGAAGTCCTCGCATTGGCAGGCGGCTTCAGCCTGGTTTCATAGAGTCACACCTATGCCGTTGCGGCCTCGCGTCTTCCGGCGCGAATGTCCCGGCGGCACAGTTTCAGCAGGAGTCGAGTAGTGACTGCTTCTATCAGCGGAAACGGGAAAACGGCCTCCGTCACCCGCCGCGCGTCGCCCATGGCGGCCCTTGCCGATCGCTGGATTCCGAAGCTGGTGCTCGCACCCAGCGTCGTGATCAGCCTGATCTTCGTGTATGGCTTCATCGCCATTACCGGCTATCTGTCGCTGTCCAATTCGCGACTGATGCCTCGTTATGAATTTGTCGGTCTCGACCGTTATCGCGAACTGTTCGATAACGACGTGTTCTGGACGTCGGCTGCGAACCTCGGCTGGTTCGGCATCCCGTTCATCGGTATCTGTATCGGCCTCGGTCTCTTTCTCGCGATCCTGCTCGATCAGCAGATTCGCAATGAAGGCGCGCTGCGCGCCGTGTTCCTGTACCCGATGGCGCTGTCGTTCATCGTGACGGGTACGGCATGGCAATGGATCATGACGCCGAGCATCGGCCTCGAGAAGGTGTTTCACGACTGGGGCTGGACGAGCTTTTCGTTCAGCTGGCTGGGCGATCCGGACAAGGCGATTTTCTGCGTCGTGATCGCGGCCGTGTGGCAGTCCACCGGCTTCGTCATGGCGCTGTTCCTCGCGGGCCTGCGCGGTGTGGACGCTGAAATCTTCAAGGCCGCGCAGATGGACGGCGCGGGCTTGCCCACCATCTACCGCAAGATCGTGATTCCGAGCATGCGCCCGGTGTTCTTCTCCGTGCTGCTGATTCTCTGCCACATCACGATCAAGACCTTCGACCTGGTGGTCGCGTTGACCGCCGGCGGTCCGGGCACCTCGTCGTCGCTGCCGGCTATTTTCATGTACACGTTTTCGTTCAATCGCGGGCAGCTGGGCGTCGGCGCGGCATCGTCGATGATGATGCTCGCCACTGTCGTGGCCGTGCTCGTGCCGCTGATGTATCTGGAATCGAGGAGCACCCGCAATGCAGCCTAAGATGACGATCAGCCGTGCCGTCATTTACGCGGCCTTGATTCTGTTTGCCCTGTATTTCCTGTTCCCGTTGTACGTGATGCTGTCCACGTCGTTCAAGGACATCGATCAGCTGCGCACCGGCAACCTGCTCACGCCGCCTACGCACTGGACCGTCGAGCCGTGGATCAAGGCATGGAGCGGCGCCTGCACGGGGGTGCGTTGCGACGGCATGCAGCCGTTCTTCATGAACTCGGTGCGGATGGTGATTCCCGCCGTGCTGATCTCGTCGATCATCGGCGCGTTCAACGGTTATGTGCTCACTCATTGGCGTTTCCGTGGCGCGGATCCGATCTTCACGATGATCCTGGTCGGCTGCTTCATTCCGTTCCAGGCGATCCTGCTGCCGATGGCGCGTTTCGAAGGCTTTCTCGGCCTGTCGAACACGACCACCGGCCTGGTGGTGGTGCACGTGATCTACGGTATCGCCTTCACCACGATGTTCTTCCGCAACTTCTACGTGAGCATTCCGGCTGAACTCGTGAAGGCGGCGCGTATCGACGGCGCGGGTTTCTTCACGATCTTCACGAAGATTCTGCTGCCGGTTTCGCTGCCGATTTTCATGGTGTGCCTGATCTGGCAATTCACGCAGATCTGGAATGACTTCCTGTTCGGTATTGTGTTCTCCGGTGTCGATTCGATGCCGATCACGGTGGCGCTGAACAACCTCGTGAATACCTCGACCGGCGTAAAGGAATACAACGTGGACATGGCCGGCGCGATCATCGCCGCACTGCCCACGCTGCTGGTGTACATCATCGCCGGACGCTATTTCGTGCGCGGCCTGACGGCGGGCGCAGTGAAGGGCTAGACGCCAGGCTCAACCATCCGAGCGCGGCGGCTTCTGTTCGATTCGAAGCCGCCGTCATCCGAAGACGTTTTCAAGCAGTACCAGAGACAAGAGGATTCACAGCATGGCAAGCCTTTCCATCCGTGACGTGTACAAAACTTACCCGAACGGGGTGCCGGTCCTGAAGGGTGTCAATATCGACATCGAAGACGGCCAGTTCCTGATTCTCGTCGGCGGTTCGGGCTGCGGGAAGTCGACGCTGCTCAACATGATCGCCGGCCTCGAAACCGTGACCAAGGGCGAGATTCAGATCGACGGCAAGACGGTGAACAACCTGTCGCCGAAAGATCGCGATATCGCGATGGTGTTCCAGTCGTACGCGCTGTATCCGTCCATGACGGTGCGCGAGAACATCTCGTTCGGTCTGAACATTCGCAAGGTGCCGAAGCAGGAGCAAACGCAGATCGTCGACCGCGTGTCGAATACGCTGCAGATCACGCACCTGCTGGATCGCAAGCCGGGGCAACTGTCCGGCGGCCAGCGCCAGCGCGTGGCCATGGGCCGTGCTCTCGCGCGCGATCCGGTCATGTTTCTGTTCGACGAACCGCTGTCGAACCTCGACGCGAAACTGCGTATCGAGATGCGTTCGGAAATCAAGCTGCTGCATCAACGCCTCGGCACGACGATCGTCTACGTGACGCACGATCAGATCGAAGCCATGACGCTCGGCGACCGCATCGCGGTGATGAAAGACGGCATCGTGCAGCAGTTCGGCGCGCCGCAGGAAATCTACGACTCGCCGTCGAACCTGTTCGTGGCGGGCTTCATCGGCGCGCCGCCGATGAACTTCATCCAGGGCAAGCTGGTCGAGCAGGGCGCGGGCGTGGCGCTCGAACTGGATACGGGTGTCGCGCGCACGGCGCTGAACCTGCCGTTCGACTCCGCGAAGGTGAAGTCGCACGTTGGCCGTGATGTGATTCTCGGCCTGCGTCCGGAGCGCATCACCGACGCGCGTGGCGCGCACGGCGACAACGCGAAGCTGCAGCCGATCGAAGTGAAGGTCGACGTGATCGAGCCGACCGGCCCGGACACGCTGGTGTTCGCGCAGGTCAACGGTAAGCGGATCGTGAGCCGCGTGCACCCGGCTTCGAATCCGCAACCGCTGACGAACACGACGCTGCTGTTCGATACCTCGAAGGCGGTGCTGTTCGATCCGACCAACGAAGAGCGGATTGCCTGAGCGGAAAGTCTGGATCGAGTTTGAAGAAAGCCCCTTGCGCTGCGAAGCGCAAGGGGCTTTCTGTTTTGCGGCCGCCGCTTATTGGTCCGTAATGCGCAGATCCGGATTGTTGCGCGCCAGTTCCGTCACCCACTCGATAAATGCGCGTAGCCGCGAACTCAGATTGCGGCGGTGCGCGTAGAGCACCGATAACGGCGTACCGGGACTCGTGTAGGTGGTGAGGATTTCCTTCAACGCGCCCTGGTTGATCAGATCGGAGACCATGAAGCGCGAGGGCTGGATGATGCCGTGGCCGAGCACGGCCGCGCCGATATACACGGAGCCGTCGTTCACCGCGAGCACGCTTTTCAACGTGACCTTGGCGATTTCGCCGTCCACTTCGTATTCGAACGGGAACGTCTTGCCCGTGCGGGCGGACACGTAATTGACCGCGCGGTGCTCGCTCAACGCTTCGAGCGTGGTCGGCTCGCCGTATTTCTCCAGATACGCCGGCGACGCGCACGTGACGATGCGCGCCTGGCCGATCCGACGTGCGACGAGACTCGACTCTTCCGGCGTGCCCATGCGGATCACGCAGTCCACGCCATCCTGAATCAGATCGATGTTGCGATCGGCGAGGCCGAGCCGCACGTCGATCTCGGGGTATTGCCGGTAGAAATCATCGAGCGCGGGCAGCAGCAGCGCGCGGGCCAGCGTGCCGGACGTATCCACGCGAATCGTGCCGGCCGGATTTTCGCGTTTGTTCGACAGCGACGATTCGGCGTCGACGACTTCGGCGAGAATGCGCACGCAGCGCTCGTAGAACAGCGCGCCGTCTTCGGTGACGCTGACCTGGCGCGTCGAACGGTTCAGCAGACGCACGCCGACATGTTCCTCCAGCGCCTGGATGGTGCGGCTGACTTTGGCGCGTGGCAGGTCGAGCGACTCGGATACTTTGGTGAAGCTGTTCGCCTCCACCACACGCGTAAATATCTCCATCGCTTCGAAACGGTCCATGTTTTGCCTTATGAGTGATTGCCGGAAGTAGGTTTCGAAGTGAAGTGTATAGGTTGGAAAAATTGTTGTCGCATAGGCTGAGAGTCGGCCGCCCGCACAGCGCCTCTGCCGGGCCGTCGTGCTCAATCCCGATCCGGCGCGCCGAGCGGGAAAAACGCGCGATAGGGGCGCGCTTCATCCACCGCGCGCGCAAACGACGGCCGCGCCAGCAGCCGCTTGCGGTAAGCGAGCACGTGCGCAAACGCCGGGCCGATGGCGTGCGTCCAGTCGGCATAGAAGAGGAATGGCGCGGCGCCGCAATCGGCGAGGCTGAAAGTGTCGCCGGCGGCCCATTCGCGCTCCGCCATTACCTTGTCCAGCCAGCCGTACGCGGTGTCGAGCATGGCGCGCGCCTCGGCTACGGCGCGCGGGTCGCGCTCCGGCTCCGGGCGCATGCTGTCGTAGACGATCTTCTGCTGCGGCGTCGAAATGTAGTTGTCGAAGAAGCGGTCCATGCCGCGCACTTCCAGCGCCGCGCGGGCGTCGGCCGGCACGAGCGGCACCGGTCCGGGATGATAAAGGCCCAGGTATTCGATGATGATGCTCGCCTCCATCACGGTCCGGCCGCCGTCCACCAGCAGCGGAAACCGTTTGATCGGCCAAAGCGCGGCGAATTCGGCCATGACTTGCGGGTCGTCGTGGGCGAGCAGGCGCAATTCGAATGGCGTGCCGTTCTCGTAGAGCGCGGTCAGGACCTTCTGGCAGTACGAGGAGAACGGATGGGCGTAGAGCTTCAGGGGCATCGTGTCACCTTGAGCGGTTGATATTGCTGGGCGCGCTGCGCGCGGTGACGGCCTGATCGACCGTTTACTTCACGACGAACGGCGGCGCCGCAAATCGACAGCCATGAGGATCTATCAGCCGGCATTCGCTACGACAAACCGTCACAAAACTATGAAGAAAGATGGTGTAACATTTGAAAACTTTGTAAGAGACGCCGACGTGACCGGATAAATGGTGCGACAGAAGCAAGCTCGGGGCGTCACTCAAATCAACAACGAATAATTCGACGCACGGGGGCTTCACATGTCTACGATCACGTCTTCGGTCAATAGCGCGACCTCGAACGCGCAGAGCCAGGTTCAGCAAGCGGCGCAATCCATTATCAGCGGTTCGACCGGCAACTCGTCGATGGACGTGGCGTCGCTGGTCTCGGTGCTCGTGAACGCCAGGACGGCGGGCCAGGCGGCGGCGCTGCAAGCAAGGCAAACCAGCGACAACACCACCTTATCCGCCTACGGCGCGCTGACTTCGGCGTTGTCCGCGTTGCAGGCGGCGCTCAAGAATCTGTCGGACGGAACGACGTTGTCCACCTTCGCGGCTACCGCGAGCGCCAAGGGCCTCGACCCGAAAGCAGGTCCGGGCGCGGTGGCCGGCAGCTATACGATCGATGTCACACAGATCGCTTCGTCGCAAAGCCTGTCTTCGGCGGCGTTCGGTGCGGCCACGCAGCTCGGCACCGGCACGCTGACCATCTCGGTCGGCGGCAAGTCGATGGATGTCGCGATCGACAGCACCAACAACACCTTGAGCGGGATTGCCGGCGCGATCAATAAAGCGGGCAACAATCCCGGCGTCACGGCAACGATCGTGACCGGCACCGGCGGGGCGCACCTCGTGTTGCGCTCGGCTAACACCGGCTCGGCCAACACGATCAACGTGGCCACCAGCAACGTGCAGAACGATGCGGGTCTGTCGAGCCTCGGCGTGACCTCGACGCCCGGGGCGAACGGCGCGCCGTCCACGATCGTATCGTCGGATGCCGGCCAAGCCTGGCGGCAGAGCGAAGCGGCGCAAGACGCGCTGCTCACCATTGGCGGGATCGCGGCGCGCAGCGCCAACAACGCCGTCACCGATGCGATTTCCGGCGTCACGCTGAATCTGTCGAGCGCGTCGGTCAACAACCCGCAGACGCTGACCATCGCGCCGGACACCACCGCGCAGAACACGGCCATCACGAATTTCGTCAATCTGTACAACACCGTTGTCACCACGATCAGCAAGCTGTCCTCGTACGACAAATCGTCGAAGACGGGCGGCGCGCTGCTGGGCGACTCGACGTTGTTGACGGTGAAGAACGCGCTGGCTTCGATCGTCAGCGGCGGGGTTGGCCAGGGCAGTTCGGTGGTGACTCTCGGCCATATCGGCATCGCCCTCAAAGGCGATCCGGCGGACGGTACGCTAGTCGTGGACAATGCGAAACTGACTACCGCGCTCAACACAAGCTCTGCGCAGGTTGCCGCGTTGTTCAATTCGACCAATGGTATTGGCGCCAAATTGAACAAGAGCATTACCGAGTTCACGCGCACGGGCGGCATTATCGACACGCGCAACTCTGCGCTGAATGCCGACCTGAAGAGCGTCACCGCGCAGCAAAGCAAGTTGAGCGACTACGCCACGCAATTGACGAAGCAGTACCAGAGCCAGTTCACTGCACTGAATACGTTGATGGCGACCATGAACAACAACTCGGCGTATCTGACGGCGTTGTTCGGCGGCTCGAAGAGCGCGGGCGCGCTGGCGACCAACAAGTAGGTTTGAAGGGCGGGGCGGCGGCCGTTCGCGGGCGGTACGCCGCGGGTCGAGGCGGGCCGTGCCGCCCGCTGGCTCGTGCGGGACCTTGTGCGGCAGCTAGTGCGGCAACCGCACATCAAGCCTGAACGTCACCAGCCTCGCAAGAAGGATAAAGGCGGTGGCGATCAGCACGCTATACACCGTGTCGAAGTCGAAGTAATCCATCAGCACATACAGCCAGCAGCCGACGAACGCGCAGGTCGCATACGGTCGCGAGTCGCGCAGGATCAGCGGCACCTCGTTGCACAGCACGTCACGAATCACGCCGCCGAAAACCCCCGTCAACACACCCATCAGCACCGAGGTGAACCACGGCATTTGCGCGTCGTGCGCGATCGATGTGCCGGCGATGCTGAAGAGGGCTTTGGGCGGAGGACTTGAAGGGCGCACATGGTTCGGTCGGAGAGCGAAGGGTCCTACGCGAAACAACTCGCATCACGTCGACATCCGCCATTTCATCAGTTACGCATGCGCACCGGTTTAAGTTTTCCCAGCGAAGGTTCACCAGTGCAATTGCGATTGTCGGTTGGAATATGTAGGTGTTTTCCGGGATATGTCAAATTTGATTGCAAAGGTCGCCATTCGGTTAATTTTTTGGCCGAGTGGCGTTAGCATTGCGAAGGTTTTCCCGGCACCACTATTAAATGCTGAGGAAGATTGAAACCTGTGAAATCACCTCTCTCGGACCGGACCTTGAGCCGGTTTTGCTTGCGCTTTGCCATGAGCAGGTAAAAGTATTTGATGATTACGATAAGGGAATAATTGTGTCCAAGGCAGAAGCGTCCGTTGATGAGCTCGTATCGATGATCGAGCGTGGCGAACTTCGACTCCCTGAAATGCAGCGGCAGTACGTCTGGCGTTCAACGCGCGTTCGGGATTTGCTCGACTCCCTTTACCGCGGTTACCCTTCCGGTGCGATTCTGCTTTGGGAAACTAATGAAGAGATCGCTTTGCAAGATTTTGCGGTCAGCCAAAGCGCGAATCCGTATAAGAGCACACGTCTGTTGCTCGACGGCCAACAAAGGCTTACGTCACTGTCCGCTGTCATCAGAGGGGAGCCCGTCCGGGTGCGCGGACGACAGCGTCCAATTGACCTTCTTTTCAATCTTGAACATCCTGATCAGCTCACATTGATCACTGAGGTCGAAGAAAGCAGTCTCAACACGGAAGACGTTGAAGATGATGACGATATTGCGAATGAGGATGCAGATTCTGACGAAGATGAACTTCTCAAGCGATTCAACAAAATGACCTTTGTGGTATCGACGCGAAAGCTGGAGCAAATGCCCCAATGGGTAAAAGTCTCGGAAGTATTCAAGAATGACAGTGACGCGCCTTTTCTCAAACACGCCGGTGTTTCGGATTTCGATGACCCGCGGTATGAGCGATACAGCCAACGTTTAGCGAAGCTCCGGGCCATACGCAAGTACGTGTATCGGATGGACGTACTCGAGCGCACCCTGTCGTACGATGAAGTTACTGAAATCTTTGTTCGAGTTAACTCACTGGGCGCAAAGCTCAGGCGCTCCGATTTAGCGCTCGCTCAAATTACGGCGAAATGGCGACACTCGCTCCAGACATTTTTGGATTTTCAGGCCGACTGCGCAAAAAGGGGATTCGATCTTGATCTCGGACTTCATCTCAAGAACCTCATGGCTTTTGCGACAGGGCAGTCGCAATTCTTGACCGTGGGCAGTCTGTCGGCAAACAAATTAAAAACGGCTTGGAAGAGCTCGTGCGAAGGCATGCATTTCGCGCTGAATTTCCTGAAGAGCAACGTGGGGATCGAAAGTCCGGTTCTTCTATCTTCGCCTTTTTTGTTGGTCGTCTTGGCTTATTTTGGACATTTGCACAAATATAAGGTGAAAGCCCAAGAAGCCTCTCAATTACGCTATTGGATCTTGGTCGCCAATGCCAAAGGTCGCTTTTCTCGCGGATCGAGCGAAACGATCCTTAATCAGGATCTCGCAATCCTTCGCGACGGCGGCAATGTTCAAGACCTTATCGACAGGCTGAGATTGCAATTCGGGCGCCTTGACATCGCTCCCGAAGAGTTGGAGGGGCGAAGCCAGCGCAGCGCACTCTTCAAGACGATGTTCCTTGCGTTTCGCGCAGCGGATGCAAAAGATTGGCGTTCAAACCTTGCAATTGCACTAGATCATTCAGGGAGCCAGCATCACCTACAGTTTCATCACATCTTCCCGAAAAAACAACTTTGCAAGGATTACTCCGTGCGCGAGGCCGATGATATTGCGAACTTAGCTTTTATCGGCGGAAAGACAAATCGTGCGATCAGCGACAAGCTGCCTTCCAAATATCTGCCATCCTATATAGAAGAGCACGGACGCGGGCCGTTTGTCGCTCAGGCAATTCCGACAAAAGATTCATTGCTTGAGTTGTCAGCGTACAAGCAGTTCCTGACACAACGGCGCAAGTTGATCGCCGCCAGGCTCAATGAGTTTTTGGAAAACTGCCGGGTGTGACGAGGTCGGATCATGCGAAACTTGCGGGATCTGCTGACGAGTGGAGAGCGACTACTTCTCATAGGCCTCGATGCGCTCAATGCGGCAACCGCACATCAAGCCTGAACGTCACCAGCCTTGCAAGCAGGATAAAGGCGGTGGCGATCAGCACGCTATACACCGTGTCGAAGTCGAAGTAATCCATCAGCACATACAGCCAGCAGCCGACGAACGCGCAGGTCGCATACGGCCGCGAGTCACGCAGAATCAGCGGCACCTCGTTGCACAGCACGTCACGAATCACGCCGCCGAAAACCCCCGTCAGTACACCCATCAGCACCGAGGTGAACCACGGCATTTGCGCGTCGTGCGCGATCGATGTGCCGGCGATGCTGAAGAGCCCAAGGCCGATCGCATCCGCGACCAGCAGAACCCGTTCGGAAAGCAGACGCGAGGTCATTTTCAACAGCATCGGCGCGAACAGCGACATCACGAAGATCGCGATCAGGTAGCCTTGATGCTCGACCCAGTAAAACGGCCGCCGCTCCAGCAGCACGTCGCGCAACGTGCCGCCGCCGAAGGCCGTGGCGATCGCCACGAGAAACGTGCCCACGGTATCGAGCCGGCGGGTTCTGGCTTCGATGAAACCGGAAATGGCGTATGCAAAAATCGCCAGCGCCTCCATGAGGGTCAGCGCGAGGGTCAGCCTCGGATGGATCACCGCGGCTCCGTCAGGTTCTGGCGTGAGCCGGCAACGCGCCCGGCTGCAGCAGCACGACCACCGCGCCGGCGCCGCCGTCATGCGGGCGCGCCTGGCAGAACGCGATGACCTCGGACTTCTGCACGAGCCATGCGCGTACTTTGCCTTTCAACACCGGCTCCTTGCCGATGGATCCCAGACCTTTGCCGTGGATCACGCGCAAACACCGCAAGCCGCGCTTCACCGATTCGCGGATGAACTCCGCCAGCGCCTCGCGCGCTTCCTCGCGCCGCATGCCGTGCAGGTCGATTTGCGCCTGCACGATCCAGTCGCCGCGCCGCAGCTTGCGCACGACTTCCTGGCTCACGCCGGGACGGCAGTAGGACAGCGTCTCGTCGGTGTCGAGCAGGACTTCGGGATCGTACTCGTCCGAGATCGCTTCGTGCAGCACGGCTTCTTCGTCGAGTCTGGTTTGCACCGGCAGCGGTGGCGGCGGATTGCGCGGCAGCGTGGCGCGCGGCGGCACGGCTAGCGGCGCGACCGCCCCAATCTCGCGGCGAAACAGATCGGCGTCCGCCGATGCTTCGCGCTGCGCGGCCGCGGCGGCCGCCTTTTCACGCTCGCGCCGTTGCGTGTCGACTTTGAGCGCATCGCGCAATGCGCCGAGGCCGGCGAGACCGGCGGCCGGGTCCACCTTCGGCTTGACGGCGGGCGCAGCCGGTTCGGGCGCGGGCCGCGCGGCGGCTCGCGCGCGCTTCGGTTCGCTCGGATGGGGCTGATTCTTCGGCATAGGGGTAAGACACGCAGAAAAGTGGACCGGTCGCGCGACGTTTGCTTGCGACCGGAATGCAAAAAGGCCGCCGGCTTGTCAGCCGCGGCCTTTCTTCTGACAGGCGGCCGGGCTAAGCCCGACCGTCATTTTACCGTTGCGCCAATCTTCCTGACCGGCTCGCTGGCCGGCGCGGCTGATTAACGCTCGGCTTCCTGGCTCATGGCGTGCTCGCCGACCATCTCGTCGATGGTTTCCAGATAGCGCTGCGCGTCGAGCGCGGCCATACAGCCCGTGCCCGCGCTGGTGATCGCCTGACGGTAGACGTGGTCCTGCACGTCGCCCGCCGCGAACACGCCCGGCACGCTGGTGGCGGTCGCAAAACCATTCAGGCCGCCCTTGGTGATGATGTAGCCGTTCTTCATCTCCAACTGGCCCGCGAAAATATCCGTGTTCGGCTTGTGGCCGATCGCGACGAACAGGCCCTGCAGCGCGATGTCTTCGGTGGCGCCCGTTTTCGTGTTCTTGATGCGCAGACCGGTCACGCCGGACTGGTCGCCGGTCACTTCTTCGAGCGTGCTGTCCCACTTGATCTCGACCAGGCCTTCCTTTTCCTTCGCCAGCAGACGGTCGATCAGGATCGGCTCGGCGCGGAACTTGTCGCGGCGATGGATCACCGTCACCTTCTTCGCGATACCCGACAGGTAGAGGGCTTCCTCGACCGCGGTATTGCCGCCGCCGATCACGGCCACATGTTGTTGCTTGTAGAAGAAACCGTCGCAGGTGGCGCAGGCCGACACGCCCTTGCCCATGAACGCTTCTTCCGACGGCAGGCCGAGGTACTGCGCCGAGGCGCCGGTCGAGATGATCAGCGAGTCGCAGGTGTATTCGCCCGAATCGCCGATCAGGCGGATCGGTTTCTCATCCAGCTTGGCCGTATGGATGTGGTCGAAAATGATTTCGGTGTTGAAGCGCTCGGCGTGCTCCAGGAAGCGCGCCATCAGTTCCGGGCCTTGCACGCCGTTGGCGTCGGCAGGCCAGTTTTCGACGTCGGTCGTGGTCATGAGCTGGCCGCCTTGAGCGAGGCCCGTGACGAGCACCGGCGCGAGGTTCGCGCGCGCCGCGTAGACCGCAGCCGTATAGCCGGCGGGACCGGAACCGAGAATCAGAACCTTGGCGTGTTTCGTGGAAGTTGCGGGCATGATCGAATCCTTTTACGGCGCCCGGCTCGCCCATGCGAGGCCGCGCGACTTGAGCTGAAGCTATAGTTGGGTATCAGTCCGGCATTATAAAGGGCGAGGCGCCGGCCCGCTCCATGAAGCTTTCCGATCGCACCGATAGCGTCGCCTCGCCCCCGCAGCGCCTTTCTGTGGCCAAACGGCCAAGTTACCGTCATTTACAGCCTCGCGCGGGACACTGCGTTTACAATAGACCGGATCGAAGTTCCCGGAAGCCGGGATCGGGCCCGAAGCCCCGCCGATCGAGGTTCGGCCACGGTTCAGGCAACTACCCGGACCGGGAATCGGGCACACACGCAACAGGATCAATGGCAAAAGCTCCCTATTCCGCGAGCGCGCAGGCATTGCCGCACCGCATGTCGCGCCTTTTCACCGAAATCCGCTGGATCCTGCAGGTGGCGCTCGGCGTCTTCCTGCTCATGGCGCTCGTCAGCTATAGCCGGCGCGATCCGAGCTGGACCCATGCCGCGCAGGTCGACCATATCGCCAACTGGGCGGGCCGCGTCGGCGCGTGGACGTCGGACATCCTGCTGTTGCTGTTCGGCCTGTCCGCCTACTGGTGGATCGTGCTGCTCGGCCGCCATATCTCCGCGAACTACAAGCGCATCACCCGTCACGAGGAAGAGCAGGAAGACGTGCCGCGCGAGAGCTGGCTTGCCGACGCGTTCGCCTTCATGCTCGTGCTGCTGGCGTGCGACGGCATCGAGGCGTTGCGCATGTGGTCGCTCAAAGTGCAGTTGCCGCGCGCGCCGGGTGGCGTGATCGGCGAGGCCGTTGCTCGCGGCGTGTCGCATGCGCTGGGTTTCACGGGCGGGACGCTGGCGCTCTTGATCGTGCTCGGCATCGGCCTGTCGCTGTATTTCCGTTTTTCGTGGCTGTCGGTGTCGGAGAAGGTCGGCGAATCGATCATTTCCGCGGTGACCTTCGCCAAGCTGCGCCGCGAGGCCGGCCGCGACCGCAAGTTGGGCGAAGCGGCCGCCGTCAAGCGCGAAGGCAAGGTCGAGAAGGGCCGCGTGCGGATCGAGGAACACGAGCCGGTCATGATCGTGCCGCCGGTCGTCACGCCGGCCAAGTCGGAGCGCGTCGAGAAGGAGCGGCAAGTGCCGCTCTTCACGGACCTGCCGGGCGATTCCACCTTGCCGCCCATTTCGCTGCTCGATGCCGCGCCCGCCGCGCAGGAAACCATTTCCGCGGATACACTGGAATTCACGTCCCGTCTGATCGAGAAAAAGCTCAAGGACTTCGGCGTCGAAGTCAGCGTGGTCGCGGCGTATCCGGGCCCGGTGGTCACGCGCTATGAAATCGAGCCGGCCACGGGCGTGAAGGGCAGCCAGATCGTCGGTCTCGCCAAAGACCTCGCGCGTTCGCTGTCGCTCGTGTCGATCCGTGTGGTCGAAACGATTCCGGGCAAGAATTTCATGGCGCTGGAGTTGCCGAACCAGCGTCGGCAGACCGTGAGTCTCTCGGAGATTCTCGGCTCGGCGGTGTATGCGGATGCCGCGTCGCCGCTGACCATGGGCCTCGGTAAAGACATTGGCGGCAAGCCGGTGTGCGCCGACCTCGCGAAGATGCCGCACTTGCTGGTGGCCGGTACCACGGGCTCGGGCAAATCGGTGGGCATCAACGCGATGATCCTGTCGCTGCTCTACAAGGCGAGCGCCGATCAGGTCCGCATGATCCTGATCGATCCGAAGATGCTGGAAATGAGCGTCTATGAAGGCATTCCGCATCTGCTGTGTCCGGTGGTGACGGATATGCGCCAGGCCGGTCACGCGCTGAACTGGGCGGTCGCCGAAATGGAGCGCCGCTACAAGCTCATGAGCAAGCTCGGCGTGCGTAACCTCGCCGGCTACAACAACAAAATCGACGAAGCCGCCAAGCGCGAAGAAAAGCTGCCGAATCCGTTCAGCCTCACGCCGGACGATCCGGAACCGCTCACGCGCCTGCCGAACATCGTCGTGGTGATCGACGAACTGGCCGACCTGATGATGGTGGTCGGCAAGAAGGTCGAAGAGCTGATCGCGCGGATCGCGCAAAAGGCGCGCGCGGCCGGCATTCACCTGATTCTGGCAACGCAGCGTCCGTCGGTGGATGTGATCACTGGTCTCATCAAGGCCAACGTGCCGACGCGGATGGCGTTTCAGGTGTCCTCGAAGATCGACTCGCGCACGATTCTCGACCAGCAGGGCGCGGAATCGCTGCTCGGCATGGGCGACATGCTGTATCTGCCGCCTGGCAGCGGCTTGCCGGTGCGCGTGCACGGCGCGTTCGTGTCGGACGAGGAAGTGCATCGCGTCGTCGACAAACTCAAGGAGCAGGGCGAGCCGAACTATATCGAAGGCATTCTCGAAGGCGGCGTGACGGGCGAGGGCGACGAAGGCTCGGCGGGCGCCGGGGGAACCGGATCGGGCGACGGCGAGTCGGACCCGTTATACGACCAGGCAGTCGACGTCGTGCTGAAGAACCGCCGCGCGTCCATCTCGCTGGTGCAGCGGCATTTGCGCATCGGCTATAACCGCGCGGCGCGCCTGCTCGAGCAGATGGAGAATTCGGGCGTGGTCTCGGCCATGTCATCGAACGGCAATCGCGAGATTCTGGCGCCGGCGCGGGAAGCGGAATAAGCCGACGGGCAGCGAGATCGCAGCGAGGCGGCGAATATTCTCGCCCCGGCGCGGCAGCGCGGATTGACCGACGGCAGCGAGCTCGCAAAGAAGTGGCGAATGCACTGTCGGCGGCGAGACGCGGACGCCTCGTTAGCGTCGCCACAAGGAAAGCAAGCCACGCGTCGCGGCGTTGAGGCGTCGCTACCACTGCGAAGGCTCGTTTGGCGAGCCATGCTTTGCGTCTGTGAAGGGCCGGTCGCTACCCTAAGGCTCGTTTAAGGCGGGGTGGCTAAGCTGCCCCTACACGCTTGGGTACGGCGAATGGGACGCAGCCTCGCTGGCATCGCGGCAGCCCCTCGCCAATGGTCGCGCAGGCATCGCCCAATGCGCAAGCAAGCGGTCACGACCGCTCAACGAATTCAATCAAGGGAGAAAACTATATGCAGCTATTCGCGCAGCAGCACGCTCGAGAGAAGGCTCAATCCGGCCGTTTCGGCCAACTCGCGCGGACCCTCGCGCGTGGCGTGGGCAGTGTGGCGATCGGCGCATCGGTGCTCTTCGCATCGCAGGCATTCGCGAGCGGCACCGAGCAGCTGAAAGCGTTCGTCGCGCAAGTGCATTCGGCGCGCGGCACCTTCGTGCAGCAGGAAGTGCGGGCGCCAAGCAAGGCGCAGCAGGGCGCGAGCGGCACGCTGACCACCACGGGCACCGGCAAGACCGGCACGTCGAGCGGCACCTTCACCTTCGCGCGCCCCGGCAAGTTCATCTGGCAATACGAGAAGCCCTATGCCCAACTGCTGCAGGCGGACGGCGACAAGCTCTACGTGTACGACAAGGATCTGAATCAGGTGACAGTGCGTAGTCTCGGTGGCGCGCTCGGCGCGAGCCCGGCGGCGATCCTGTTCGGCAGCAACGATCTCGACAAGAACTTCACGCTGCGTGACGCGGGTGTGAAGGCCGGCATCGACTGGCTCGAACTGACGCCGAAGGCGAAAGACACGCAGTTTCAGCGCGTGGGGATCGGCTTCAAGGACGGCAATCTCGAAGCGATGGAATTGCACGACGTGTTCGGCAACGTCACGCTGCTGACCTTCTCGAACATTCAGAAAAACCCGCCGCTGCCGGCCGACGCGTTCAAGTTCACGGTGCCCAAGGGCGCGGACGTGATCAACGGCTAAACCGCCTGCGGGTGGCATATGACAGGCAGAAAGCCGCGCTCCGTGCGCGGCTTTTTTCATGGCGGGCCGCTAGCGTTGCCGCTACTCATCCACCTGCAAAACCTGCACGGGATGCGCGGCCTTCATATCGTCGATAAACGCTTCGACAATATCCGTGCGATGCTGCCGTGCGCGCGTGACCATATGAAACGCCACGCGGTAGCGCATCTGCGCCGGATTCAGCGCCGCGAGCAGCCCTTGCTTGACGAACGGCGCTGCGAAATGCCCCGGCAGATACCCGAGGTGATGCCCGGAGAGCACCAGCATCGCGACCGCTTCCATGTTGTCAGCGACGGCGGTGACATTCTGCGGCGTGGTCGAGCTTTCGGCTTCGGGCAGCGGATAACTGCGCCACGCCCACTCGTGCTGTGCAGCCTCGGCTGGCGGCACCTCGCCCGCTTGCGCGAACAGCGGATGCCCTTTCGCGCAATAAGCGAACTGATCTTCCGCGAACACCTCGGTATATTCGAGCGACGGCACGCGATGCCAGAAATAGCCGATGCCGATCTGTATCCGCCCATTGAGCAGCAGTTCTTCGAGTTCACCCGGCGAGCGCACCAGAATCGAAAACCGCACCGATTGATCGCGTGCCCGGAACCGTCCGATCGCATCGCTGATGCGCGCGCTCGCCGACACCGGCGTGTGGCCGATCATGCCGATGTCGAGCGTGCCGACCAGCTTGCGGCCCACGTTGCGCGCCTGCATGCCGAAGTTGTCCACGGCCGACAGCAGCGCGCGGGCGGCGTCGATGAACTGCTCGCCGCGCGCGGTCAGGCTGAAGCCGCCGCGGCCGCGCTCGCACAGCCGGTAGCCGAGGCGCGTTTCAAGTGTGGCAAGCTGCGTGCTGATGGTCGACTGGCCGACGTTGAGGGTCGCCTGGGCCGGCGACACGCCGCCCGCGTCGACAATGGCAAGAAATACGCGTATCAGCCGCAGGTCGAGATCGGTGAGTTGGGAGAACATGGGTCGTCAGGATACATCGCCGGGAATCAATGTGAAGTTTATTCTGTTGCTATTTTAACTTCTGGGAAACTGCTCAAGAATCGAGATTCGCCCGGCAAGGTGCGGTTCAGATGCTTCTCCTCGGCCGGTCTGCAAGATTTTGCTTGCTGCCCTTTTTCATTGCCGAGACACGATGAATACCTCTTCCTTCATTAATCCCGAAGCCGGTGAACGGCCGCAGCCGCTGTCCGGCAACGCGATGCCCCGCTGCGGCGGCATTGCGACGATGATGCGGCTGCCGAACGTCGGCTCGGCCGAAGGGTTCGACGCCTGCTTCGTCGGCGTGCCGTTCGATCTCGGCACCTCGAACCGCACCGGCGCGCGCTTCGGGCCGCGCCAGATTCGCAGCGAGTCCGTGCTGCTGCGCCCCTACAACATGGCGACGCGCGCCGCGCCGTTCGATTCGCTGCGCGTGGCCGATCTCGGCGACGTGGCGATCAATCCGTACAACCTGCACGATTCGATCGCGCGCATCGAAACCGCGTACGACGAAATTCTTCAGCACGATTGCAAACCGATCACGCTGGGCGGCGATCACACCATCGCGTTGCCGATCCTACGCGCGATTCATCGCAAGCACGGCAAGGTCGGCCTGATTCACGTGGATGCGCACGCCGACGTCAACGATACGATGATGGGCGAGAAGATCGCGCACGGCACGCCGTTCCGCCGCGCGGTGGAAGAGGGCTTGCTCGATTGCGATCGGGTCGTGCAGATCGGTTTGCGCGGCACGGGATACGCGGCGGAAGACTTCGACTGGTGCCGCGATCAGGGCTTCGAAGTCGTGCAGGCCGAAGCCTGCTGGAACCAGTCGCTCGTGCCGCTGATGGCGCGTGTGCGCGAGCGCATGGGCGACGGCCCGGTATACATCACGTTCGACATCGACGGGATCGATCCGGCTTTTGCGCCTGGCACGGGCACGCCGGAAATCGCCGGTCTGACGGTGCCGCAGGCGCTTGAAATCATTCGCGGCTCGCGTGGACTGAATATCGTCGGTTGCGATCTGGTCGAGGTCGCGCCGCCGTACGATCCGTTCGGCACGACCGCGCTGCTCGGCGCGAATCTCGCGTTCGAATTGCTGTGCGTGTTGCCGGGCGTCGAGTATCGGGCTTCCACGCGTTGAAGTAATCTCGCAACGTCTCGCAATGAAAAAAGGCCTGCAAATGCAGGCCTTTTTGCGTTTCTGAACGACTGCCGCGACTACCGCGACGGCCGTGCCTCAAGACTCACGCATACGCCGTCTTGCGCGCCGACACGAACGCCAGATAGCACACCGCGCCGATCACCAGCGCCGGCAAGGTCGCGCCGAGATTCGGCAGCCACTGGTTGATCGCCTGATATGCGGCGATGCCGATGGCCCACGCGAGAAACGCGCTCAAATGCCAGCCGCCCGAGAAGCCGTAACGGCCGCGCACGTCGGCGAGCGCGGCCACTTCGATACGGCGCTTGCGCAAGATGAAGTGATCCACCAGCACCACGCCGAACAGCGGCGCGAACACCGAGCCGATCAGCAGCAGGAAGTTCTGATACTTCGCCATCGGCACGGCCAGGGCGATCAGCGTGCATAGCGCGCCGAACGCCGCCGACAGAATGGGCACGCTGCCGCGCGTCCAGAACGTGCCTGTCGACACCGCGGCGGAGTGAATGTCGGCGAACGCGTTGTCGACTTCGTCGATCAGGATCAGCAGCAGCGCGAGGCCGCCGCCGGCTTGCGCCAGGGCGCCCGTCAGCAATGCGTCGCCGCCGCCCGCCGCGAGGCCGTAGATCGCGCCGAGCGCGTAAAACCAGATGTTGGCGATGCCGTAGCCGAGCAGCGTGCCGCGGAACGTTTCACCGGGACGCCGGCCGAAGCGCGTGTAGTCGGCGATCAGCGGCAGCCACGACAACGGCATGGCCACCACCAGATCGATGGCGCCGCCGAACGACATCTCGCCCGTGCCGGGGCGGCGCATCAGCGCGGCCAGATCGTGTGTGGCGAGCAGATTCCACGTGAGCCACGCCGCGCCCGCGAGCAGCAGCCAGATGCCCCACGTGCGCAGAAAGCGCCGCACGAACGAGAGCGGGCCGCTGATCGCCAGCAGCGTCGCGAGCAAGCCGAAGATCACGGTCCAGATGAGCGGCATGGAGAGGCCGAAGGCCTGCTTGGCGAGGGCGTCGGCGGAATCGCGCATGACGATCACTTCGAACGAGCCCCAGCCGACCAGTTGCACCGCGTTCAGCACGGCGGGCACCGACGCGCCGCGTACGCCGAGCGTCGGGCGCAGCGACGACATCGCCGCGAGCCCCGTATCCGTGCCGATCACGCCGGCCAGCGCCAGTAGCACCACGCCGATCACGCTGCCGATCACGATCGCCAGCAACGCGTGCGGCAACGACAGCCCCGGCACCAGCAGCGCACCCGCTTGCGCGACCAGCAGGCCGATGCCGAGCGAAAACCAGAGCGCGAACGCGTCGCCGGTGCGGAACGCGCGGCGCGCATCGGGCACCGGCGTGAGCGGCGCGTAGGTGGAACCGGCGTCGCCGGCGATTGGATCTTGTGCCATCTGGTCTTGTCCCTGTTGGTGTTGCTTGCCGACTTGCCTGCGAAGTTGCGTCGGCGGTTGCGTTTGCTGTTATGTCCGCGGTGGGGCTTCGCTTGCGTGTCCGGTTGCGCTGTGCTGTTGCTCGGTCCGCTCGCGCCGTCCTCTTGTGTCGTCCGTCCGCGCTATCCATTTCCGGATTTTTGCACGGCCTGCGCCACCCGAGTCGTCCCGGCGCGTCGCGCGGCCTCTTCGTCCGGGCGCCGTCACTGTCATAATGCAGGACGTTGCCCGCACTTTCGCGTGCTGGCGTGGCTCACCGGCAGTACGCCGCCTTCACACGGACCGCGTCCGGAAAAGCCGAGATTATCCCCAAAACGTCATGTTTGAAGAAACCCGTGCCAATGTTCCGCTCGCCGAACGCCTGCGGCCCCGCAATATCGACGAAGTGATCGGCCAGAAGCACCTGCTCGGCCCGAACAAGCCGCTGCGCGTCGCATTCGAATCAGGCGAAGCCCATTCGATGATCCTCTGGGGCCCGCCCGGCGTCGGTAAAACCACGCTCGCCCGGCTCATGGCCGATGCCTTTCACGCTGAGTTCATCGCGCTGTCCGCGGTGCTCTCGGGCGTGAAGGATATCCGCGAGGCGGTCGAGACCGCGCAGATTCATCGCGCGAACGGGCATCAGACGCTCGTGTTCGTCGACGAAGTGCATCGCTTCAACAAGAGCCAGCAAGACGCTTTCTTGCCGCACGTCGAATCGGGGCTGTTCGTGTTCGTCGGCGCGACGACCGAGAATCCGTCGTTCGAAGTGAATAGCGCATTGCTCTCGCGTGCTGCCGTTTACGTGTTGAAAAGCCTGACAGACGAAGAGCAGCGCGAATTGCTCGAGCGCGCGCAAAAGGAACTCGGCGGCCTCACCTTCACCGACGAAGCCCGCGACGCGCTGATCGGTTCTGCCGATGGCGATGGCCGCAAGCTGCTGAACAACCTCGAAATCGTCGCCCGGGCGGCTTCGCAGCAGAAAACCACCGAGATCGACGGCGCCTTGCTCGGCAGCGCGCTCGCCGAAAATCTGCGCCGCTTCGACAAAGGCGGCGACGCATTCTACGACCAGATCAGCGCGCTGCATAAATCCGTGCGCGGCAGCAGTCCGGACGGCGCGCTGTACTGGTTCTGCCGCATGCTCGACGGCGGCGCGGACCCGCGTTATCTGGCGCGCCGCATCGTGCGCATGGCGTGGGAGGATATCGGTCTCGCCGATCCACGCGCCGCGCGCATCGCGCTCGACGCCGCCGAGACCTACGAACGCCTCGGCACGCCCGAAGGCGAACTGGCCCTGGCGCAGGCCATCATCTATCTGGCGGTCGCGCCGAAGTCGAATGCCGGGTACAACGCCTATAACGAGGCGCGCCGCTTCGTCGGCAAGGATCAGTCGCGCGGCGTGCCGGTGCATCTGCGCAACGCGCCGACCAAGCTGATGAAGGAACTCGGCTACGGTCACGAGTACCGCTACGCGCATGATGAACCCGATGCGTACGCGGCCGGCGAGACCTATCTGCCGGAGAACATGCGCGATCCGCATTGGTACGAGCCGACGCCGCGCGGTCTGGAGGGCAAGATCGGCGACAAGATGGCACGTCTGGCCGAACTCGACGCGCAGTGGCGCAGCGAAAACAAGCCGAAGAAAGGTTGAGGGTTGGCGGCGGCATTCACACGCTGACCATCTAACGCACCGGCCGCGCGCGCCGGTGCGCTAAAATCCCACCTTCATACAACGAACACCCGCCCCATCCCATGCTCGACATTCAGCTGCTGCGCAAAGACCTCGACGGCGTCGCCAAGCGCCTCGCCGACCGCGGCTATACCCTCGACGTGGCGGCCTTCACCGCGCTCGAAGCGGAACGCCGCGACACCCAAACCCGTACCGAAGAAATGCAGGCGCGCCGCAACAGCCTCTCCAAGCAGATCGGCGCGATGAAAGGCAAGGGCGAGGACACCTCGGCGCTGATGGCCGAAGTGGGCGGCATCGGCGACGAGATGAAGGCGTCGGCGGCCAGGCTCGACGATATCCAGAAGCGTCTGTCGGACCTGCTGCTCGGCGTGCCGAACCTGCCGCACGAAAGCGTGCCGATGGGCAAGGACGAAACCGAAAACGTGGAAGTGCGCCGCTGGGGCACGCTGCGCCAGTTCGAATTCGAGGTGAAGGATCACGTCGATGTCGGCACGCCGCTCGGGCTCGACTTCGAGACCGGCGCGAAGCTCTCGGGCGCGCGCTTCACCCTGCTGCGCGGCCAGATTGCGCGGCTGCATCGTGCGTTGGCGCAGTTCATGATCGACACGCACACGCAGCATCACGGCTATACGGAGGTCTACACGCCGTATATCGTGAATCCGGAAATTCTGTACGGCACCGGCCAACTGCCCAAATTCGCCGACGATATGTTTCGCGTCGAGAAGGGCGGTGAGGAGAACACGGTCACGCAATATCTGATTTCCACGTCGGAAATTTCGCTGACGAACACGGTGCGCGACAGCATTCTCGAAGCGGACGCTCTGCCGATCAAGCTGACCGCGCATTCGCCGTGCTTCCGCTCGGAAGCGGGCTCGTACGGCCGCGACACGCGTGGTCTGATCCGCCAGCATCAGTTCGACAAGGTCGAGATGGTGCAGATCGTCGCGCCGGAAGCGTCGTACGACGCGCTGGAACAGATGGTCGGCCACGCTGAGACGATTTTGCAGAAGCTGGAACTGCCGTACCGCGTCATCACGTTGTGCACGGGCGACATGGGCTTTTCGGCCGCCAAGACATACGACCTGGAAGTGTGGGTGCCGGCGCAGAACACGTATCGCGAAATTTCGAGCTGCTCGAACACGGAGTCGTTCCAGGCTCGCCGCATGCAGGCGCGTTATCGCAATGCGCAGGGCAAGCCGGAACTGGTGCATACGCTGAACGGTTCGGGTCTGGCCGTGGGCCGTACGCTCGTGGCGGTGCTGGAAAACTTCCAGAATGCCGATGGTTCGGTCACCGTGCCGGCGGCATTGCGGCCGTACCTCGGCGGTGTGGAACGGTTGGAATTGCCGGCTGCCTGATTCGAGCGTGGCTGGCCGCCAAGTCCCATTGAAAAATTTTTGACGAGGGGCTTGGAAAAGCAATTCAGCTGTTCTATAATCTTTCTCTCCCAAGCAACGACCCGCTTGGATCTGACGAAGCAGCGACCTCGGCAACGTGGCTACTGCAAGTTGGAAGACCCGGAAAGGTGGCAGAGTGGTCGAATGCGCTGGACTCGAAATCCAGTGTACCTTTAGGGGTACCGTGAGTTCGAATCTCACCCTTTCCGCCAAATTTAAAAACCCCGCAGAATGAAAATTCTGCGGGGTTTTTGCTTTGCGGCTCACGAATCGACTATCAAAATAGTTTCCTGCATCTAGGGGGCGTTTGCTGCACGTTAACCGCTTCGTGCATGATTCCCGTTCCTGCGTGGGTCAAGCGTGACGCGATTGACCATCATTTTTCGGATGCTTATGAAATCCCTTTTTGCCGTTGCGCTTCTCGCTCTGCCTTTGGCCGTCCATGCGGAAGTGACGAGTGAAACGTTTTGCTTCAGTTCTGGCGGTGCCAAGTCAGTCAACTTCGAGATGCGCACGTATTACGATTCGTCCAGCAAATTCTCGGCCGGATTCGTCAGATACCAGAACGCGAAGCAGCCGATCCCGCTTGTGCTCGCCAATTCTGCAAGCGACACGCTCGAAAAGAATGCGCCAGATCAGGAAACCACGACGTGGATCGAGGTATTCAGCGGACAAGTGTCCGGCGAGTACGAAATGATCACTCAAGGAACGGACGTGTCCTCCATGGTCTACACCAGCAAGAAGAAAAATCAAAAGATTGGATTCCTGCTTAATACCGGTGCGATGGCGCCGGGTAGTTGCAAGTGGTAACTCGTCTAATGCGCAGACTAGGCTTGAGTCATGGTTCCGACACGGTCCACAAGCCGGCGTAATCGTGCATAGCGACCCATGGTAGCCAGTATTGCACCGGCCTGCTTCAGGACACGTTGAAGACCTGCGGCATGCGTTCGTCGATGAGCCGACGTGGAAATAGTTGGGATAATCCGCCGACGGAAAGTCTATCGGTTTCGCTGAAGGTAGCACGCATGCACGGACGAAACTTCGCCACCCGGCGAGCAGCAATGGATGAGGTGATTGACTGGTTGGGCTTTTGCAATGCGCGCCGGTTACATTCAGCGCTTTTAAAAACTCATGGTCTGATCAGTGCCGTATCGTTTGGCGAGATCAAAACCCACGCGACGCCGCTCCTCAAGCCTGTTGCCAGCCCCTATCGCAAAGAGTGTTGGCAAATCTCCGATGAGCTCGCGGGAGCAATCGCACAAGTACAGCGCTCAGTGCAGGTCTCTCTCGCCAACATTCAATCGCGGCTTGACGTAAAAGGCGAAGATGGCGCTCCGACGGGGGAAAGGTTATTTCTCTATCAGCCTCGCTCGTTCCTAGTCATTGGTTCGCTTGCGGAATTTCGGACGCAGCACGGGATCAACGAAGAGAAGTATTCGTCATTTGAGCTTTTCCGCAGAAACGTGACTGCCCCCGAAATCATCACCTTTGACGAACTTTTGGAGCGGGCGCGATTTATAGTTGAGGCCGGGGAGCGCAAACGCCCCGCTGTGTGAGAGTCTGGCTAACGTGGGTCGTCATGATCAGCGCATGCTCGCTTTACTGTCGCGGTCCCGACGCCAAACTTTTCCGCAGTTTCGCGGATGCTTGCGCCCGTTTCGGCGCCGCCGCACTTATAGCGATATTTCCCGTTTATCGTCATCGGGTACCGCATTGTTGCTCGGGTCGGCAACCATCCGCCTGCTGACGTCGGCCGTAATGGGCAAAAAAGCCTGTTTTGCCATTGCTGAATTATCAAGGTTTCAAGGAAACGTGCAGATACGTTTTTGTGATTTTTCATCAAAAGGCAACCGGGTCATTTCGCCCTCATGGAGTCAACCGTGCTTTCCCATTTGACAAGGTTTAACCTCGCGCCAATATGGCGCGGGTTACCGGGTTTCGATAAAATCCGGCGTACGCCCAATGTGGCAATGTCACTGCCTGATTGTCACTTTATGCGGCATGGGTAATTGAATCTGAGAATATGCAAGTTCAGGATTCGCCTTTTCCTGCATGATTGGATTTAACGGACCTAATCCCCGAAGCTTTCGTCTTCGGGTGCCGTTATTTACGAAGTAAACGGGCTGCCCCGCATTGAGTGGCGGCCGTATGCGTTTTCCATACACGGGGTTCGGCATGGCTTACGAAATGCTGCAGGGTGCGCTGCGCGCTGGATATACGCAGGTGGGTCGGCTGAACAGGCTCGACACGCCGCTCGGCGAGGACTGGCTCGTACCGATGTACGTGAAAGGTTCGGCCCGCCTTGGGGGCAATTTCGAATTCACTGTCGATGCCGTGTCGGCGTATGGCGAAAAGATCAAGCTTGGCGCGCTCGTGCTGAAGGCGGTCACACTGTGGATTCAGCAGAACGACGGCAGCTATATGTCGATCCACGGTTACGTGCAGCATGCCCGTCGTCTGGGAAGCGATGGGCCAATGACGTATTACCAGATTCAGTTTTCATCATGGCTGAGCTTTCTCAAGCTCAGCAGTGACTGCCGCGACTGGCAGGAAGCTGACGGCAGGCAGATTCTCGCCGATGTGTTCGCCAAGACCCCGCAGGCGCAGGGCCAGTATCGCTTCGATCTGCGCTCGCCGATCCGCTCGTATTCGCAACGGGTCCAATGGGAAGACGACTGGAACTTTGTCTACCGTAGCATGGAAGAGGTCGGTATCTTTCCGCGCTTCGAATTCGCGAAGGATGGCAAATCGCACACCGTCGTCATCATGGACGATCTGTACTTTGTTCCGCCGTTGCCGGAACAGGTGGTGAAATTCAGCCGTTCGGGTACGAGCGAGGAATTCGATGGCCTGACACAGTGGAGTGAGCAGCAGGATACGCAAAGCGAAGCGATTACGACGAACACGTTCGACTACATGCGACCTGACCTGCCGAAGGAGGTTAGCTCCCCCGCGTTCAATCAGGACGAACTGCCCGCGCAGGGTGAGAAGTACATCTATACCGGCGGGTACTCGTGGTCGGACAGCGAGATGGGTGAGACGCAGGCACGCGTTCGCGCGGAGGAAATGGCAAGCCGCTCCAAACGGTACTTCGGCGTCGGCAGCCTGCGATGCGCGCTGCCCGGCTACTGGTACAGGCTCGACGGCCACCCCGTCCACGACAGCGAACCAGCAAACGAACGTGAAATGGCGATCATCGCCGTCGACTGGCTGATCCAGAACAACGTGCCAGGTATCGAGGCCCTCGCGCAGTTCCCGCGGAGCCTGCGCGCCGAAATCGAGCAGGCGCGCGCAGCGGGCGCGGGATCGACCGTTCGCCACACGGACGGCAGTGCGGGATTCTTTCAGGTAGAGATCGAAGCACAGCGACGGCGCGTACCGTTCCGCAGCCCACTCACACATCAAAAGCCCGAGATGCATCTGCAGACGGGCATCGTCGGCACGCCGGACAACGAAGAAATTTTTATCGACTCACTGAACCGCTCGAAGGTCTGGTTCTCGTGGAGTCGCAAGGGTCGCAACGAACGTGCGTCGGCGTGGATACGCGCTGCGATGCCGGATGCGGGCCAGCAGCGCGGCGGCCATTTCGCTCTGCGTAAGGGTGATGAAGTGCTCGTCGGCTTCGTGAATGGCGATTGCGACCGCCCCGTAATCATATCGAGGCTGCATGGGGGTGCGACGAAACCGGTGTTCCACTCGCACGGCCTGTTTTCCGGGCATCGCTCGAAAGAGTATGGCGGCGATGGCTTTAACGAATTCCTGATGGACGACGCCAGCGGGCAGAACCGCCTGAGTCTGTACTCAACGAGTTACAGCACCGGCCTTCATATGGGGTATCTGATCCAGCATACGGATAACACGCGTGGCCCGTTCATCGGGACCGGTTTCGATCTGAGATCGGGAGCGTATGGCGCATTGCGCGCAGAACAGGGCATGGTCATTTCCACGCAGCCTGTCGCAACGCAGCCGCTGAACGTGGCGGCGACCACCGGCCAACTGGCGGGCGCGGAGGCCGTCCTCGAAACCGTCTCCAAGTCCAGCGAAACGAACCGGGGCGAGAGCCTGCAGGACGGCCACGACGCACTCAAAACCTTCACCGACGCGACCCAGCACAGCGTAGCGGCATCGGTCGGCAAGGGTGGTCGTACGGCGGGCGGCGGCACGGGCAACGCGAACGGGTTCTCGAAGCCTGTCATGGTGCTGTCCAGTCCTGAAGGCATTGGAGCGAGCACGCAGCAGTCGCTCCACCTGACGGCCGACCAGCACGTCAACACCGTCGCGAGGAAGAACATCATCTTTGCCGCAGGTAAGTCGTTGCTTGCAAGTGTGATGGACGGCATCAGCCTGTTTGCGCAGAACCTTGGCATCAAGCTGATCGCGGCGAAAGGAAAGGTTGATATTCAGGCGCTCAGCGACGCGATGAACCTGCTTGCGCAACTGGATGTGAAAGTCGAGAGCGCAACGGGGCGTTTGATCCTGACGGCGAAACAGGAAGTGTGGATGGGTGCGGGTGGGTCGTACATCAGCATCAAGGCCGAAGGCATCGAGAACGTCACGACCGGACACATTCTGGAACGGTGTGCATCGTGGGACAAACCGGGTGGTGCGAGTGCGACGAACCTCGACCCGTTGCAGGCGACCCCTGTTGCGACGAAGGGCGGCCGCGGCCTGAGATTTTCGGGTTGACCGAAAGCCGTTCAATGTACGTCACGCAGAAATAACAACGGGAACCGAGCCCCATGAGCAATTCGCATCACGGCGCGCATCATGCAGCGCGCCCCCAGCGGGCCCCAGCTACTCCGGCCGCGCCTGCCACACCTGCTGCACCGCACTACATTCCATTGAAATGGAGCTTTCCGTTCGCCCCCTCCAACAAGGATGACGGGGGCGATCCGATGACCTACATGAAGGCGCTCGGCAACGCACAGGGCGGTTTCTATCCGCTCGGCGCAAACGGTCTGTGGCATGGCGGGATTCACTTTGACGGACTAACGGCCAACGCACTGAAACAGGACGGCGGCATCCGTGCGATAGCGGACGGGGAAGTCGTCGCGTACCGGCTCAATTCGAAATATCCCGAACTCCAGTATCAGGACAAACGCACCTCGTTGTATTCGACGGGCTTCGTGCTGATTCGCCACAAGTTGCAACTTCCGCCGCCGCAGCCGAAACCGGATGCCGCTCAGTCGGGTGCGGCCAACGCGCAAGGAGGATCAGGTCCACAGGGGGCGTCGAGTACGCCCCCTGCTCCTGCTTCCCCCGGCACGGCAAGCGCCCCGGCAGCAGCGAGCACGCCGACAGCCCCTGCACCACCTAAGCCTCCTGCCGCAGACACGCTCGTGTTTTTCAGTCTGTACATGCACCTGATGGACCACGTCGCGTATCAACTGGCGATGGAAGCCGCGCAGGATTCAGGCTCAATGCCTGATGCAAACGCGCCGCACATTGAACCCATGCCTTACTGGGAGGGTGACCGGTACTACCGTGTAGGCGAGAAGGCGAAGGACAAGCAGGAAGTACCGAAGCCGAAGACGCCTACACCTGATGCGAATACCGACGAAATCGGGGCACTCATCAAGAACAATTTCCAGCTACCGGCGACGCAACTAGGTGACGCCGAGAGCACGCTACCTGTGGCGCCTGCTACCGGTATTCGCCTGCGCGATTCGGCAAACGGCAAGATTATCGGATTGCTGCCTGCGGGATCGGAGCTGACCGTCTCGGAGACCGAGAGATCCGACAAGCCAGGCTGGAAAAAAATTGCGACGATCAAAAGCGGTACCCCCGTCGGGCCAGTCGTCGGGCAGGACGCTTCGCCGCATGCACCGTACGGCTGGGTGTTCGTCAATGAACTTGATATTGTGATGGACCCCAAGCCGCTCGATCAGGTGGTGGTGCTCAAGACACCATTCCCCGTGAAGGCCGGTACGGTCGTCGGTCATGTCGGTCAGTATCAGGAATACACGGATTCGAGCGCCATGCCGCCGAAGCCCGCGCATCCGATGCTGCACCTCGAAACGTTCGCCGGGCCGGACTTGCAGGCTTTCATCGCAAGAAGCAAGGAGCGGGTCAAGCAGTTGCCGGAGATGAAGACATTTCTGGAAATCTCACCCGGTGCGATGCTGGTAACCGAGCTGCCAGAACGTGACCAGACGCTGCAACAAATCGGCCTGAAGCTGGTGCCGGTCGGCACCGCTCAGGGTTCATGCTGGGTGAAGGTCCAACCGAAGAGCGCCCCGCAAGCAACACCCGCTCAGGCGCATCCAGCCCATCCGGGCGGACCTCACCATCAGCAGGCGCAGTCGTTCGTAAATTTCGGGACGCCGTTATGGGTTGACGCGAGTGTGGCAGGCACGGTCACGACCGCTGTCGTGCAGGGCTGGAAAGACTTTCCGTTGAAGGTGGCGAATGCGAAGGGACCCGGTGCAGATTTCCGTGATGTATTCCGACGCATCGACCTCGACAAGCTTGGTGCGCAGAATGTCGCGAGGGACGATAAGGGTCAGCATTGGTGGAACATCACGATTGGCACGAAGGACGGTGCAACGCGTCAGGGATGGGTATGCGAGAAAGACCATCCACTTACGCGCATGTGCGGTCCGTGGGACTGGCCCGGCTTCGAACTCGTGGACAGCAGCAGCATCAAGCCGATCGACATGTTCAAGCGCTACCTGTACGTTACGCAGCAGTTGATCCAGGGAGAGGACGAATCGGAGTTCAAACCGAGCATGTCGCTGGTGAACGCTGGCGAACTCATCACGAAGCTGGAAAAGGCGATCGACACGAGTCGCGACGGCAAGATAACGGCGCAGGAATTGAAGGCCGCGCAGCAGGTGCCATGGCTCGCGGAGGCGCTTTCGCATCTGGTGGTACGTTGCGAAAGCGAATGGGGCGGAGGTCCAAGCAAGTGGGATGAACTGTCGCCGCTGATGAAGGAGCTATTGTGGCTCTGGAAAAGCGAGCCTGAGCGGATCGGCGAGCTGCAATGGTGGGAACAGGTGACGGGTGTCGAGGGGTTTCCGAAGGAGCCGACCCCGTGGCACTTTCATCCGATTGGGTTGATCGGGAATTTCATTAATTCGGTTGATAAAACAAGGCTTCTTGTATTATCCGAACAGGATGTGGATGATCTGATTAAAGTTACGGCAACCGAGGTTGCATTGAGCCTGGATGACGACAATTTGGGCAAGCAGGCCGGTGCAGTTGTCGACACTATTTTAAACCGCCGGATGTCTGGGCGCGAAAATTGGAGCACAATTAGAGGCGTAATTAACGAAAGGTGGCAATTTTCGGATATTAATGCTCCGAGACCAAGTGCTTATGGAAGCGTGCAGAATGTGCCTGACAGTCGGGTTTCTCCGAGAGTAAGGTCTCTGGTTGTCGCTCATTTACAAGATCGTGCTAACGGCGGTGTTTCCCTGGTTGGAAATAACCTGAGTTATGCAAATCCATATGCTTTAGACGAAGCCTCGGACGCAACAAGAGCATGGGTTGAAGATGTCATCCATCAAGCAAACATTAGTGGGTATAGGTATGGAGCGGGACATGCAGTTCATGTGCATGGGACAACGCAAGGACTGATGTCTTCTAGGCCAGAGCCTTATACGATAGAGCTTCCAGAGTCATACAATCGTTAGTCTGTTGAGGGTGTTATGAAAAAGATCATTTGCTTGATAATTTTGCTGTTGCCTTTGAGTTCATTTGCCAAGACGTGCGCCGACGGCGGGAATGTCTATGCTGATTTAGCTTGCGCTGATCGCGCTCTGGATAGCTCAAAAAGAGATTTGAATGAGATTTATAAAAAAATATATGCATCTACGCAATACAAGGATGAGTTTGAGCAATCACAAAAGGCGTGGCTTAATTACAGAGAGAAGCAGTGCAATGGTTATATTGCAGCCGAGGCCTCGCAATCTCAAGGTGCGGGTTCCGGCTTAATTACGAAAGACTGTCTTGTCGCGATCACTAAACAGCGGGTTGATTATTTGAAGACTCTTCTCGAGAAATAGCAGGTTGATATGATGAACCTTATCCGCGTCGACGATGACACCGACCACGGCGGCAAGGTGCTAACCGGCTCAACGACGATGCAGTACGAGGGCCGCTTCGTCGCGCGCAAAGGCGATCATGTGTCGTGTCCACGGCATCCCGATGTGTCGCCGAACGTAATCGAGGAAGGTGATACTTCGATGACCGACGGCGGCATCCCGATCGCGAGGGACGGCCATCGTGCCACATGTGGCTGCCACCTGATTTCGAGCTTGACATGACTGTGACTGTGACAGGATTAGTACCGTTCATTCGGTGATTTCGGGTTGATCGTACTAGTCGAGGCGTGCGTACTTACTCATAACGATATTGAACGCGAATATGTATATAAATATGTCGGTGACCTGCGACACGTGATGTCAAGATGAACATGCGGGTTGGAACGTCAAATCGCGATGTACAGCCCTTTCGCTTTTGCTGTGAGTCGTGTTGTTCTCCAATTGACTTCACGGTTGGCCTTCACGCCGGCCAGGGGAGAGACTTCACAGGGGCACGCCAAATTCGGGCTCATGGTCCCTTCGATGACAAGACGAATCTCGTGGACCTTCACCTCGATTTTCCAGTCAAGTTTGGCAAGTACATTATGGGCCATACCTCAGGCTCCTCCCCGGGCCAGTCACCACTCCACCTTCCCCAGCCGGTCAGCGGCAGTCACCATCGCGCGCGAACCACGATGCATGTCTCATGCACATATCCACCACCCGTTGCACGCCGCGACATTCCAATATCTCCCTGGTTCATCCCGCAAACAAAGCGCCGTGCTCTCAATTTCTTACGCACTCGCCATGAGGCTTCTCCATGACCAATGTAAATATCCCGCTGCCGACCGTCACACACGACCCAACTGGAAATCGGAACGACTTCATACCGCAACCCCCTCCAGCAGTTCCCCCTGGCCGGTACTTGCACTTCGACGATCGAGGGAACTTGCGGAGCATGAGTAGCTTCGACGGCAACGGCCGGCATGCTCAGGAAACCATCGGTTCGGACGGGAGCAGGTACTTCGTCACCACCACCGATCACGACACGCAGTTCCATCTGATCAACCCCAGAGACCCGGCGACGGGAGACCGGCTCCACTACGACTTCACGATGGCCGGCGCCGACCCGCAAGGATCCGCAATTCCTCCCCCGAATCCGAAAGCCGGGTCACCGACCACCTTCACTCATTACGACAATGGCAAGGTGAAGGACATCTACGTACCGCAAGCGACTCCATCCGTTGCACCGGGCAAGTATGTGCAATTCGACAAGCAGGACGACCTGGCGGGCATGGATATATTTGATGGCAACGGCAGACACGTGTTTCAGCAAAGCTTCGCCCCGGACGGGAGTACGTACGCCGTCATCAACGACGACAAGGGCTCGTGGTTCCACCTGTTCTGGCCCAGGATTGATGCAAATGCGTCAGCCGCGAAAGGCGTCGAGGTGGGCCTCAATTCCGGACGCGGTGGCATGGACTTCACGATCCCCGGACGGGACGCCGCCGAAAGCGGCACGCAGGCAGGCAACCGGCGTTGAACCAACGCGCCTGTTAGAGAATTGCCGTGGACCGCGATGGTCCGCTCAATCGGCGCCACGCGGTAGCGGTCGAAACGGAGGAACGCCGATGCGTACTGTGCCCGCATCGTCATCGAGAGAATTGCAGCTCAGATCCGCTCCGCTAAAGCATGGGCGGTTCTGACGCGCCGCCATCAAGTCACGCCGCCGAATAAAGCCGCTCGCATTCGCGCGTCACGACGCCGTAGCATTCGCAAACCTGATGTTCCAGCGCGGCGCGGTCGATCACTTCAATGTGCCCGCGGTTATAGCGGATCGCGCCAACCGCTTCCAACTGCTTCGCGACCTCGGTCACATTCCCCCGACGCACACCCAGCATGTTCGCGATCAATTCCTGCGTCATTTGCAATTCGCTGCTGTCGAGGCGGTCCAGACTCAGCAGGAGCCACCGGCAAAACTGCTGTGCAATCGAATGATGGCGATTGCAAACGGCAGTCTGAGCCATCTGCGTAATCAGCGCTTGCGCGTAACGCAGGAACAGTCGCCGGATATAGCCGCCGCGCGCGAACTCCTCTTTGGCGAACTGCGCGCTGAGACAGTACGCGTCCCCCGCGTTCTGGACGACCGCCCGATTCGAAACGGTGTCTGAGCCCATGAAAACCGCCACGCCGAGCAGCCCGTCGTTGCCGACTACCGCAATTTCGGCCGACTCGCCGTTCTCCATGACGTGCAGCATGGAGATGATCGCCGTGGTGGGCAGATAGACCTGAGTCAGGCGCTCGCCAGGTTCATACACCACTTTCCCAAGCGGCAGGGAAACGGGAGTGAGGTGCTGCATGATTCGCTCCCGCTCCACGTGGGGCAGGTGCGCGAGCAACTGGTTGGCCTCGCGTGGCGGCGGGACGTCGCTCGAAGGAGCGGCCGCGCGATCCCTTGCCTGCATGCCGCGCGACACACGCTCAGTCAGGACGAGATGCTGCTTCGCCAGTTCGTCGCGGTTCTGTTCGGGCAACAGGCTGAGCACCGCCGAGCGCAACTGGTCATGTCCTAGCGCATCGAGGATTTTGAGCTTCGTGAGCGTGCCCAGATCGCTCTTGCCCGTGCGCCATGCCGAAATCTGCGCGCGCGTCAGCCCGAGGCTTTCGGCCAGTTGAGCATCGCTGCCGAACTCGCCCAGCCGTTTCACGTCGTCGTACAGCGCGTGCCAATCGAATGTCATTGGATGCGGGCAGAAAGGATTGTCAAATACATTTGACGCAGGTAAGGTGGTATGAAATACTGCCTTACGATAGAAACGACTAAATAATCACGTAAAAGTGACAATAAGGGTTATAGCACAGGGTCACGCGCGCCATGTATGCAGCGTGTCGGCGGACCTGTCCAGCTTGCCTTCAGGGTTAACCGGAGCTTTCGCTTGAGCGAGTTCACATCGTATGTGCGGCTGCCGCATGCGCCGGCAGCCGACGTTTCTCTCACCATTGCCTCCGAAGCAATCGACAGCGCTCAGTTCGCCGCGCGTCAGGTCGAGTTCATACGCCACGTGTTCGGGTATATCGCTTATCTGCGCGAGCAGGCAAGAGAAACGCCGGTGTCCGACGCTTTCTTGCCGGCATTTGTCACGCTGCTCGAAGTGCTCCAGCTCAACGCGCCAGTCGAAGCAGATCAATGCGCGGCGCAGCTTATCCGGATCTTGAAGGTCACGTTTCCCGATCTCGATTTCGAAGCGGCACAGATTCTGGAACCGTCCATTGCGAACGGCAAACGGCCTGACGCATAACCCATCCTGGCGTTCGCGTTCCGTCATTCGGCCATAGCGGCGCGCGCATTAGCCAATCCCGTTTTCTCCCCTAACGGTGATGTGAGTCGCACATGGTCTCTCAAGATCAGGACGATAAACCTGGCGAAGTGAAAGCAGAGCGGCGCGGTACGCTTGCGTTTGCCAATACGACTTTCGACGATGTGCTGATCTGGGTAGGCACGGCCGCCGCGATCCTTCTCATGCTGGCATTCGTGGTTGGTGGTTGGTGTCTGGACAGAGTGATATGACGTGACGTCACCAGGGCGAAAAGCATTTCTTGTCGAGTTCTAGATGCCGCATATTCCTTTATCAGACGAAGATTGGGCCAAGATCGAGCACCTGTTTCCCCATGTCGCGAAAACAGGTGTCGGGCGGCCACGGCGCGATCCGCGCGGAATTCTCAACGCGATATTCTGGATCACGCAGACAGGCGCCAAATGGCATCACCTGCCTGCGCACTATCCGCCTGCCCAGAGCTGTTACATCAAATGGCTCGAATGGAGACGAGCCGGCTTGATGTCGAAAGTCATGGAAACCTTGAACGAGACCGTCTCCTGACGCTGCAACAGGCGCCCACGGGCGCCGGCCGCGCCGATGCCCGGCAACTTCGGTAGCGGCCATGCCCGGCAACTTCGCTTGTCCGCAATTTGCCCCGCCTTTGCATCCAATTCCGCCCTCGCTGCGTAAATCCCCTCAAGGACGCGCAAGCCCCGCCACACTCCACTAACCGACCGCGCGCCCCCAACAGGAGACGCGCCCATGACCCATTCCGCACCGACCTCACCACTACCGCGCGGCTCGCGGGTCGCGGTCATCGGCGCCGGTATTTCGGGTTTGGCCAGCGCCTATCTTCTCGCGCGCAACCATCGTGTCTCGCTGTTCGAATCGGCCGGCTACCTGGGCGGCCACACCAACACAGTGGACGTCTCGCTCGAAGGCCACACGCATCCCGTCGACACCGGCTTTCTCGTGTTCAACGACCGCACCTATCCGAACCTGATCGCGCTGTTCGATGAACTGGGTGTGCGCTCGCACCCGAGCGAGATGACCTTCTCCGTCTCGCTCGACGAAGGGCGCCTCGAATGGGCTGGCACCAGTTTGAACACGGTATTCGCGCAACGCCGCAACCTGTTTTCGCCGACCTTCATCGGCATGTTGCGCGACATCATGCGCTTTAACGGCAGCGCGCAACGCAACCTCGAACTGGCGACGCAAACGCGCGCGTCGATGGGCGAATTGCTGACGCAAGGCGGTTACGGCGGCGCGTTCCAGCGTCAATATCTGCTGCCGATGGCCGCCGCGATCTGGTCGAGCGCCACCGCCGATATCCTCGCGTTCCCGGCCACGACGTTCTTGCGCTTCTGTCTGAACCACGCGTTGCTGCAGGTGAACCGCCGGCCGCAGTGGAAGACCGTGGTCGGCGGCGGCCGGGAATATGTGCGGCGCATCGCCGGCACGCTCGACGATGTCCGTCTCGGCACGGCAGTGCGCGGCGTGCGGCGCGATGCCGACGGCGTGGACGTCTTCACCGACAGCGGCACCGAGCGCTTCGACGCACTGGTGCTCGCCACGCATGCGCCGACCACGCTGCGCCTGCTGGAAGACGCCGATCACGACGAGCGCGGCGTGCTCGCCGCCGTGCGCTATCAGCCGAACGTCGCGGTGCTGCACACGGACACGAATCTGCTGCCGCGTCGTGAGCGCGTGTGGTCGGCGTGGAATTACCTGGGCAGCCGCGGCGTCGACGGCACGCATCCGGTGTGCGTGAGCTATCTGGTCAATCAGTTACAGCCGCTGCCGTTCAGGACGCCGCTCGTCGTCACGCTCAACCCGGTGGCGCAGCCGGCGCCGGGCACCGAACTGCGCCGCTTCATCTACGATCATCCGCTGTTCGATCTGGCTGCCATCGACGCGCAGCACCGTCTGCCTTCACTGCAAGGCAAACGCCGCACCTGGTTCGCGGGCGCGTGGACGGGCTATGGTTTTCACGAGGACGGTCTGAAATCGGCGCTGCGCGTGGCCGCGGATTTCGATGCATCGCCGGCATGGGCCAAGCTATGAAACCGCCGGGCGATCACGACAGCGACGCCGCTCCAGCAGCCTGGCTTTTGACCGGCAGGGTGATGCACGAGCGTCTGCGGCCGAAGCATCATCGCTTCATCTACCCGGTGTTTTACGTGCGCTGCGATCTGGATCGGCTGAACTCGCTCGAGAGCGGCTGGTTCGGCCTCGACCGTTGGCGGCCGCTCAGTCTCTATCAGCGTGATCACGGTCCACGCGACGGCAGCGACCTCGCCACATGGATGCGCGCGCAACTATCGGCTGCCGGCATCGCGGAAGCGAACGGCCGGATCTGGCTGCAAGCTTTCCCACGCGTGTTCGGCTATGCGTTCAATCCGGTCAGCTTCTGGTTTTGTCACGATCGCGACGGCCGGTTGCGCGCGCTGCTCGCCGAAGTGCGCAATACATTCGGCGAGCGCCACAGCTATCTGTTGAGCGCGGACGGCAACGCGCCGATCACCGCCGACACGCGGCTCGTGTGCAGGAAAGTGCTGCACGTGTCGCCGTTTTGCCGCGTGGAAGGGGGCTACACCTTCCGCGTCAAGGAAGCACGCAACAGCGCGTCGGTCTCGATCGACTATCGCGACGCGGACGGTTTGCTGATCCGCACCGCACTGGGCGGCCGCTTGACGCCACTAACCCGCGCGAGCGCGCTCGCCGCGCTGCTGCGCCAGCCGCTGCTGACGGTTGGCGTGGTCGCGAAAATTCACTGGCAGGCCATGCGCCTCGCACTCAAAAAAGCGCCGTTCTACGGCAAGCACCCCGCGCCGGGCCGTACCGCCGACGCGCCCACCGATCATGCCGCAGCCGGCCAACCCACCGCCGCTGCGCGCCCCGTTTCATCCGATTGAGGAGATTTCGTCATGGCGCTTTCAAGAACCCTGAGCGGGCACCAAACCGCCCCCGCGTCAGGCCGTCTGTTTCTCTCCTTGCTCGAACGGATCCAGGTGGGGCATCTGGTCCTGATCACCCCCGACGGGCAACAACGAGTGTTCGGCGATCCGCATGCGGCGCCCGGCGCGCGCCTGGAGATGCATGACTGGCGCGCGTGCGGCGCGATTCTGCGCAAAGGCGATATCGGTTTCGCCGACGCATGGCGCGCTTTCTGGCTCGATACGCCCGACCTGGCCGCGCTGCTGCGCGTCGCGATCCGTAACGAGCGAGCGCTGCAACGCACGGTGTATGGCGGCTGGCTCGCGCAACTCTGGTACGGGCTGCGCCACAAGCTGAGGCCAAATACGCGCTCGGGCAGCCGGCGCAATATTCACGCGCACTACGATATCGGCAACGCGTTTTACGCGCAGTGGCTCGACCCGACCTTCACCTATTCGAGCGCGGTGTTCGACGACAATTTCCATCAATCGCTCGAAGACGCGCAGCATGCGAAATACCAGCGGATCATCGATACGCTCGGTTTGCGCGAAGGCATGCGCATTCTGGAAATCGGCTGCGGGTGGGGCGGGTTTGCGATGCACGCGGCACGCCTGGGCATTCATGTGCATGGCGTGACGATCTCGCCGGCGCAACTCGAATTCGGCCAGAAGCGCGTGAGCGAAGCCGGCTTGAGCGAGCATGTGCAACTCGAACTGCGCGACTACCGCACCTTGACCGGGCAGTACGACGGCATCGTTTCGATCGAAATGTTCGAGGCGGTCGGCGAAAAATTCTGGCCGGCGTACTTCCGCATTCTGCGCGAACGTCTGCGGCCGGGTGCTCGCGCGCTGGTGCAAACCATCACGATCGATGACTCGCACTTTGCCGCTTATCGCGCGACGAGCGACTTCATCCGCGAATTCATTTTCCCGGGCGGCATGCTGCCGAGTCCGCAGCGTTTTGCTCAGGCGGCGCGGCGTGGCAAGCTCGCCACTTGCACGTCGCTCGCATTCGGGCGCGATTATGCGGAAACGCTGCGCCGCTGGCGCGCCGCGTTCGAAGCGCAACTCGACACGATCCGCACGCAAGGTTTCGACGAGATTTTCGTGCGAACGTGGCGGCTGTATCTGGCGTATTGCGAAGCCGGCTTCGACGAAGGCCGCACGGACGTCATGCAGTTCGTCCTCTCGAAGGCGGACTGACGTGCGCTCGCTCGCGGCACTCGTGCTGCTGTTGTGGGCAAGCGCGGCGTGCGCCGACTGGCGCGCCGACGTAGAGGCCGCGAAACTCGTCGGCGAGGGCGATTTCAGCGTGCTCGGCTTTCGGCTCTATCGCGCGCAAATGTGGAGCGAACGCGTGCCGGTCGATTACGACGCGCGCTTTGCGCTGCATATCGTCTACGCGCGCGGCATCACACGCGAGCGCCTCGCAGATACCGGGATCAGCGAGATCAAGCGCCTGGCGGGCGCACCGATTCCGGTCGATACGTTGGAGCGCTGGCGCGCGAACATGCTGCGGGCCTTCGTGGACGTCGGTCCCGGCGACCAGTTGAGCGCGGTGTTTCTGCCGGACAAGGGCGTGCGTTTTTATGCCGGCGAGCGCATGACCGACGAAGTCGACGATCTCGCGTTCGCGCGTGCTTTCTTCAGTATCTGGCTCGATCCGTCGACGCGTGCGCCCACTTTGCGCAAGCAATTGCTCGGCACGGCGCAGTAGCTTCGCGCTCCACTAAGTCGAGGCTCACCGCACGCGCTGCGCTTATTCGTCGTGGCCCAAGTTGCTTTGCTTCTGGCAATCGGCGCCGCCAACGGGTGTCGATGCAGCCGGCAGACCGCCACACGGCGCCGTGGATGCTTTCGCGCGTTGCCGGCGTATCTGATAAACGTTGCTCTGCGCGATGGCAGAGGCGGGCAACGATTGCACACCGCCGGCAGCGTCATGCGAACGCCGCGCCTGATTCATCGCCTGTGCGTCGATAAACGCACTGGTATCGTCGAGCACTGGCGCAAAGCTCCGCAAAGGTCCCGCCATCGCGCCCACCAGCAGCGCATGCCCGACCCGCGGGTAGTGTTTCACTTCCACGTCCGTGTCGCCCGAAGCACGCAGCTTCGACGCGAGCCGGTCGGTGTTGCCCGGATCGACGGTCGTATCGCGCTGGCCTGCGGCGAGGAACATGGGTGGTTCATCGCCTTCCACGAAATTGATCGGCTGACTCGCGGCGCGCAACGCGGGCGGGAAGATTTCTTCGAGCGTGGCGTCCTTCAGCGGCAGAAAATCATAGGGCCCGGCAAGGCCGATCACACCGCTGATGTCGCGCTTGCTCATTTGCTGCGCGGCGAGATAGCGGCCGTCGGTAGCGAGCAGCATGGCGATATGCGCGCCCGCCGAGTGGCCCATCAGAAAGATCCGCGACGGGTCGCCGCCGAATTCGGCCGCGTGATCGCGGGCCCAGCGCACGGCGGTGGCGGCATCGTCGACAAAGCCGGGGAACGCCGTGTCGGGCCACGTCCGATAATCCGGCACCACGGCGATGAAGCCGCGCGAGGCCAGCGCCGCGCCGACGAACAGATAGCTGCTGCGCGAGCCGTTCTGCCAACTGCCGCCGTAGAAAAACACCACCACCGGGCGGCCGTGCGAACCGGCCGGCACCACGCCGGCGGCGGGCATATACACGTCGAGCCTCTGGCGCGGCGCGTTGCCGTAAACAAGGCCGTTCTCGGCCCGAAAACTCTTGTGCGATACGGCGGCGTTGAGCACGCCTGCCGCGCTGCAGCCGCCGAGAGCAGCGAGCGCCAGCGCGGCGGTCAAGGTCAGCAGGCGTCGTGGCATGAGAGTAGGGTCCGTCCGAAAGATTCGTTCGAACAATGTACGCAGCAACCCCGCAACCGGATGCAGTCCTGCCAGGGTCTTGCGGGCTCATCCGGCGTGAAACGGCGGCCACGGCGAAATGCCGGCCACCTGCAGCAGCAGAATGAGATTGAGCGCCAGCACGACGATCGTGCCGAGCACTGCCGCCGCGGTCGTCGCCCGGCGATTCCGGTAGCGGCCCATCAGATCGCCGCGCGAGGTGAACCACACCAGCGCGATCATCGGCACCGGCAGGGCGATGCTGAGCACCACCTGGCTGAGCACCAGCGCGCGCGTTGCGTCGACGCCGCAGGCCACCACCACGAAGGCCGGCACCATCGTAATCAGCCGGCGCGCCCATACGGGGATATGAAAGCCGACGAAGCCCTGCATGATCATTTGCCCGGCCATCGTTCCGACCACCGAACTCGACACGCCCGAGGCGATCAACGCCGCCAAAAAAAGCCCCGCAGCGGCGCCGCCCAGCAGCGGCGTGAGCGTGCGCCAGGCGGTCTCGATGCTGGCGATCTCCGGATGCCCGGCATGAAACGCGCTCGACGCCATGATCACCATCGCCATGTTGATCAACCCGGCCACGCCGAGCGCGGCCACCACTTCGATATTCGAGAATCGCAGCAGCTTGGCACGCTCGCCTTCGTTGCGCGGCTTCACGCGATTCTGCGTGAGCCCCGAATGCAGAAACAGCACATGCGGCATGACCGTCGCGCCGATAATGCCGACCGATATCGTCAGCGCGTTGCTATCGGGCATGCTCGGCGTGAACGTATGCGCGACCACTGACGGCCAATGCACCGGCGCGATCAGCAACTCGGCGAGATACGACAGTCCAATCACGCCGATCAGCGCCGCGATCGCCAGTTCGAGCGGCCGGAAGCCGCGCTTTTCGAATTGCAGCAAGCCATAGGTGACGGCGGCGGTGATCAGCATGCTCGGCATCATGGGTAGATGCGTAAGCAACGAAACGCCGATCGCGCCGCCGACGAACTCAGCAAGATCGGTGGCCATTGCCGCGATTTCGCTGATGCCCCACATTGCGAGCACATAGCGGCGTGGCAGCGCCGAGCGGCATAACTCGGCGAGATTGCGCCCGGTCACGAGACCGAGTTTGGCGGAGAGCGACTGGAACAGCATTGCGACGACGTTCGCCACCGCCACCACCCATAACAGCGTGTAGCCGTAACCCGCGCCCGCCTGAATGTTGGTGGCGAAGTTACCCGGGTCCATGTACGCGATCGACGCCACCACCGCAGGCCCGACGAACGGCAGCGCCGCACGCAGACCGCGGCGTCTTCCCGCCAGCGTTTCGCGAATGTCGAAACAGGCCTGCTCGGTGAGGGTCTGCGCCACGGCACCCTGACTGATCGCTTCGTTCATGACTGCTCCTGTACGTCGTCAAGCGTTCAAGGCAATGCAAATGAAGGCCGGCCAACGGGTGAGCGCGATCGTTATCGCGGCAACCCGTTGCCGATGCAACCGGCCCGTCAGGCTACGCGTTTCAGGCGCTCATGTTCAGCGAACCGTTCACGCCATTCGGGAAGAAGCCGCCTTTGGTCGCCGCCGAACTCGTCAGATAGACGATGTTGAGGACGTTGCTGTAATTGCGGCTGAATGCGAGCCCGTTGGTGTCGAGCGGCACGATGTTGGACGTGCCGGCGGTTGTTCCCGTGATGCCCTGATCGTCGTGGCCGTTGTGGTCGAGGCTGTCGCGTGCGGCAGAAATCGCGTTGGCGGCGGTGACGAGACTTGTCATGTCGATCCCTTTCGAATACAGCACGGTACGCACGAGGCCGGCGTGATAGGCCTCGGCCGCGAGAATGCCGGCCGCCGCCTCGAGGAACGTCTTGTTGGTGATGAGCGGCGAGGCGCCTTTATAAGCCGTCACGCCGACGTCTTCGAAAATGAACGCGCCGAGCAGGAAGTTGTTGTCGCTGGCATACGGATTGAACGCCGTGCCCGCGGGTACGAGTCCCGCAGCGCGCGCCGCGTTTGAGAATGCGCCGTTCGGATCGGTGCCGCCGATGTCGATCGAGGGCATGGCAACCGCCGCCGACCCCAACGCGCTGCGCAGGAAGGTGACGTGCTCGCGCTCGTCGTTGGCAATCTCGTTGGCGTACGCTTTGACAACCGGATCCTGGAACGGCACCTGCTGCCCCGCGATCACCGTGCCCATCGTGCCGACACCGGTGGTCATGCTGGCGGCGAGTCCGGCGCCCGTCGTCGCGTACGTATAGAACTGCGATTCGAGGTACTCCAGGTTCAGTGCGAAGTTCAGGATCTCCGCATCGGTCGGCGCGCTCTGGGCCGACACGCTCGATCCCGAACCGCCGCCGCACGCGCTGATCAGCGTGCCGCCGACGAGTCCCAGACTCAAGCCTCCGGCGTTGCGAAAGAACTGTCTACGTTGCAGGCGGCGCTCGACGCGTCGATCGAATGCATCAATAAGGGATGCTGATTTATTGCTGGACTCCGACATGGCGATGCTCCTCAAATGGTTCGCTGACAGTGCCGCGGTCTCGTGCCGAATACGCGTGGACAAAGGCCATCCACGCGATGCAACGACGCAAATCGCGGACGCAAAAAGGCCCCCGTTCTTCTGAGAAGAACTAAACGATGCAGGGAGAAGAGCGAGTCCTCAAACGCCTTTACGGAACGAATCTGCCGCTAGATGCAAACCTCGCAAAAGATTTCTGTGTGCGTTCGCAGCATGATGTGCGCTGAGGGTGGCAAGCGGTAGCGGCGGCGTGTCTTGCCGCGTGACAGTTGTGCTTCAGCGCGGCCAGTTTCGCGCGGCTCGCGCAAGCCCGGCCGCGATCCTCTGTACAATTGGCCGATCGATTGAACATCGACCTCCCATTCGACCCATATCGACCGAATTCATGGCCATTACCTACAAGACTCCCGACGACATCGCCAAGCTGCGCATTTCCGGCCGCCTCGCGGCCGACGTACTGGCAATGATCGGCGAGCACGTCAAGGCCGGTGCCTCCACTGACGAACTGGACGCACTGTGCAACGACTACATTGTCAATACGCAAAAGTCGATTCCGGCAAATGTCGGCTATTTGGGATTTCCCAAGACCGTTTGCACCTCGGTGAACTCGGTGGTGTGCCACGGCATTCCGAATCGCGGCGAGATCCTGAAAGACGGCGACATCATCAATATCGACGTCGCGATCATCAAGGACGGCTACTTCGGCGACACGAGCCGCATGTATTGCGTGGGCCAGCCGAGCACGGTGGCGCGCCAGTTGATCGACACGACCTATGAAGCGATGCTCGCCGGCATCCGCGAAGTGAAGCCGGGCGCGACGCTCGGCGACGTGGGCCATGCGATTCAGAAGATCGCGCAGCGCGACGGCTTCTCGATCGTGCGCGACTACTGCGGGCACGGTATCGGCAAGGTCTACCACGAAGATCCGCAGGTGCTGCATTACGGCCAGCCGGGGCAGGGCGTGCGTTTGAAGCCCGGCATGGTCTTCACGATCGAGCCGATGATCAACGCCGGCCGCGCCGGCACGGCCGTGCAGCGCGACGGCTGGACCGTGGTCACCAAAGACCGTTCGCTGTCGGCGCAATGGGAACACATGATCGCCGTGACCGAAGAGGGCTACGAACTGCTGACGCCGTGGCCGGACGGCACCGGCAGCTACGAAGCGCCGTGAGCGTGTGAAGGTCGTGCCACCTCTGGCCGCGAGGCCGAGGCGGGCGCGCGAAATGCTGCGGAGTTTGTCCAGGGCTCCGTGCGTGCTCCCCACAATCCGGTAAAGAATGATTTGACTCTCGCGCCGGTTCGGTTAAAGCTACGCCTTAGGGTTTCAAGGGGTTTTCGTCTGCATGAGTCCGTCATTGACCGTTCGCCGTATCGCCGCTGATCAGGGCGCCGTTTTCCGCGAACTCCGTACCGCGTCGCTGCGAGAGGCACCGTATGCCTTCGGCGCCACGCTCGAGGACGCGTTGTCGGCCGACGCCGCCAGCTTCGACACCACCGCCGCGGATCATGCGGTTTCCTTTGCCGTCACCACTTTCATTCTTTACACCGAGGGCCATCCGGCCGGACTGATCGAAGCGCATTTCGACGACACCGCGGCGCGCCGCGCGTTCGTCTGCGAGTTATGGGTGGCGCCGGCCGTGCGTCATTTGCGTGGCGGCGAGTTGCTGGTCGATTCGGCCGCCGTGTGGCTCGCGAATGAAGGCGCTACCGAAATCTACGCGTGGGTCGCCGACGCCAATCGCAATGCCATGCGCTTCTACGAGGCGCTCGGCTTCGGTCCGACCGGCGAGCACCGGCGTGTGGCACGTGCGCCGGATCAGGCTGAGAGTCTGCTGGTGCGCCACGTGCCGACCACCTCACAGGTGTTTCAGCAGTGATCCCGCGAGCGGCGCGTCAGCCTGCCGCTCGATTCCCATTCGTGTCTTCTGAGCGAGCGTCGCCGGGTCATCGGGGTGAAGCGCGGTCTGCGTGGTCGCCGTGTTGACCCTTTCACGGGTCACCTCGTTGCCCACCTCGGTGACCTCTTCACGGGCCACGTCGTTGTCCACCTCGTTGGCCACCCCAGCGGCCACCTCGTTGCCCACTGCAAAGCCGTGGCGGCTCTACCGGATGGGCTGCCCATGGCCGCATCCTCATCGCGTCGGTCCGCTCTCCTGGCAAAAAAGCTGGCCGCGCGCGTCGACGCCTGTAAAATACGCAAAAATTTTTGCCGAACGCTATGTCGCCCAAGAAATCGCCCTTTTTCGAACTTCGCAGCGGCTCTGTCGACACGCTCCTGTTCGTGGTCAAGACAACCGACCTCGACGCCATGCGTGCCGAATTGACCCGGCGCTTCGAGGCGACCCCTGAATTTTTCGCTAACGACGTCGTCGCGATCGACGTGCGGCGCCTTGCCGAGAACGAACGCGTGCCGCTCGCCGACATCGCGCAACTGCTCGACAGCGTGCGCATGCGGCCGGTCGGCGTGGTCGCCAACGCGCAGCAGGCCTGGGCAGCGGAATCCGCGTTGCCGCTGCTCGAAGCACGCGACCGCCGCGGCGCCGCCGCTAAATCCGCTGACGAAGACAACGCCGCCGCTGCGGCGCCGGCTGTTACCGCCGCAACCGCCACGCCGCCGTCGGACCTGTTCGAAGCCGCCGCGCTCACGCCGGAAAGCGGCACGCCGGCCACGGCCGCCGCCGTCGATCCGGCTCCCGCCGCTGAACCGGTGCGTCTGGCCACTTCGTCGCAAACCATGGTGGTGGACAAGCCGCTGCGCTCCGGTCAACGCATTTACGCCAAGGGCGACCTGGTCGTGCTCGGTCTTGTGAGCTACGGCGCGGAAGTGATCGCGGAAGGCAACATCCATATTTACGCGCCGTTGCGCGGCCGGGCACTGGCCGGCGTGCAGGGCAATCACGACGCGCGCATTTTCTGCACGTGTCTCGAACCGGAACTCATCTCGATCGCGGGCATCTATCGAACGACTGAGAACCCACTGCCGGCCGACGTGCTCGGCAAGCCGGTGCAGATCTGGCTCGAAGAAGAGAAATTGATGATCGAACCGCTGCGGCTCACGTAATCGACGTGAAGCGCGCTGCCTCGATCCATTGCGGCACGCGGCGTTTCACGGCAAATATGGCCGCACATAATTGATGAATTTGACGAACACAAGGTAAGGGTAATGGCAAAAATCATTGTGGTGACTTCGGGCAAGGGTGGCGTGGGCAAGACGACCACGAGCGCGAGTTTTGCATCAGCCCTCGCTCTGCGCGGCAGCAAAACCGCCGTGATCGACTTCGACGTCGGCCTGCGTAACCTCGACCTCATCATGGGTTGTGAACGCCGCGTGGTGTATGACCTGATCAACGTGATCCAGGGTGAAGCGAACCTGAACCAGGCGCTCATCAAGGACAAGAAGTGCGAGAACCTCTTTATCCTGCCGGCCTCGCAGACGCGTGACAAGGACGCGCTGACCATGGAAGGCGTCGAGAAGGTCATCAACGACCTGATCGCGATGGACTTTGAATTCATTGTTTGCGATTCGCCGGCCGGTATCGAATCGGGCGCGCTGCTCGCCATGCATTTCGCTGACGAAGCGCTGATCGTGACGAATCCGGAAGTGTCGTCGGTGCGCGACTCGGACCGCATTCTCGGCATTCTGTCGTCGAAGACCAAGCGCGCGATCGAAGGCAAGGAGCCGATCAAGGAACACCTGCTGATCACCCGCTATAACCCGAAGCGCGTCAGCGAAGGCGAAATGCTGTCGCTCACCGACATCCAGGAAATTCTGCGCATCGACCTGATCGGCGTGATTCCGGAATCGGAAGCGGTGCTGCACGCATCGAACCAGGGCTTGCCGGCGGTGCACCTGGACGGCACCGACGTGGCCGAAGCCTATAAAGACGTCGTGTCGCGTTTCCTCGGCGAGCAGAAATCGCTTCGCTTTACCGACTACCAGAAGCCCGGGCTGCTGCAGCGCCTCTTCGGCACCAAGTAAGGGGAGCGCACGTAATGTCGATTCTTTCGTTTTTGCTGGGCGAGAAGAAGAAGTCCGCGTCGGTAGCGAAGGAACGCCTGCAGTTGATCATCGCGCATGAGCGCGCCGGCGGCCATGCGCCTGCCGATTACCTGCCTGCGTTGCAACGCGAACTGGTGGCCGTGATCTCGAAGTACGTGAAGATTTCCAATGACGATATTCGCGTGAGCCTCGAACGCCAGGACGATCTCGAAGTGCTCGAGGTCAAGATCGAAATACCGCAGGCCTGATTGTTCAAGGCCTGTCTCTTCCCGCAGCCGGTTTCATGTGACGCGCTGCGCGCTTCGTTGCGTTGCGTCTGGATGACGTAACGCGCGGTGGCGCGCGAGCGCGCCGGCTCGCGCCGCTGTGTCGTTCCTCTTTGTGGTTCCCGCTGGCTCGGTGGTCATGCGTCCATGCCCACGCGTCGCCACGCGCGTTGGCCGTGGCGTGCCGAAATAATCCGTTGCACTTCAGCGTGCGGCGTTACACGCCCACAGTCAGCCGCTGCGTCCCCTCACGCATTAAACCGGTAACGCCGCTTTCGGTGTTCACCTACAGAGGGACAACATGAACAAGACCTTTCGTTTGCTGCTCGCCAACACCGTGTTGATCGCTGCCGGCGCGGCCTCCGTGGCCTCGGCATCGGCCGCGGAAGTCGTCGTGATCGCGCCGTCCGCGCCGCCGCCGGTGCGCTACGAAGCGGCGCCGGCGCCGCGCGTCGGCTATGTGTGGGATCGCGGCCATTGGCGCTGGGACCATGGCCGCTATGTGTGGATTGGCGGCCACTGGCAAGCTGAGCGCGTAGGCTATCACTGGGTGCCGGGCCACTGGGTCGCGCACGGTCCTAACTACCACTGGGTCGAAGGCCACTGGGCATAACGCCACGGGCTTGAACCACGCGCGTCGCGGCACGCCAGATGCCGCGCGCCACTCCTTCCATCTCGACGACGCAGGCGCCGTGTACGCACTCGGCGTAGCGGCAGCCCGCGCGCTTCAGGAAACCCTTGTGATGAAAAAGAATCTGCTTCTGATAGCCGTTCTGGCGGTCATGCTGGCCGGCTGTGTCGTCGTGCCGGGCCGGCCGTTGTATGTGCACGCGCCGGGTGTTGTTGTCTACTGACGCGGTGCGGTGTTGCCCTTGCCTTCGGTGCGAGGGTCTTCGTCGACTTCCGCGTTGCTCGAGCCGGGCGCAAGGGCTTCGGGTGCTTCGCCTTCGGGTGCTACGACTTCGGGCGAATTGGCTTCGGGCGCTTCGCCTTCGGGTGCTTTGACTTCGGGTGCTTCGGCTCCGGATGCTTTGACTTCAGTCGCTTCCACTTCAGGCGTTCCGACTTCAGGCACTTCCGGCACCGATACGGGCGCCGGCTGCGGCAGCGGCGCCATATAACGCGCCGCCAGCGACTCATACAACGGCGGCGCGAACACCCGCGACACGCGGCTCGAAATCAGCGCAGTGGCCATCAGCGAGATCACCAGCGCATGGCCGTTGATCATCTCCATCACGATCACGAACGAGGTGATCGGCGATTGCGTGACGGCGGCCAGATAGCCGACCATGCCGAGCGCGATCAGCATGGGTAAATCCATCGAGCCGAACACCCCGTGCAGCAGATTGCCGAAGCCCGCGCCGATCGACAGCGACGGCGCGAAAATGCCGCCCGGAATGCCCGGCAGGTATGAGCTGACCATCGAGATCATCTTCATGAACGGATAGAACACCGACAACTGCGTGTGCCCGTCGAGCAAGCCGCGCGCTTCCGCGTAACCGCTGCCGAAAGTCGTGCCGCCCGACATCAGACCGATGGCCGCGATGACCAACCCGCACAGCGCGGCGAACGCAACCGGCCGCTCACCATGCAACTGACGCAGCGGCGCCGGAATCCAGCGCGCGGTGTTCAGCAGCAGCCAGCCGAACGCGCCTCCCGCGAGGCCGGTGACGACCGCCGTGAGCAGCACGGCAAGCGCCATCAGATCGGGGAAGTGCGCGCCGATCTGAATGGTGCCGAAATAGGTGTAATTGCCGTTGAGCCCGAGCGCGATCACGCCGGCGATGATGATCGCGGTAATCAGCACGCCACTCGTGCGGGCCTCGAAACTGCGCGTCAATTCCTCGATCGCGAAGACGATCCCGGCGAGCGGCGTGTTGAACGCGGCGGACAAGCCCGCCGCCGCGCCAGCCAGCACCAGTTGCCGTTCGATCAACGCATTCGAGCGCGGATAGAGCCGCCGCAGATTGAACATCAGCGCGGCTCCGACCTGCACGGTCGGACCTTCGCGGCCAATCGTGAAGCCGCCGAGAATCGCCAGAAACGACACGGCGATCTTGCCGAACAGAATCGGAAACGACAGCAGCCGCGCGCCGTATTCGCCGGGTTTCGAGTGAAGGATGGCGATGACCTGCGGAATGCCGCTGCCTTCGGCACCGCGGAAAAATTTGCGTGTGAGCCAGACGGCCAGCGCGCCGACAGCGGGGGTGACGATCAGGGGCGCCCACACATGCTCGTGTTGAAGGGAGCGGAATTCACCGTAACCCCAGTCGATCAACCTCGCGTACAGCACGGCGACGAGGCCGACCGCGATCGCGCCGAGCCAGAAGACGCCGTATTGGCGCCAGAGTCGTCGTGCGCGGCGAACGATGTTGGACGAGCGAAGCGGAAGTGGCACGGACATGAGCGAGTGCTGGCGCAAAGGGGCCAGTATAAGGCGCGCAAGGCCCATAAATCGGTGTGAAAGTATTTTGAAATGGTGTAAAAGGCTGCGTGTATGGTCCCTACGTAGCCACCCGTATTAATGACCGACGTGTCCGCTGCGCGGTTCGGTAAAGGTTGTCCCTTCCGTCGGCTAAAATGTCTTGATGTTCGAACAACTCACAGGTCTTCAATGAAGCGCGTCCTTATCGTCAAGGTCACTTCACTCGGCGATATCGTGCAGGCTCTGCCCGTCGTCGCCGATATCAAACGCGCGTTTCCCGGCGTTCAGGTGGATTGGGCCGCCGACGAAGCATTCGCCGAAGTGGTGCACTGGAGCGAGAACGTGGACCGCGTGCTGTGCGCGCCGTTGCGCCGCTTCAAGAAAGCGCGCCGTTGGGCCGATTTCAAATCGATCTGGGCGTCCATCGCCGAATTGCGCGCGTATCGCTACGATTTCATCATCGACATTCAGGGCGTGTACAAGAGCGCGATCATCGCGTTTCTGGCACGCTCGTCGCGGCGCATCGGCTATCAGGCACCGGACCTGGGAGAGCGCGGCGCCGCGTTCGCTTATACCGGGCGCTTTGGCCGGCGTCCGAAGTGCAACGCGTGGCATGGCATGCGGATCAACGCGGGTGAGGCGCTCGGCTATCAGATAGAAGGGCCGGCGGTGTTCAAGCTGCGTTTGCCGGAGGCTGGGAAGCTGCCGTTCGTATCGACCGGTAAGCCGGTCGCGGCATTCTTTCACGCTACCTCGAAAGACGACAAGAAATGGCCGGTGAGTCATTGGGTGGCGATCGGCCGCGAGTTGACGCAACGCGGTTTTCAACTGGTGTTGCCGTGGGGTTCGGAAGGCGAGCGGCTCGAAGCGGAGCAGATCGCGTCGCAATTGCCGGGCGCGACCGTGCTGCCCAAAATGAGCGTCACCGAAATCGCGCAGATGATCGACGCGTGCGCCCTCGTGATCGGCACCGACACCGGCTTCGTGCATCTCGCGCATGCGCTGCAGAAGCGCACGGTGATGATCTTCGTGGCGACCCCGCCCGCGCACTACGGCATCGAATCGCCGTTCCGCTCCATTTCGATCGGCGACGGCAAGTCAGTGCCGTCCATCAGCGACGCGCTCGAAGCGATCGACTACGTGCATACCGAGCCGCATGACGTGGCCGTGCAGCACGGCTCGACCGCTGCCTGAGCGCAGCGTGCGCGGTTTTTTCTCACGCAATCGTTTGCTCGAAAAGAAAAGAGGCGTGACTTACAGTGCCCAAACCAATGAGCGCTGCCTCGTAACGCCTCCAAAAAACGCCCGCGTCGGGGAACAGCGGGCGGAGAGGAATCGTCGCAACAGACGCCGCGCATTACACGCCTGTTAAATGTGTCGCTTTTCGTTGAGTGCCTAATTGCCTACGCAGCTAATTCGCGCGTCGTGCGAAGGCGTTACCGCTGTGCATTCGTTTCGCCGCAAGCCGGGTGGCGTTTGCAGTTTGCATTGCGTATGCGCTGCCAGCAAGGGCCGCGCCGCCCCGACACATTCAAACCAGTATAGGCGGTGTTTTCCTCTGATGTGAATTCGTCTGGAGCCCACACGGAACGCAGTGTGTTGCAGGCGACGATCATGTAACACCTTCGTGATCTTCCCTTACAAATGGCAACGCTTGCGCGAGGCGCCGTCGTGTCCAATCGAGTCATTCGGGGTTTCGGCTCGAATGAATCTGACTCGATGGAGAACAAAATGAAACGTTTAGTCTTGAGCCTGATCGCAGGCACGCTGCTCGCAACGGCACTCGGTGGCTGCATCGTCGCACCCGCACCCGGCTACTACGGCGGTGGTGGTGGCTACTACCATCACGGCGGCTACTACTACCGATAAGGTTTCCCGCTGAGGGCCGCGGCGCGTCATGGCGCTGCGGCCCTCAGCGCTTGTCAGGCCAGCAGCATTTCGAACGCGACGACCGCGGCGATGGCCGCGGCATTCGCCGCCAACGCTTCGACGACAATGCCCTTCCATGTCGCAGGACGAAAGCGCAATGCAAGCAACAATGAACCTAGCAGCGCCAGCGCAATGATCATCACGATATCCGCGTTGTGAAGATGAATGTTCATGCGTGCCTCCCTGCTCGCCATAGGGTTATTCGAGTCGAGTATAGGCATGTCAAAAAGACGCGCAAGGCAGGGAATTTACTCAGGAATGCTCGGTAAGCGGCGGGTGTGAAGCGGGGGCGGTGGATGCCGCCGCAGCAGCGCGAGAATTGCACTCTGCAGCGGCATCGCGGGGAGAAGCGGGCGCCAAGGCGGCGCCTGTCGTTACATCAAGCGTGTATCGCGCGTTTCACGCATGCACAGCACGCCGATCATGCTGACCGCCGCTGCGATCGACACATACGCCCCGACCCATGGCAGCCCGCCGCGCGCGGCGAGCATTTGCGCGATATACGGCGCCACGGACGCGCCAAGAATCCCGCCGAGGTTGTACGACACGCCCGCGCCGGTATAGCGCACGTTGGTCGGGAACAGCTCCGGCAGCAGCGCGCCCATCGGCGCGAAGGTCACGCCCATCAGGAACAGTTCGATGACGAGGAACAGCAGCACGAGCGACGTCTGTCCGCTGCCGAGCAGCGGCGCCATCGTGAAGCCCGACAGGATCGCCGCGATGATGCCGACGATCAGCACCGGCTTGCGTCCATAGCGGTCGGCGGCCCAGGCCGACAGCGGCGTGGCGAGCGCCATGAACACCACGGCTATGCACAGCAGGCCGAGGAATGTCGGCCGCGGAATATGCAGCACGGAGACGCCGTACGACAGCGAGAACGTGGTGGCGTTATAGAAGAGGGTGTAGCAGACCACCATCGCCAGCGCGCCGAGCAGAGTCGGCACCCAGTGTTGCGACAGCAGTGTGGCGATCGGCACCTTGACGCGTTCCTGGCGCTCAATCGCCGCCTGGAATGCCGGGGTCTCGGCGATTTTCAGCCGCACGTACAGGCCGAGCGCGACCAGCACGGCGCTTACGAGGAACGGCACGCGCCAGCCCCAGCTGCGAAATTGCTCGTCGCTCAACGAAAGCGCCAGCGCGAAGAACAGGCCGTTGGATGCCAGAAAACCGATCGACGGCCCGAGCTGCGGGAACATGCCGAACCAGCCGCGTTTGCCGGCCGGGGCGTTCTCGGTGGCGAGCAGCGCCGCGCCGCCCCATTCGCCGCCCAGGCCGATGCCTTGGCCGAAACGCAAGATGCACAACAGGATCGGCGCGAGGCTGCCGATCGAATCGTAGCCCGGCACGAAGCCGATCAGCGTGGTGGATACGCCCATCACCAGCAGCGACGCGACGAGCGTCGACTTACGGCCGATGCGGTCGCCGAAGTGACCGAACAGGAACGAGCCGATCGGCCGCGCCACGAAGGCGATGCCGAACGTGACGAAGGCCGACAAGGCCTGAGCCGTCGCCGAGCCATGCGGGAAAAAAACCGGTCCGATGACGAGCGCCGCGGCGGTCGCATAGACGTAGAAATCGTAGAACTCGATCGCGGTGCCGATAAAGCTCGCGAAGATGATCCGCGAACTCTTGTTCTGCCCGGCCGCGTTGGGCTGGGCCGCGGAAATCGGCGATGTGGACATGCAGGGTCTCCATATGTCGTGATGCCGTGAAGCGCCCCGGTGCGTGAGCGGGCGGTGCGCGAGTGGCGGCATCTTTGTTTGGGTTCGCGCTTGCTCCTCGCGCGGCCGGTGGGCGGCCACGTGGGGTGCGGGCGACTAAGCGACAGCTTACAACGGCAACCGGCAAAGTCAGCCCGCGAACGCGGCCACACCAGGGGAATAACCAGGCGGGATGTGGGCGGCCAGCAAGCCGAGGCGGCCGGTGCGGCGCAACGCACTGACTATGTGGGATCACGGGGCGCGCGTCGTGCATCAAGCAGGCGGCGCTCGCGGATGGCGCGGGCGGCGGCCGCAATCGGACTCTTGCCGCGCCGGCGGGTGAGCGGGCGGCGTGAGCCGTGCCGGAAGGCTCCGGCGCAGGGAATCGGAAAATTATAGCGAGCGCGGCGGCGGCGCAGCAAGGCGGCTGCGGTTTGGCCGCGTGCGTTGCGAGAGGTTAAGCGCGTTCAATCGATGGTTAGCGCTTGCGGCGAAGCGAGTTCGCGGAGCTGGAATTTGCCGTCGTCGTTGAACAGCCAGTCTTCGAAAAGCTCGAGCTGGCCGCGGCCGTTCAGCAATTTGCCGGGCGGTTGCGGCAGCGGCGCGGCGCGGCGCAAGGTGGCGAGCGCGGTGCTCTCGGCTTCGTCGTCGCCATTGGTGCGGTACACCGACGACTGCACTACGTGCCCGTTGCGGTCCACCGTGAACGAGACCACGACGAGCGAGCGCAGCATGGCTTGCGGCGTGCCGCGCAGCACATAAGACGGATTGCGTTCGATGATGCGTCTGGCCACGGCATCGCGATATTGGTCCAGCGTCGCGCTGTTGATGGCGGCCGCGGGTGTCGAGACGACCGGGCGCGGCGGCGGCGTGACGGTGCAGCCGGCCAGCGCGATGCCCAGCGCTGCGGCGAACAGCATGCCGCGCATAGGCGCCTGCCAGGCGCTGAAGCCTGAAGCACGGCGTGCAGTGAGGCGGCGAAGGTGACGTGTGCGGGTGAGCATCGTCGTTGGAGAAAACATGGGGCAGGGTCTAACTTGATGGTAGTCAAAATACGCCAGGAAGCAATTGGCGTTCGCCCGGTGTTCGTGGCCGAGCCCCTGTAATAGCCTGAAATATGAGCGGATTGGTGCGCGGCGAAAACACGCCTACACTTCGATGGCCTCTTTCGAGAGGCATCGGTGGAAGTCTTTCATTTAGCCCGCTTCGCGCGGGCTTTTTCTTGTGCGCAGCGGAAAAACAAAAGGCGAACCCGATAACGAGTTCGCCTTTCTGTTTGCAAGCCGCAAGCCCTACGCAAGAAGGTGCGCGGCAAGTAATGAGCACATGTCGCCGGCTCACCGCATGCCGCGCGCCTCCCTTACTTCAACGCTTCACGCGCCGCCTTCACCGCTGCGAGCACCTGCTCCGGCGCCGTGCCACCCGGATGATTGCGGCTCGCCACCGACCCTTCCAGCGTCAGATACGAGAACACGTCTTCGCCGATCAGATGTGCGACGTTCGGCAGTTCCTTACGCATTTCCTCGAGCGTCAGATCCGCCAGGTCGCAGCCGCGATCCGCGCACACGCGCACGGCGAGCGCCACCGCTTCGTGCGCGTCGCGGAACGGCAGGCCGCGCTTGACCAGATAGTCGGCCAGATCGGTTGCCGTCGAGAAGCCTTGCAGCGCAGCGTCGCGCATGGCTTGCGGCTTCACCGAAATACCGGCGACCATTTCAGCGAAGATGCGCAGCGTATCCGCAACCGTATCGACGGTATCGAACAGCGGCTCCTTGTCTTCCTGATTGTCCTTGTTGTACGCGAGCGGCTGGCCTTTCATCAGCGTGAGCAGCGCGATCAGATGGCCGTTCACACGGCCGGTCTTGCCGCGCGCGAGTTCGGGCACGTCCGGGTTCTTCTTCTGCGGCATGATCGACGAACCGGTGCAGAAGCGGTCGGCCAGATCGATGAAGCCGACGCGCGGGCTCATCCACAGCACGAGTTCTTCGGAGAAGCGCGAGATGTGCGTCATGACGAGCGCCGACGCCGCCGTGAATTCGATCGCGAAGTCGCGGTCGGACACCGCGTCCAGCGAGTTCGCGCAGATGCCGTCGAAGCCCAGCGTCTTCGCCACCGCGTGACGGTCGATCGGATAGCTGGTGCCGGCGAGCGCCGCCGCGCCGAGCGGCAGACGGTTCACGCGCTTGCGGCAGTCGATCATGCGCTCGGCGTCGCGCGAAAACATTTCGACGTAGGCGAGCAGGTGGTGGCCGAACGTGACCGGCTGCGCCACTTGCAGGTGAGTGAAGCCCGGCATGATGGTCGACGCGTTCTTCTCCGCCATGTCGAGCAGGGCCGTGCGCAATTCGGTCAGCAAGCCGCCGATCCGGTCGATCTCGCCGCGCAGCCACAGGCGGATATCCGTCGCGACCTGGTCGTTACGCGAGCGGCCGGTGTGCAGACGCTTGCCGGCGTCGCCGATCAGCGCGGTCAGGCGTGCTTCGATATTCAGGTGCACGTCTTCCAGATCGAGTTGCCACTCGAACTCGCCTCGCTCGATTTCACCCTTGATCTGCGCCATGCCGCGTTGGATCGCGGCGAGGTCGTCGGCGGCGATGATCTTCTGCGCGGCCAGCATCGAGGCGTGCGCGAGCGACCCTTCGATATCGACGAGCGCCAGACGCTTGTCGAAGAAAACCGACGACGTGTAGCGTTTGACGAGCTCCGACATCGGCTCCGAGAAGCGAGCCGACCAGGCTTCGCCTTTTTTGTACAGTTGGGACGTCATGGTGTTGGGCAGTTAAGCGGCAGTTGAGCGAGCGGTGAGGAGGCTGACGGCGCGCATGCACGTACCGTGCAAAGCAGCCGCCGAAGCGGAGAAAGACAGGGATTTTAACACCGGCGGGGCGTCAAGCCAGTTCATCGCCTACTCACGCACCAGCACCACCAGCTTCAAATCCTCCCGATGCGCCGGCTTGAACGTGATCTGGTCATACACGATGCGGCCCTCGCGCGGATGGTTGAACTCGCGCCTCCCGCCTTCACGGCCGCCCACGTCCTGCGACGCCCAGAAGCGCGCGAACGCGTCGCTCGCGGCAGTGAGCGAATCGATCAGCCCGCGCGTGGGCGCGTCGTTCAGATGGCGGATCGAGTCGGCGCGAAATTCTGCGGCGAGCCGCCGCGCACGCGTTTCCCAATCGACGATCAGCTCGCGCGCGGCCGGTTCGGTGAACGTGTAGCGCAGCAGATTGCGGTCGTGCGCGCCATCCAGCCAGCCCACGAACAGGTCGGCGGCGCGCGCATTCCACGCAAGCGCATTCCACTGGCGGTCGAGCACGTAGGCCGGCGCGTTCACGAGTTGCACGGTTTCCAGCAGGGTGGCGGGGGCGTCGGCGGCGGCCGGATCGGGCTCCGCCGGGTCGCGCTGGGCGGCCAGTTCGAACAGATAGGCCCGCTCCGCGCGCGACAGTTGCAAGGCCACCGCGATGCGCGCGAGCGCCTCGGCAGAAGCGGAAACCGGGCGCCCCTGTTCGATCCACGTGTACCAGGTGGGACTCACGCCGCACAGTTGCGCGACTTCCTCGCGCCGCAGTCCGGGCGTGCGGCGGCGCGGACCGGGCGGCAGGCCGACCGCTTGCGGCGAAAGCCGCTCACGGTGCGCGCGGATGAAGTCGCCGAGCGCGCGGGCCGGCGTGGCGTCGAGCGGTGGCGGGTGGTCGGCGGAAGACGGCGTGGTCATTCTGAGCGGGCGGTTGGTGTTGGGTCGGCGAAGCGCAGGGAGGTAATAGAGATACCAGAATAATTGCTTAACTTGTACTGGTACACGACGGGCTCTATTGTAGCGATGTAGCGGCTGGAACGGCACGACGCCTGCCGGCGCTACCCGACACCCCTAACCGGAGCCTTCCATGAAGCATCACGATCAGGTCGCCGACGCCTTCGGCTCGACCGCCGCCGCTTATCTGACGAGCCCGACTCATGCCACCGGCGCCGATCTGCGGACGCTGGCCGAAGCGATCGCGGCGACGCCGGATGCGACGGTGCTCGACATGGGCTGCGGCGCGGGCCACGCGAGTTTCGCGGTCGCGCCGCACGCGAAAGCGGTGGTCGCGTACGACATCGCGCCGCCAATGCTGGCGACGGTGGAGGGCGCCGCGAAAGAGCGCGGCCTCGACAATATCCGCACGCAGCAGGGCGCGGCCGAGGTGCTGCCGTTCGCCGATCATTCGTTCGACTGGGTGATCAGCCGGATGAGCGCGCATCACTGGCACGACGTGCCGCTCGCGCTCGCCGAAGTGCGTCGCGTGCTGAAGCCGGGCGGCAAGGTGCTGTTCATCGATATCGCCGGCAGCGATCATCCGCTGCTCGACACGCATATTCAGGCGATCGAGTTGCTGCGCGATGCGTCGCATATCCGCGATTACCGTGCCGACGAATGGCTCGCGTTATTTGCCGCGGCGGGTCTTCAAGCATCGATTCGCGAACGTTGGCGCATCGATATCGAGTTCAGTTCGTGGGTGGCGCGCATGCGCACGCCGGAGCCGCGCGTGGTGGCGATTCGCTCGATGTGGGCGTCCGCACCGGATGAAGTCCGTCAATATTTCGACGTGCAGGAAGACGGCTCGTTCAAGCTCGACGCGTTGATGATCGAGGCGCAATGAAAAAAGCCGGGCGCGACGTTATTCGTCGCGCCCGGCTTCTGCAGTTAGCCCAATGTGGCAGTCAACCAGGCGCGCCCCAATGTGTGCACTCAGTTGCCTGCCCTTAGCGGCCTGCGCGCTTAGCCCGTATTACGCAAGCCCGCCGCAATCCCGTTGATGCTCAAATGAATCCCGCGCCTTACGCGGGCATTGGTGTCGCCCCCGCGGTGACGCTTGAGCAACTCAACCTGCAAGTGATTCAGCGGATCGAGATACGGGAAGCGGTTCTTGATCGAACGCGCGAGCAGCGGGTTCTCGGCAAGCCGTTCGCTCTTGCCCGTGATCTCCGACAACACCTTCGACGTACGCTCCCATTCCGCGACGATCCGCTCGAACACATGCTTGCGCAGCTTCTTGTCGGACACGAGCGCGGCGTAGCGCGAGGCGACCGCGAGGTCGGTCTTCGCCAGCACCATGTCCATGTTCGACAGCAGAGTCGAGAAGAACGGCCACGTCTTGTGCATTTTTCGCAGCAGCGAGAGACGGCGCGTGCGTTCGGCGTCGCTCGGCGCGCCGTCCAGATACGCGGCCACCGCGCTGCCGAATCCGTACCAGCCGGTCAGCAGCAAACGGCATTGACCCCACGAGAAACCCCACGGAATCGCGCGCAGATCTTCGATTTTGCGTTGCTTCGGATCCTGCAGTTTGCGCGAAGCGGGACGGCTGCCGATATTCAATTCGGCAATCTCGGCAATCGGCGTCGACTCGAAGAAATACTCCTTGAAGCCGGGCGTTTCATAGACCAGCGCGCGATACGAAGCCATCGCCGTATCGGACAACTGCTGCATCGTTTCTTCGAATGCGGGCAGTTGCGCCGGCGCGATGCCGTGCGGCAGCAATGACGCTTCGAGCGTCGCGGCGACCACCGTCTCCAGATTGCGGCGGCCGATCTCCGGGTTGCCGAACTTGCTGGCGATCACTTCGCCTTGCTCGGTCAAACGGATCTGACCGTCCACGGTGCCCGGCGGCTGCGACAGAATCGCCTGATAGGTCGGGCCGCCGCCACGGCCGACGGTGCCTCCGCGTCCATGGAACAGACGCAGTGTCACGCCGCGTTCGTTGAAGAGCGATACCAGCGCGAGTTCGGCGCGGTACAACTCCCAGTTCGACGTGAGGAAGCCGCCGTCCTTGTTGCTGTCCGAGTAGCCGAGCATCACTTCCTGCTCGTTGCCCTGATGTTCGATCAGAGCATCGACGCCCGGCAGCGCGATCAGATCGCGCATGATGTGAGGCGCGTTACGCAAGTCGGGGATCGTCTCGAACAGCGGGATCACCATCAGGGCCGCCTGAGCCGGATCGTTCGCGTTGCCGAGGCAACCGCGCAGCAGGCCGGTTTCCTTTTGCAGCAGCATCACTTCCACCAGATCGCTCACCGTCTCCGTGTGCGAAATGATGTAGTTGCGCACCGCGCGCGCACCGAATTTCTCGCGCGTGCGGCGGGCTTCTTCGAGCACGCCGAGCTCGCTCTTCACGAGGTCCGAGTACTCCGCGAATGGCAGACGCAACGGACGCGGCTGCGCCAGCTCCGACAGCAGCACGGTGAGCTTGTCCGCTTCGGAGAGCCCCGCGTAGTTTTCTTCGACGCCCGCGCGACGCAGCAGCTCGGTAATCACCGCTTCGTGAACGTCGGAGCTCTGACGCAAGTCGATGCTCGCCAGATGGAAGCCGAACACTTCGGCGGCGCGCGCGAGCGGCGACAGACGCGGGGCGGCGAGCGGCGCACCGTGATGCTCGGCGAGCGAATCGATTAGCACGTGCAGGTCGCGCACGAATTCGGACGAGTCCGCGTAAGGCTTGGCGCGAATCGGCGCCGCGCCGCGGCCCGCGCTGCGCACCGGCACGCTGCCTTCGCCGAGACGCACGCGCGCGCTTGCCGCCAGCCGCGTGTACATGCCGATCAACGCGCGGCGATACGGCTCGTCCGTGCGATGCGGCGACTGGTCGGGCGAGATCTCCGCGAGTTCCTTCAGGGCGTCGCTGGCGCCGGCCAGCAGGTTCGACACCGACAACTCGGCGCCGAGCTTGTGCACCTGTTCCATGTAGTGCTCGAAGATCACCGCGGCCTGGCGGGTGATCGCGTTCTCGAGCGTTTCGGCCGTGACGTTCGGATTGCCGTCGCGGTCGCCGCCGATCCAGCTGCCCATCTGGAAGAACGGCGGCAGGCGCGCTTCGAGGCCGTGCTCGGCGAGCGCTTCTTCGATATCGGCGTAGAGCGCCGGGATTTCTTCGAGGAAGGTGGCGCGGTAGTACGACAGCGCGTTTTCGATTTCGTCGGCCACGGAGAGACGCGAATCGCGCAGCATGCGCGTTTGCCACAGCGACGTGACGCGCGCACGCAGCATCGCTTCGTTGTGCGCGCGTTCGCGGTCGGTCAGTTGCTGGTCGCGTTCGGCGAGCAGGCGCGCGACATCGTGCTGCGCGTCGAGAATGCTCTTGCGTTGCACTTCGGTCGGGTGCGCGGTGAGCACCGGCACGATCAGCGCGTTGTTGAAGAACTCTTGCAGGACCGGCGTGGCGGCCGCGCCCGCTTCGACGAGGCGCTCGAGCGAGTGGGCAATCGTGCCCGGTTGCGAGGTCGAGCCGGCCAGCTCGTGAATCCGGTGACGGCGATTGCGGTGGCGGTCTTCGGCAATGTTCGCGAGATGCGAGAAATAGCTGAAGGCGCGCACCACGCTGACCGTCTGTTCCGGGCTCAGCGAGCGCAGCTTCTTGTCGAGCGTCTGCGCGGCGGCGCTGTCGTCTTCGCGGCGAAAGCGCACGGCCGTCTGACGGATCGTTTCGACGACGTCGAACACCGCGTCGCCTTCCTGCTCGCGCAGCACGTCGCCGAGCAGGCGTCCCAGATAACGGATGTCCTGGAACAGCGGATGGTCCTTGTCCTCGCGCGTGCGGCCATTGCCTTTCGACGCAGGCGCGGCGGTCTGCTCCGTCACGGCTTGCAGCGTGGGCGCTTGCGCGGCTTTCTCGGCCTTATCGGTCTTCGGTGCGGCGACGATCTTGACCTTCGTGGAGCCGGCCTTAGCCGATTTCTGCGCCGGGGCCTTGGATGCGGCCTGCGTTGTCTTGTTCGCCGTCTTATCCGTCTTGACAGCCTTCACAGCCTTGTCCGACTTGACGGGCGTGGACGTTTTGGCGGGCTTGCCGGCTTTGGCGGCGTTGGCAGCCTGCGCGGCTTTGCCGGCGCGTTTGGCCGATGCGGGCTGACTGGCGGTAGCAGAAGCGGCGGCAGAAGCGGCAGAAGCGGTGGGCGCCGCGGCGGCGTCGGCCGCTCGAGCGTTGGGCGATGCAGTGTTGCGGCGGGCAGGGCGCGCCGGTCCGGAAGACGTCACGATGGGTTTCCTCAGGGAAGCCAGGGTCTGTTGAGTGATGAACTGCTACTGCGGAACTGCACTATGAACTGCAACGTGAACAGCAAGTGAACTGCAAGAAGCGGTCTGCGCCGATGGCGATACGCCTGAGAGGAACTGCGCGCCTTCATACTGCCGAGCGTTTGCACGACGCGCATGTGAAGCGCTTGCGGCACGTTGCGCCGCATTGCATCATCCCGCATGCCGGAGCACGGTGCGCGAACGACCGTGCTTGAACAGGCGGGGTCTGGGCCGGCGCGCGCCGCGCGAAGCCCGTCTCCTCGATCGATACCGCTTCAGCACGGCGCTCCACTGCGTCTTGAGACGCGAGAGCGCGTGCTAACATTGATTGTTATTACATCCCGTCACTCGATCAGCAAGCTAATGAACACCGAGACGTTTTCCACGCCACCCCACACGCTTGTGATTGCGTCGCGAGAGAGCCGCCTGGCCATGTGGCAAGCGGAGCATGTGCGATGTGCGCTGCACAAATTATATCCATCTTGTGACGTAAAAATCCTCGGAATGACAACACGTGGCGATCAAATTCTCGATCGCACTTTGTCGAAGGTTGGTGGTAAGGGCCTCTTCGTCAAGGAACTGGAAGCCGCGTTGGCCGACGGCCGCGCCGACCTCGCCGTGCATTCGCTCAAGGACGTGCCGATGGCATTGCCCGAGGGCTTCGCGTTGTCCACCATCATGGAGCGCGAAGATCCGCGCGACGCGCTGGTCTCCAACACGTACGACTCGCTTGCCGCGTTGCCGGAAGGCGCCGTGGTCGGCACCTCCAGCCTGCGTCGCGAAGCCATGCTGCGCATGCGCTATCCGCATCTCGTAGTGCGGCCTTTGCGCGGCAATCTGGACACGCGCCTCGCCAAACTCGATCGCGGCGATTACGCGGCGATCATTCTGGCGGCGGCCGGTCTCAAGCGTCTGGGTCTGGGCGAGCGCATTCGCGCGTTGCTCGATCCTGAAGACAGCTTGCCCGCAGCGGGGCAGGGCGCGCTCGGCATCGAGATTCGCGCCGACCGTGCGGACCTCGCGGCATGGCTCGCGCCGCTGCATCACGAACATACGGCCGCTGCCGTCGAAGCAGAGCGCATGGTCTCGCGCGCGCTCGGCGGCAGTTGCGAAGTGCCGCTCGCCGCGTATGCCACCTGGCACGACGGCGCGCTGCATCTGCGCGGCATCGTCGCGACGCCGGACGGCCAGCGCGTGTTGAGCGCGCACGCGTCGGCGCCCGCGCCTACCGTCGAGCATGCGCTCGCGCTCGGCCAGGAAGTCGCGGACGCGCTCGCGCAGCAAGGCGCGATGGACATCGTTCGCGCACTCGGCACCGCCGGCGGCGCCGCTGCGGCGGACAGCGCGGTGACCGGCGAGTGATGGCGGCCGATACTCCCGGCAACGCATCCCCAGCCGTCGACAAGGCGGCGTTCACGGTCGTGATTACACGACCGGCCGGTCAGTCGAACGAACTGATCGCACGGCTCGCCGAAGTCGGCCTCGCCACGCTCGACTTTCCATTGATCGACGTCGCACCCGTCACGGACGAGGCGCCATTGCGCGCGGCGTTGAGTTCGCTCGAACGCTATGCGCTCGTCGTATTCGTGTCGCCGAATGCCGTCGATCATGCCTTCGCCCACAGCGACACGATCTGGCCGCATGCGCTGCCGATCGGCGTGGTCGGTCCCGGCAGCGTGCAGGCGCTGGCTCGCCACGGCGTGAGCGCGCCGGCGTACAACGTGATCAGCCCGCCCTCCGGCGCGGATGAAGAAGCCGCGCGTTTCGATTCAGAAGGCCTCTTCGCGGCGATCGACATGGCGCTCGGCGCGACGAACCTGGAAGGCAAGCGCGTGCTGATCGTGCGCGGCGACGGCGGCCGCGAATGGCTCGCCGAGCGTCTGCGTGAAGCCGGCGCCGAAGTCGAGACCGTCGCGGCGTACCGGCGCCTCGTGCCGGAACCGTCGATAGGCGGCTGGGCGCGCGTGCACGAACTGCTCGCGGGCGAACCGCACGCGTGGCTGCTCACCAGTTCCGAAGGCGTGCGCAATCTGCACGAACTGGCGCAAGACCACCTCACCGTCGACGAAATCGTGCAGCTCAAACGCGCCACGCTTGTCACGCCGCATCCGCGAATTGCGCAGACCGCGCGGGCATTGGGTTTTGATAGCATTACGGTGTCCGGCGCGGGCGATGAGCGCATTGTCCGCACCCTGCTTGCCGCCGTCCCGACCGTAGTTCAACCGGTACCGTCCAACCCGGCTCATTCACCGGCTAAATCACGCATGACTGAAACGAACGCATCCACGAACGCTTCACCCCAGCCTGCCGCGACCACTGCGTTGCCGCCGAATCCACCCTTCACGCCCTACGAAGCGCAAAAGCGTTCTAGCGCGAGCGGACCGCTGCTGTGGTTTGTCGTCGTGATCATTGCTTGTGCCGCGGGCGTGGGCGGCTATGCGCTCAATCGCAAGGTGGAGCGCACCGAGCAGCAACTCGTGCAGCGCCAGCAGGCCAACGACACGCAGACCAACGAACTGCGCATCAAGACGGACCAGGCGCTCGCCACCGTGCATCAATCGGACTCGCAGGTCGCGCAACTGGAAGGCAAGCTCGCCGATGCGCAAAGCGCGCAGCAGGCGCTGCAACAACAGTACGCGGATCTCGCGCGCAATCGCGACGACTGGACGCTCGCCGAAGTCGGCCAGATGCTCTCGGCCGCCAGCCAGCAGTTGCAGCTCACCGGCAACACGCAGCTCGCGCTGTTCGCGCTGCAAAGCGCCGACACGCGACTCGCCGCGTCGGACAGCCCGCAAGCGGTCGCCGTGCGCAAGGCGATCGCGCAGGACATCGACAAGCTGAAGGCCGCGCCGTCCACCGACCTCACGGGTCTGGCCATCAAGCTCGACAACGCGATCGACCACGTGGACGACCTGCCGCTCTCCGGCGAAGCACCGATCCCCCATGCCACGCCGCAAGCTGCAACGTGGGCCGATACGGCCAAGGTGGCCGCGGCCACCGGCGAGCCGCGCTGGAAGGTGTGGTGGCGCGAGGTGAGCACCGGCATCGGCCAGCAGTTGACGAGCCTCGTGCAGGTGCGCCGTATCGACAATGCCGACGCGATGCTGGTCACGCCCGATCAGGGCTACTTCGTGCGCGAGAATCTCAAGCTGCGCTTGCTGTCGGCGCGTCTTGCCTTGCTCTCGCGTAACGAGACTACGCTGAAATCCGACCTGCTCGCGGCGCAGAATGCGCTGACGCGCTACTTCGACAATTCGTCGAAGAAAACCCAGACCGTGAGCGATCTCGTCAAGCAGGTGCAGGCGGGCTCGGCCGCGGTTGAACTGCCGAATCTGAGCACCAGTTTGCAGGCCGTCAATCAATACCGGAGCCGAGGTTAATCATGGCGATCCGGGGACTTCTATGGCTTGCATTGCTGTTCGCCATTGCCGTGGTGCTGGCGGTGGTGGGACGCTTCGATATGGGGCAGGTGCTGCTGATCTATCCGCCGTACCGTGTGGACATGTCGTTGAATCTGTTCGTGGTCGGACTGGTCGTGCTGTTTATCCTGCTGTATGCGCTGCTGCGCATCTTCCGCAATATCTGGCGCATGCCGCAACGTGTGGCCGCGTATCGCGCGCGTTCGCGCGTCGCGAAAGCGCATGCCGCGCTGCGTGATGCGATCGGCAACCTGTATGCCGGGCGTTTTTCGCGCGCTGAAAAGGCGGCCAAAGACGCGCTCGCGAATGGCGACAACAAGGGCGCGGCCGGTTTGATCGCGGCCACTGCCGCGCATCGCATGCATGAATATGCGCGGCGCGACGAATGGCTCGCGCAGATCAACGAAGCCGACTGGCAGGACGCTCGCCTGATGGCCACCGCCGACATGCGCGCGGATGGCCGCGACGCGGACGGCGCGCTGACCGCGCTGACCGAAATGCAGTCGCAGGGCGCGCGGCGGATTCACGCGCAGCAGATCACGTTGCGCGCGCAACAGCAGTTGAAGAACTGGGGCGAGGTGCTCAAGCTCGTTAAGACGCTGGAAAAACGCGAAGCGATTCATCCGGCCGTGGCGGTGCGCTTGCGTCAGATCGCGGCGGAAAACCTGTTGCGTGACCGGCGCCACAATGCCGACGCGCTGCTGGAGTTGTGGAATTCGCTGTCGGCCACCGAACGCCATTCGCCGCGTCTCGCGGATCTCGCCGCCGAGTTGCTGGTGGCGCTGAACCGTCCGCAGGAAGCGCGCAAGATCGTCGAGGAAGCGCTGGCGCAAAACTGGGACGCGCGTTTGCTGCGCCGCTATCCGGATACGGCGGGCGGCGACGCGTTGCCGCTGATTCAGAAGGCCGAAGCGTGGCAGAAGGATCGTCCGGAAGATGCGGACCTGATGTTCGCGCTGGGCCGCTTGTGCCTGCATCAGCAACTGTGGGGCAAGGCGCAATCGTTCCTCGAACGCGCGCTGAAACTCGCGGACAACGAGACGCTGAAGATTCGCTCGCATCGCGCGTTGGCGCGCTTGCATGAACAGCTCGGCGATACGGAGAAGGCGAGCCAGCATTATCGCGAGAGTGCGTTGGCGATGAATATTGTTTGAGGTTTTTTGGGGCGGCGTGTTTGTTCTTGGTGCGCTGCTTTGAGCGCTTGAGACGGCTGGTTTTAGTACATGAGTTGATGGGTTGATGGCCGCAGCGGATGCTGCGGCCATTTGTTTTTGTGCGGGCGGTTGCCTGTTATGCGAGGCTCGATTTGATCGCTTGGGGCGGTCTTAGTGCGGCGCGGTGGACGGCTGTTGCACGGTTGCGGACGGCGACTCGATCGCGCTTTTCGTGGAGGGCTTTTTGCGGGGCGACGCTTTGGTTGCTTCGATCGACGCCTCCGCTCGCTGCGACGCTTTAGTCAGCAAGTTCGTCGCATGCTGCGCCGTGAGGCGGCTGCGCGCGACGCCCTTCGCGTCGAGTGCAATCACCTGGAACAACTCGCGGTCGTATTCGAGATCCTGCTGATACTGCTCGGCCGTGTCCACCAGCAATTCGAGCAGCGTCTGACGACGCTTTCTTTCGTCGTGGGTAATCGCAGGATTTCTAACTATCGATGACGCAAGGGTAATCAACGTGTCCAGTTGACCCAGCTGCCGGTCGCATAAATCGAACGCGGAAAGGGCAAGTTTTTCGTACTGGAGTGCGTCGACTGGCGGACGTGACGCCGGTTGGGTTTTGACGGGCCTGGTCATGGTGCGACCTCCTTGTTGGTGGGGTGGATCGCCCGGACACGCTTCTTTGGGGGGAGGGGTGAGCGGGCACATGGCAGGGTGACAGACCGGTGTTACGTCAAGCCGGCGAGCCTCGCGGCTCCCCTACCAAGGCCCGCCCATTGAATATAGACGTGCAGAGATAGACGCACTCCCGCCTGAGCGGGGTGCGGACGTAACAAACAGGCTGTCATTCCTGATCGCTGGGTGTTTCCCGACGACTTGGTGATTATAAGGGAGTGGGGCTGTCTCGGATTTAGTCTTGGGGGGTAAATGGTGGGATTGGCTGAAGGGATAAGGGTGGGTGGGGCGGGAGGGTGATTGGGGCTTTGCCGATGTCCGCGCAGTTTTTGTAGGCAACCTAGCGGCCATTGCGGCTTGTGGCGCTACATTCGATAACGGTCTTCTGAGTACGTCGAATTGGAAAATGTGCAGGACTGAAGCCGACCTTTACCTGCCAGTCAAGCTCACGCCGTCGCAATGATCGTTTCTGATGTGTAGCCGCCGCCTGCTCCGTCGATCTGATTGTTGGAGCCGTCGCTCAACGAGGCTATACTTTTCTCCGACACATTAGAGCGTCGCGACGTCGAACATATGGCGGCACACCTTCTCAAAAATCCAAATCGTCGGGGGCACAATGGCAGCGGAACTTCCTTATCTTGCAAGTTATAAAAACGTCGCCGAGCTCTTTCAGCGGATTGCGTCAGCAAAGAAACCCGAGTCTTTCACGACCCGATATTTGGCAGACACAATCGGTCTTAAAAGTGCGACCGATCGCCAACTTATCGCCTTACTCAAGGCATTAGGATTTTTGGATAGTGCTGGACGTCCAACCTCAAGCTATGATCAGTTAAAGAATTCAAATCGTGCACCTAAGGCTATCGCGATTGCTGTTCGCAGAGCGTATGAGCCGTTATATGCCGCAAACGAGAAGGCTCACGACTTATCAAATTCAGAATTGAAAGGGTTAATATCTCAGGTAGCAGGTTCTGATACCGGTATGACAGCGAAGATTCAAGGAACATATACTTCGCTTGTCAAGATTTCTGATTTTGGCGAGGAAGACTCTATTAAACATGAATCAACTCAAGCCCCTGTAAAGGAAGGTGATGAGTCTGCGGTTAATGTCGAGCGCACCTCGGGAATTCGGCTAAAGCCGGAGTTTCATTACAATATTCAAATTCACTTGCCTGCCAATGCCACTGAAGAAACTTATTTAAACATTTTTAACGCTCTTCGTAGGTCCTTCGAATCATGAACGATCAACGACTTGCGCTCTTTCTTATGCTTGGTCAAACGGCGTCTCGCGAGATGCGGAATCTACCAGGCTTGGTTCCCCCTGAACCCCTTCGAGTTTCTGCGTCGCACGATTTGGCTGCTACTATGCCGGAAACTGTCCGCGCGGCAATCGAAGCAGCGGAAGCGTATAAATTATTTTATGCCTTCGAGAACTATCTCAGAGAATTTGCTATTGAGGTTCTTTCGAACGATGCCGCGGACGAGTGGTGGCCGAAATTACCTCAAGATGTTCGAGATGAGATCGGAAAATTAGAGGAAAACGAGGAATCGAAGAGTTGGATGGCTCTCGGATCTCGGGATAAATCCGCACTCATGACGTACCCACAAATCCTTCGAGTAATCGACCATTGTTGGAAAAGTCATTTTGAAGATCTGATACGTGACAAAGCGCTTATTCAAGAGGCTAGAATGATCGGTCATCTTCGAAATGCCATTTGTCACATGTCATCTATTCCGGACGAGGAGATCTCGCGAGTCCGCCAAGTAATGCGGGATTGGTTTCGTCGTGTAGCGCCGTAAGCGATGACGAATGGAACACATTATTGCTATAAGTTTTTTTGAGCTTCGGATCGTTACTGGCCCCATATACTCGGAGTGGCGCTAATCATGCAAACATCTCATTTGCATGCGATAGCGGACATTCAAATTGCACACGTGGCGTCACGCTAACCGTCCATCTACGGCCGGGAACGGAAGGTCTGGCAGCGCGATGAAGCGGCGGATTGGTACCCCTGTTGCAGTTAGAGGACGACCGTCTCCGATGTGTCGGACGCTCAGCGACCGCCGTTCGCCTGCCATTGATTAAAGGGGGGGGGGGCATAGCACAGTCGTATGATGTTGCCTCAGTCGCCCGATCGAGCATGAGCGATCGTTGGTTATTGAGTTCTACGTGAACGAAAAAAGACAGTCAAAAATGCAGAACGTTTATTTGCAGGGTCTTAAACTAACCAACTATCGCGGAATCGGGCCAAAGCAGCAGACGATGGCTCCTTTCAAGACATTTAATTTTTTTATCGGTGCGAATAACACGGGGAAATCGGCGGTACTTTCGTTCATCTCGCGTCACATTCCGCCCAAGTTGAGTACACCTGGCGTTAGCGCCGTGTCGACCGTTGATCTCTTGGAACTACACGGGGGAGTAACGGGTACGCCTATCTCCATGGCATTGGGGATCGAAGCCAGTATTTTTGTGTCAGCAGTTATGGACCGGATACCTCACCCGTCCCACCGGGATCAGGCGACTTTATACGTGACTCGTATAACCGCAGCATTATCGAGTGACGGCTATGTATGGTTCAAATCCCGTGTGCCGTACGAACAAAAGCTAGCGCTTATCTACGATTTTGCATCCGTAACAACCGTGGTTAATCATGACGCTTGGCGCTTTGTTTGGAACATTCTTACGGGTCGGCAGGGAGGTGGCATACAGGCGTGGATTCAGGAAACAATGCTGGCTTTGGAGGGTATAGCGAAACTTCACATGCCCGCCAGTTATCTGATCCCGGCAATCCGTGAAGTGGGACCTTCTGGCAATAAGCTTGAAGACTACAGCGGGAAGGGGTTGATTGACCGCCTAGCGGAAATTCAAAGTCCAGACCATGATAAAAGGTCTGATAGGAAGCTATTCGATAAAATAAATAATTTTTTGGCGACCGTTACGGGAGTTGATTCGGCTCAAATTGAAATACCGCACAATCGCCAGCATATTCTTGTTCACATGGATGGAAAGGTTCTTCCTTTGTCATCGCTCGGGACCGGGATCCATGAAGTAATCATGCTGGCGTCGTTTTGTACGCTGATTCAGGGTGGCATTGTTTGTGTGGAAGAGCCTGAAATACACTTGCATCCGATTTTACAGAGAAAATTGATTCGATATCTTCAGGAAAATACCGACAACCAATATTTTATTGCAACTCATTCGGCGAGCTTTATCGACACACCGGGCGCGGCGATCTTTCACGTAACTAACGATGGTAAGCAAACTCAAATTCGCGAGAGTGTGCTTAATAGGGAGAGATTTTCTATTTGTGTCGATTTGGGCTGCAAAGCGTCAGACCTCGTTCAGGCGAATTCGGTGATTTGGGTGGAAGGTCCGTCAGATCGGATATACATTAGAAGATGGCTGGAAGAAGCAGCGCCAGATTTTATTGAAGGAATACATTACTCAATCATGTTCTATGGCGGGCGGCTATTAAGCCACTTGAGCGCAGGCGATGACGAAATCGAAGATTTTATCAGCCTTCGCTCGTTGAACCGTCATGTCGCATTGATTATGGATAGCGACAAAGAGGCGATTGATGATTCGATTAATTCGACGAAACAGCGATTGATCGATGAATTTTCGAAACATGGCGGCGTTGCATGGCTTACGGAGGGTCGAGAAATTGAAAATTATGTGCTTCATTCTGAATTGCAAGCTGCAGTAGCGGAAGTTTATAAAACGTCGTACGTGAAAGCCAGCAAAGGCGGTCAATTCGATCACGCGCTGTATTTCCGCCGCCGGAAGACGAAGGGCTTGGGCTCTTCAGAAACGGAGACGGTTATCACCGAGCAGAACGTCGACAAGGTCAAAGTAGCGCATACAGTTTGCGCCAATGGCGCAAATTTGGACGTTCTTGATTTGCGGAAGAAGGTTGCGGAGCTTGTCGCGATGATCCAGGAGGCAAATGGATGAGTGAGATTGCCGCGACGTTTAGGGGGGAAGTGCGCCAGCGAGTGCGTCGCGAACCCTCCTAGCCCTTTCAGGGCTGGGTATGGCTGGACCTCCTGCGACATGTTATCAATTGTGTGACTGTGCGAAGGTCCGCTGTCCTCTTCAGAGCCGACGCCTGAGTGTCCGCCTCAGCGCTCGGGCGAGCGTCCGAAACTGGCCGTGCCCGGTCCGACGTTGATGGGCGGCTATTGATCGGTCCGCGTCGGCAGAAGCCGACCCACTTCGGACGTTCCACTCGTCTCCCGTGATCGGCCGTCACCGTGCGAACAGCGGACGTTAAACCCGCAGCGTTAAACCCGCAGCGTTAAGCCTTCCCTCTATTCTGCGGAGATCGAGAAGTGAACGACTGCTGACGCGCGACGACGCATGCGGTATGCGCGGCCAAGGAGCTGGCGGCGGGGACGAAGAAGGCGCGGTGTCGCCCTGAAACCCGTGTCGGGTTTGACTCCCAGTCTACGGAGTACAACTTCACCCCTGCTCGTACCCCTACTTTGAGACGCAAGCAATTTCTTGCATTGTGGAATCTTACATTTCGTGCCAGCGAGGATGGCACGGAAAAAGCTGCATCAGAAAAGCCCGACTAAGATTCCTTGCTTTTCTTGGCATCGTACTCACCGTCATACAGGCTATCAAATGTGCGGAAGAGACGGGTATTCACCCGCTCGATCCAGTCCATCGTCCCTTTGAAATTATCATCATATGCGTCGATACGCTGGAGCCACAGCCGGAAAGGCTTGATAGTAAAATTCACAATTGGCGTCACGTACCTTACGTCAGCGGGATGGTAGTCGGTGAAGGCGGAGAATGTCCCGTCATCATTGCGGACCAAGCCCCAATCCATAGACTCGTTCCAAGAGCCGTGGATTGATTCAGACATCATTCCGTAGGTGGCCGGATAGAGATCGTCGTGTTCGATCTCGGCGAAAATGTCCCGGAAGCTTTTTCCCTGGAGCCGCCATTTATTTTTCTTCTGTTCCGAAAAATCGTCCTTAGTCAGGCCTTCAAAATCCATCTTGTCTTTGACGGCAGCGAGCAAACGCTTCCCCGCTTTCGTGTCGAAAAAGACTGATCCGCTCTCTAATTCCCTGAGAATCCTGAGCCGATCCTTGTAAGAACACTTACGGTAATCCTTGATCACGGTGGCGTCGTTCAGCATCAGATAGCTGGCGATCGTTGTAGCTTCGATGAGAGGGCGCTCGAAGATCGCGATAACCTCGGCGTTATCTTGCTCGTGATACTTCACGCATTCCTTAAGGAGCTTGCAGATGCGGACCAGGAGTCCGAGGATAGGTGCGTCATCGATCGAATATCCTGTCGGATTGCGCTCGACATTACTCATCCTTATGAGGGCATCATAAATCTCTGCGACATCTTTGAAGAATTGGACCGAGAACGTGTGTAGCCCTTCAAGAGAGCTGAAATGCTTCTCGATGTAGGGTGGCTGATACTTTTCCGTAATCTGGGTGAATTCGATCATGCCTCAGCGTATCATGTGATAGCTATATCTTGGACAAGTTCATGGCGCGTCGTGACGAGAGAGGCAAAGTGTCGTCATGCTAGGATTTGTCGGCTGAGCGTGCCCCAGAGCACCAACAGGAGACCTCCATGAATACACCCAGCGACGTTCATCTCACAGCAAAACAATTGATCGCGGACGAGATCCGCTCGCTGTTCCCTGAGGGCGCTGAATTCCACTCGATTAACCCGCGCAACTTTTTTGTCCTCTGGCCGTTGCACGGGCAACCTGAGGATCGCACCAAGTGGTCGCGTAGCGTTTCGATTTACTTTTCTGATCAATTTCTCGAAGCCATCGTGACATTGTCGGAGGAGGCTTGTCGCCCACACATCGAGGAACTTAGCAGGATCATCACGGAAAGGATGGTGGGGTTCGACGAGGGCCGCGCGATTCCATATGGGCAAGTCAAGGACGCCCTTATCGTGGATGTTGCGCAAGACCTCGCGATCTGACTGCCGACCTCGGGACATCCCACCCCTTTGATTCTAGGGCCTCCGTTCGGGGATACGGACGGTTGTTGACGAGCCGTCGCCGCCTCGCAAGCGGATCTCCTCGTTCATGACCTTTAGATGGGCTTCAACGGTTGGATGGAGTGCATACCTACGCTCCGAACGACGCCGAAATGATTGCTGCGCTAGCTGTTGAAGGTGTGATACGGTGATTAGGCTCCGAAAACCATCCTGCAGGTCTCTCCATGCCATCTCAGACTCCTAGGTTTCTCGTTGAAAACGTCGGTCCGAATATCGCCACAGCCAAACTTGCAATGGCTGAAGCCGTCAAGTACTGCGCCTCGAACAAAATTGCGAACATTTCCCTAGTGGTTCCTGCGAAGGGGCATTTTCTCGGCGGGACGATCGCGGAAATGCTGGGCGATAAGACTGCAAAAGCATTACACGCAGGGCAGTCTGTGAAGGTAGGTGGCTCGAATATCAGCGTAACGCTTGCGTATCCCACACGCATCGCTGCCGTTCAAGCCAATACGCTTCTCCTTGGCGCTCATCTATCGACGTCTGATATGGGCAAACTAGATGACTGTGCGTCGCCAGCCGCGATCGTTTATCTTCCTTGGAGCGAGACCGAAGGTAAAGAGTGGTTGTCGCTTTGGCAGCCATCAATCTGGGGAAACGCCTCGTGGCAAGTCGCCGCGCCCTCGATGGATCCGGCGGTAATAGCAGCGTTGGAGAGCCTTCAAACCCGCGTCAATGTGGCAACTGGCCTGGCTCATCCGTCAGACAAGAAAGATGCGCTAGCGACCTTCAAGGTGTTGCGACAAGCGGGGCATCCGGTTAATGCAAACGAGGTGCGGAATTGGGCTTTGCGTAACAGTTGGGATCAGCGCGGCGCAGGCGACCTTGAGGCTGTGGCAAAGAAATACGAAAGTTAATTCAATGGGCGACGCCGGATCTTGCTGCGGGACTGCTGCGGGAAGCGACCAGATCGTTGTTCAACCACTTTTGGTCAATAATCTGAGTCCTGCATGATGACCGATTCGGCCGATGAACTGCGAACGACGCTGCTAGGTTCAGTGGCCGCTTTTGAAGTGCTACCGACGCCAGAATGTCAAACTGCGTCTACCCGTGAACGTCGCTTCCTGGCCGACTACCGCCTCACGCCCTTGGCAGCAGTCGGCCAACATTTGTCAAGACCGGCGAGACCTCAGCAGCAAGTCACCGCCAAAGGCGCACTTCAAGTCCTCACTTATTAACCATCTTCGCCGGCACACTAACCGCCAGCAACCCACCCAGCACCATAAACGCCGCCAACATATACATCCCCGAATCATTAGCAGCCGTAGCCTGCTTCAACCACCCCACCGCATACGGACTCAAAAACCCCGCCAGATTCCCAATCGAATTAATCATCGCGATGCCAGCAGCCGCGCCAGTCCCCGCTAAAATCGCCGTAGGCAAACTCCAAAACAACGGCAGGGTAGTAAGAATCCCCATCGTCGCAAGCGTAAGCGAAGCCATCGCCAGCACAGTGTTATGCGTCCACACGACAGAAAGCACCAACCCAATCGCCCCCGCAAACGCAGGCAGCGCAATATGCCACCGCCGCTCCCGCTTCCTATCCGCACTACGCGACACAAACACCATCGCCACCACAGCCCCCGCGAACGGAATCGCCGACAGCAACCCAATCATGAAAGCATCCGTCACCCCAGTCGCCTTAATAATCGTCGGCAACCAGAAGCTCACCCCATACAACCCCATCACAAACGAGAAGTACGTCAGACTGAGCATCAACACCCGCCCACTCGTGAGCACCTGACGAATCGGCATGTCATGCTTGGTCGCTTCCTCCGCGGACACATGCCGCTCGAGCAACTGCTGCTCTTCCTTGGTCAGCCACTTCGCCTTCGAGATCCGATCGTCCAGCATGGCGAACACCATGATCCCGACGATCACCGAAGGAATCCCTTCGAGCAGAAACAGCCACTGCCAGCCATGCCAGCCGTTCAAGCCGTTAAAGGTCTTCAGGATATAACCCGACACCGGCCCGCCGATCACACCCGACAACGCAATCGCCGTCATGAACCACGTCGTCATGCGACCACGCCGATGCGACGGATACCAGTACGTCAGATAAAGAATGATCCCAGGAAAGAACCCCGCTTCAGCCAGACCGAGCAGAAAGCGCATCACATAAAACATCGTCGGCGTAGTCACGAACATGGTCAGCATGGAGATCACGCCCCACGACACCATGATCCGCGCAATCCACACCCGTGCGCCGACCTTATGCAAAATCACATTGCTCGGAATCTCGAAGATGAAATAGCCGACAAAGAAAATCCCCGCGCCGAAGCCGTACACCGCATCGCTCAGCCCAAGGTCGCTGGTCATTTGCAGCTTGGCGAAACCGACGTTGACGCGATCCAGATACGCGACCACGTAACAGAGCATCAGAAGCGGCGCGAGCCGCCAGGTGACCTTGCGGTAGGTGGCCTCTTCGAAAGTGGAAGGTGGCGCACCCGCGCCGGGATGGTGGAGCGGATTTGCGGGACTAGCCATGGTGTCTCCTCTTTTCTTGTGGAATTGAAGTACCGCCGTCGATCGATTCTATCCGCGCTCAGTGCTTTGCACGACGAATCGATACCGGGGGAAAACACTGACTGCGGCGAGGGCGGCGCAGCGGCCGCCCTCGCTAGAATGGTCCGACGCGGCGCTACACGCAGCGCCCGCCGTCTACTTCGAGGCACACGCCGGTGATGAATTCCGCCTCGTCCGAGGCCAGATAAAGCGCGGCGTTGGCAATATCCTGCGGCGTCGAGAAACGCCCGAGCGGAATGCCGGCGAGAAAGCGCTGGCGATTTTCCGGCGTATCTTCCACGCCCATGAATTCGGACAGCAGCGCCGTCTCGCCGATCACCGGATTCACGCAGTTCACCCGAATCCGGTCCGGACCCAGCTCGACCGCCAGCGACTTGCTCGCGATAATCACCGCGCCTTTGCTGCCGTTGTACCAGACGAGCCCGGGGCGCGGCCGCACACCCGCCGTGGACGCAATATTGATGAAGCAGCCGCCGCCTTGCTCGCGGAAATACGGCACGAATTCCTGCACGCTCCAGTAGATGCTTTTCACATTCACCGCGTAGACGCGGTCGAATTCGGCTTCCGTGACTTCCATCACCGGCTTGTTGCGATGCGTGGTGCCGGCGTTGTTGACGACGATCTGCACGCTGCCGAAGTCTTCCAGCGCGGCCGCGCGCAGCGTCTGCCAGTCCTCACGCTGGGCGACGTTGCCCGCCACCGCGATCGCCTTGCCGCCGGCCAGCGCGATTTCGCTCGCCACGCGCTCGGCGGCCGGGCCGTTCAGATCGTTGACCACCACGTTCGCGCCTTCGCGCGCGTAGGTCTTCGCAATGCCTTCACCGAAACCCGAGCCGCCACCTGTGACGATGGCTGTTTTACCTGTCAACCGCATGATGTCTCCGTTGTTCGTTGTGGATGGTGATGCCAGTGCGTGCCGCGCAGGCTAACCGTGCCGGATGGCAATGGTCTTCAGTACGGTGAACCCATAGAGCGCTTCGAAGCCTTTTTCGCGTCCGTGGCCCGAATGCTTGACGCCGCCGAACGGCAATTCCACGCCGCCGCCCGCGCCATAGTTGTTGATGAACACCTGGCCGGAGCGTAGGCGGCGCGCGAGCCGCATCTGCCGTGCGCCGTCGCGCGTCCAGATGCCGGCGACCAGACCGAATGGCGTGCCGTTGGCGAGCTTCAAAGCTTCGTCTTCATCGCTGAACGACATGGCGGCCAGCACCGGTCCGAATACTTCGTGGCGCGCGAGGCGGTGGCTCGCGGGCACGTCGCGCAACAGCGTGGGCGCCTGATAGAAGCCGGCTTCCGGCGCTTCGGGAATCACCTCGCCGTGCGCCGCCATGGCGATGCCGTCGTGTTGCGCATCGTTGAGGAAGTCCCACACGCGCCGCTGCTGTTTCGCGCTGATCAGCGGCCCGCAGTCGAGGTCGGCCTGCGAAGGGCCGACGCGCAACGCGTGAAACGCGCTGCTCAGTCGGTCGAGCAAGGGCTCGTAAATGGCCCGGTCGATCAGCACGCGGCTACCCGCCGAGCAGGTCTGCCCGGCGTTTTGCACGATCGCCGACACCAGCACGGGCAGCGCGGCGTCGAGGTCGGCATCGGCGAAAACGATTTGCGGCGATTTGCCGCCGAGTTCCAGCGTGACCGGCACGTGATTCTCGGCGGCCATTTGCGTGACGAGCTTGCCGGTCTCCGGCGAGCCGGTGAACGAAATGTGATCGATGCCCGGATGACGCGCGAGCGCCGCGCCGGCTTCATGGCCGTAGCCGGTGACGATATTCAGCGCGCCGGCCGGCAAACCGGCCTCGGCCGCGAGTTCGGCGACGCGCAGCACGGACAGGCACGCATCTTCGGCCGGCTTGACGACGCACGCGTTGCCGGCGGCGAGCGCCGCGCCCACGCTGCGCCCGAAAATCTGCATGGGGTAATTCCACGGCACGATATGGCCGGTCACGCCGTGCGGCTCGCGAATGGTCAGCACCGTATAGCCGGTCTGGTAAGGCAGCGTTTCGCCGTGCAGCTTGTCCGCCGCGCCGGCGTAAAACTCGAAATAGCGGGCGAGGGCGGCGGAATCGCCGCGCGCCTGCTTGAGCGGCTTGCCGGTGTCGCGGGCTTCGAGTTGGGCGAGTTCCTCCTGGCGCGTGGCGACCAGCATGGACAGCCGGTACAGAATGCGGCCGCGTTCGGCGGCGCTGGCCTGGCCCCAGGGGCCTTCGAACGCGCGGCGCGCGGCGTGCACGGCGGCGTCGATATCCGCCGCGGTGCCGCGCGCGAGTTGGGTGAAGGGTTGGCCGTCCGAAGGATCGAGTACGGCGATCGTCTCGCCGCCTGATGCAGCGGACCATTCGCCGCCGATGAAATGCCGGGCTTCTTCCATGCATGCTCCTTGAGGTGTCACGAGCACCGCGCGGCGGTGACGTGGTGTTCACAAACGAGAGGCACAATCGAGAGACGCCCGACGATTATCGCCCCGATGTTCCGAGGGATGCCATTAGGTGATTGGCTATAATGCCGTATTCAGCACTGTCCGGCCGCAGCGCCGCTGCTCGAGGCGAGTTTTACGTTGCATCCCGTTCGAGCAAGCGCGCCGCACGCCGTGTTCCGAATTCCATCCCGACCAGAGAGCGCTCATGAGCTTCAATAACGTCCCCGCAGGCAAAGACCTTCCGCAAGATTTCAACGTCATCATCGAAATCCCGGCGCAAAGCGATCCGGTGAAGTACGAAGCCGACAAGGAAACGGGCCTGCTCCACGTCGATCGTTTCATCAGCACGGGCATGCGCTATCCGGCTAACTACGGCTACATTCCGCAAACGCTGTCGGGCGACGGCGACCCGGTCGACGTGCTGGTGATCACGCCGTTCCCGCTGCTGGCTGGCTCCGTGGTGCGTGCCCGCGCACTCGGCATGCTGCAAATGACCGACGAATCCGGCGTGGACGCGAAGCTGGTTGCCGTCCCGCACGACAAGGTCTGCCCGATGACCGCCAACCTGAAGTCGATCGACGACGTTCCGGCGTACCTGAAAGATCAGATCAAGCACTTCTTCGAGCAATACAAGGCGCTCGAGAAGGGCAAGTGGGTGAAGGTCGAAGGCTGGGCGGATATCGACGCCGCGCACAAGGAAATCACCGAAGGCGCGGCGAACTACAAGAAGTAAGCTGCGTCACGTTTGGTGGATAAAAAACCGCGCGAGCCTGCAAGGGCCGCGCGGTTTTTTCATTCGCAAGTCGAAGCGGGAGGCGGGCGCGTTGCATAGTCTTCAGAAAGGGCGCATAGACGCAGCGCATCGGTTGGATGAACCGAATGCATTTTTATAATTAGGGGTAAACCCTTATCATGGGGCATCCGTTGCGCTGACGTTGTTGCGCCGGCCTTTCTCGATGCGCTGATGCGGCGCCAATCCCTGTTCTTCTGAGCCCACCGTCCGGATGCTGAATCGCAAGTCCAACCCGTCGTCGTCTTCGCTGCGCTGGTCGAACTGGCTGTATGCCGTCGCGAGCGCGATCTATCGCAAGCGGCCGGTCTGGATGGTGTCGTTTTCCACGAGCGAGGCCAGTCTGTCGGAAGGCTTGAGAGCGGCTTGCGCATCCACTGCCATGCTCGCGCTCGGCAATGTACTGCACGAACCGATGTTCGCGTGGGCCGCGATCGGCGCCTTCTGGACCTGTCTCGCCGATGCCGCCGGCTCCAACCGCGCCCGCTTTGCATCGATGATGGGCTTCGCAGTACTGTCCACGGTGTGCGGTGGCTTGACCTCTTTCGCGTCCGCAGAGGGAACGGTGGTCGCCGCGCTCGCGGTGCTGCTGTTCACGAGCCTCGGCGCGTTCGGCAGGATCTGGGGCGCGGCCACGTCGCAGGTGACGATTCTCGTGGCGACCGCCTGCGTCGTGATGGTCGACCGGCCGATGCATGATGTGCGGCAAGGTATGGCGTTTCTCGGTATCTACCTGGTCGGCTGCCTGTTCGCTGTCGCGCTGAGTCTGACGGTCTGGCGCATTCATCCGTTCGGCACGAGTCGCTCGACGCTGCGTGCCGTCTATCTGCGTCTGGCCGATATCGCGCTGGATAGCGCCCGGCTGCTCGAACGCCGCGCGGCTCGCGGCGAATGGGCCACGCATGCCGCGAAATTTCGCGCCGATGCCCGAGCCGCGCTCGAACGCTCGCGCAAAGTGCTGGCGCGGGTGCCCGCGTCGAGAACGGGCGGCCGCGAAACCTACGACACGCTGCTCGGTTTGCTGACCGATGGTGAAGCGTTGTTCGCGTATCTGATCGCCGTATCCGGCGCCTGTGAGCGAGCGCCGGATAACGCATGGCGCGCGAAACGCGCGGCGCGGCTGCTGGCCGTGATGGGCGACCTGCTGCGCGACATCGGCGCGGCCGTCAACGATGCGCAGTGGGAGCGTCTCACCGCGTTGCAATTGCGCTTGCGCCGCTTTGCGAAACGGCTCGAAACCGCGTTGTCGGAACCGGTGTCGCTGAAGTCCGATTTCGAACTGGTCGACTTCGCGCCGGTGTATGCGCAGCCCGAAGGCTGGCGCGACAGCGCCACGCGCCTCTTCACGCGCATCTGGGCTACGTTCAAGGCGAACCTGTCGGTCGAATCCGTCGGCTTGCGGCATGCGGCCCGCGTCGGCGTAACGACCTCCGCCGGCTTTCTCGTGATTCGCGCGCTCGGGCTGCCGTTCGGCTACTGGGCGACCATGGCGACGCTGCTGATCTTGCAGCCTTCGATTGCCGCGACTTGGCCGCGCAGTATCGAGCGGGCGGCGGGCAGCATCGTCGGCGGCGTGTTGGCGGCGGCGATCGGCTACGCGATTCATTCGCCGCTCGGCATTTCCCTCGCGGTGTTTCCGCTGGTGATGGCGACCATGGCGCTGCGTCCCGTCAGCTACAGTCTCTTCGTGCTGTTTCTCACGCCGACCTTCGTGCTGGTGGCCGACTTCGCGACGCCGGGCGCCAGCGAATTCGTCTATGCGATCACGCGGCTCGGCAATAACGTGCTCGGCTGCGTATTGGCGCTGCTGGCCACGTTCTATCTTTGGCCGACGCGCGAAAAGATCGACTACCGCGCGTATCTGGGCGAAGCGGTTCGCGCCAATCTCGCGTATCTGCGAGCCGCGCTGGCGTCGCCTCGCCGCAGCGAGAAGGAGATGGAGCGCTTGCGCCGGGCCGCTGGTCTGGGCAGCAATAACGCGGAAGAAGCGATCGGCCGGATGCGCCTTGAGAAACTCGAGGACTCGATGGCCGATACGGTGACGCTGACGGTGCTGAGCGTGTTGCGCAGAATGGCCGGCACCGCGACGCAACTGCGCCTGAGTACGAACCGGCGCGACACGCACGACGAACTCGACGCATGGATCGCGACCGTGAGCGCGGATATCGACGCCGCATTGGATCGGACCTTGCGGCCGGTGCGTCACGCGCTGCCGGCGCGGGAGGGGCTGACTTCGCTGGAAGCGGATGCGGTGGGGGAGCTTGCGTTGATGCATCGGCTGCTGAATGAGCGGATGCGAGAGGCGAGGGGATAGCGAGCCTGAACGAAGCCGAACGGCCTTCGTTCAGGACGCGCCGGTTGCCTGTTCCGTTCCCTCATCAACAACCACTTCAGGCTCCGGCAACGGCATTACAGACTCGAGCGTGCGCAGTCCCGCCGCCAACGCCCGTTTCTCCGATGCCGCGAGCCGCTTGACCCAATACTCGGCGCGCGACGCGCTCGACCGGTCCGTCAATTCGAACGACGCCAGCACCCGCAACGGCTTGCGTGAACGCGTATAACGCGCGCCTTCGCCGCTCACGTGTTTGTCGAAACGCGCCTGCACATCGACGGCAATGCCGGTATAAACGCTGCCGTCCGAGCATTCGAGCAGATAAAGAAACCACGCCATAAACGCGCTTCAGCCTTTGAACGGATTGTGTTCGCGCAACTCATCCACATACGCATGGATGCTGTTCTTTTCGTTGTCGAGAAAGTGGCCGACCGCATCCGCGAAAGCAGGGTGGGCGAGCCAGTGCGCCGAGCGCGTCACCGTGGGCAGGAAACCGCGCGCCATCTTGTGTTCGCCCTGGGCGCCGCCTTCAAACGCGCCGAGCTTTTCCTCGATGCAGAATTCGAGCGGCTGGTAGTACGCGGTTTCGAAGTGCAGGCACGGCACGTGTTCGAGCGCGCCCCAATAGCGGCCATACAGCGTACCGCCGGTTTTCGCGTCGCGCTGATACACCACCAGCGAACTCGCGATCGGCTTGCCTTCGTATTCGGCGATCACGAGCAGCAGATTCTCCGGCATCGACGCGCCGATCATGCGGAAGAAATCGAGGTTCAGATACGGACTCGAAAAGTGCTCGCGGTATGTCTGCCGATAACACTTGCTGAAGAAGCGCCAGTCCGCGTCCTGAATGTCCTCGCCGCGAATCCGGCGCATCGTCACGCCGGCCTCCTGCACTTTGCGCCGCTCGGCGCGAATGTTCTTGCGCTTCTTCTGTTCGAGCGTGGAGAGGAAATCGTCGAAGTCGCGATAGCCGTCGTTCAGCCAGTGAAACTGCACGCCTTCGCGTTGCATCATGCCCATGTCGGTGAGCGCATTGGCTTCCGTTTCGGTGGGAAACAGCACATGCAGCGACGACACGTCGGCCTGCTCCGCGAACGCCATCAGCGTGGCCGCCAGATGCTTGAGCGCATGCGTATCCGCCGATAACAACCGGTTGCCTTGCACGGGCGTGAACGGCACCGCGCACAGCAGCTTCGGGTAATACGGCAGACCGTTGCGCTTGTAGGCGTCGGCCCAGGCCCAGTCGAACACGTACTCGCCGTACGAATGCCCCTTCAGGTATACCGGCGCGGCGGCCACCAGCTTGTCCGTGCGCGGGTCCGTCAGCGTGACGAATTGCGGCGCCCAGCCGGTATCGGCGACCGCGCAACGGGTCGCATGCAGCGCGCTCAGGAACTCGTGCCGCAAAAACGGCGTGGGCTGCGACTGCTGGGCGAGGAGGGCATTCCATTCAGCGGCGTCCACCTCGGAGGGCGACGCCAGAATGCCCGTGCGATAATCAAAGCGTTCCTGGTTCAATCTGTGTGACTGTTCCCAATGAGCGGCGCGGCGCATTAGGCGCTACGTCGTTCGTTTATCCGATTTGTCCATTCCGTCGAGCTAACCAGCCGCGGTACTCGCAAGCCACGTCGGCTTGCCTGTCGATCCTGCCATGAAGACCCGAATCGCTCTTGCCCAAATCAATGTCACCGTCGGCGACTTCGCCGGCAATGTCGAAAAGATTGTCGCCGCCGCGCGCACCGCGCACAACGGTGGTGCGAAGCTGCTGATCGCGCCTGAACTCGCGCTCTCCGGCTATCCGCCCGAAGATCTGCTGCTGCGTCCCGCGTTTTATGCCGCGAGCGCGGCGGCGCTGGCCGACCTCGCTGTGCAACTGAAACCGTTCGCGGGCCTGCATGTGATCGTCGGCCATCCTTTCCGTGACGTGGCGCACGGCCATGGTAATGCAAACGCGCCGATCGAGCGCGGCGTGCCGCCGGTCGATACGTTCAACGCGGCGTCGCTGATCGTGGATGGCGAAGTGCGCGGCACGTATCGCAAGCAGGATTTGCCCAATACCGAGGTGTTCGACGAGAAGCGCTACTTCGCGTCCGACCCGCAGCCGTTCGTGTTCGAACTCGACGGCGTGAAGTACGGCGTGGTGATCTGCGAGGACGCATGGCATGCGTCGGCTGCGCAAATGGCGAAGGCGGCGGGTGCGCAAGTCGTGCTGATTCCGAACGGCTCGCCGTATCACCTGAACAAGGAAGCGGTGCGTTTCGACATTCTGCGCGCGCGGATTCGCGAGACCGGCCTGCCGATGGTCTACGTGAACATGGTCGGCGCGCAGGACGAACTGGTGTTCGACGGCGGCTCGTTCGTGCTCGACGCGCAAGGCGAACTGGTCGCCAAGATGGCGCAGTTCGAGGAAGCGACCGCGATCGTCGAATTCGAAAACGGCAAGCCGTTGCCCGCGGCGATCGCGCCGGATCTGTCGATCGAGGCTCAGGTTTATGCGGCGCTCGTCATGGGCGTGCGCGACTACATCAACAAGAACGGCTTTCCGGGCGCGCTGATCGGCCTGTCGGGCGGCGTGGATTCGGCGCTGGTACTGGCGGTTGCGTGCGACGCGCTCGGCGCGGACCGCGTGCGCGCGGTGATGATGCCGTCGCGCTACACGGCTGACATTTCCACGACGGACGCCGCCGAAATGGCGCGCCGCGTTGGCGTGCGCTACGACGAAATCGCCATCGCGCCGATGTTCGACGCGTTCCGCAGCTCGCTCGCGGAGGAATTCGCGGGCCGCGCCGAAGACGCCACCGAAGAAAACATTCAGGCGCGCATTCGCGGCACCTTGCTGATGGCGCTGTCGAACAAGTTCGGCTCGATCGTGCTGACCACCGGCAACAAGAGCGAAATGGCGGTGGGCTACTGCACGCTGTACGGCGACATGGCCGGTGGCTTCGCAGTCATCAAGGACATCGCGAAGACGCTCGTTTATCGCCTCTGCCACTACCGCAATCACGCCACCACTTTCAGCAAGCAGGACATCATTCCCGAACGGATCCTGACGCGCGCGCCGTCGGCGGAACTGCGCGAGAACCAGACCGATCAGGACAGCTTGCCCGAGTACGAAGTCCTCGACGCGATCATGCGCATGTACATGGAAGAGGACCGCTCGCTCGCCGAAATCATCGCGGCGGGCTACGCGGTGGAAGACGTGAAACGCGTCACGCGCCTCATCAAGATCAACGAGTACAAGCGCCGCCAGGCGCCGATCGGCATTCGCGTCACGCATCGCGCGTTCGGGCGCGACTGGCGTTATCCGATCACGTCGCGCTACACCGAACCGGTGGAGTGAGCCGCGCCGAATTCTCGGCCGATCGCTGCGGACTCAACCAAACCACGCGCCGGATTGCCGCAACGCATCCGGCGCGGCGTAGAATAAAAATCATCCATTTCCCTTTCACTCTTCCAGACACGAGACGAGGTCCGCCATGAAGCGCATCACTGCAGTCATCAAACCGTTCAAACTCGACGAAGTGCGCGAGGCGCTCGCTGAAGTCGGCCTCACCGGGCTGACTGTGACGGAGGTCAAAGGCTTCGGCCGGCAGAAAGGCCATACCGAGCTCTATCGTGGTGCAGAGTACGTGGTCGACTTTCTGCCGAAAGTGAAAATCGAAGTGGTGGTGGCGGATAACCAGTGCGATCAGGTGATCGACGCGATCATTGGCGCGGCACGCACCGGCAAGATCGGCGACGGCAAGATTTTCGTGGCCGACGTGGAGCGCGTGATCCGTATCCGCACCGGCGAAGAAAACGAAGCAGCGGTTTGAACCGCCTGACTTCGTCGCCTCGAAGCAGGGACCGGGCGCGGCGGAATCAACCCACCGCGTTCACAAGCGCGACGTGAACCAGGCATGCACCGAGGCGGTGCGCAAAAGCAGTGGCAAAACCGTCCGCTCAAATAAAAAACGGTGCGATACCCTTGCGGACATCGCACCGATACGCGCCTCTCGCAGCAGCGTGAAAAAGATTCTCTTGAAGAATATTGGACTACACCCCGGAGGAAGTTCCTCCGGGGAACACCGTTCGATTAGAACGAGTGTTGAATACCTGCGTACACGCCAGTCTGGCTGTGACCCGGCAGCGGATTGTCCGTGCTGGTTGCCGTACCTGCGTTGTTGGCATTCAGGCCGTAGTTAGCCGTCTTGCTGTTTTGCGTCGTTGCAACCTGGAGGTCCAGCAGCGTGCGCTTGGACAGGTTGTACGAGCCGCCGACCGTGTAGATCGTCGCGTTGCCCGCGCCATTGTTGCCGTTCACGTGGTAGACCGCAGCGATCAGCGCCGCTGCCGGCGTTGCTTGCCACGTCACACCGCCCCATTCGTGATCGAGCGTGGTCGGCTGGCCCGGCAGAACGTTCTGTGCACCTGCCGAACGGACAGCCTGGTAAGCAGCCTGAATCTTGAACTGACCCAGGAACACGTTCACGAGAGCCGAGTATTCACGCGATGCCGCGAACACGCCGTTACCGATGTTGGCCGTATTGACCGCGCTTGCGTTCGGGCCGTACAGGGTGCCGTTAGCCGGATTGCGGATTTCGTCGTAAATACCGCGAACCTGGAACAGCGAGTTCGTGTAGGTGACTTGTGCGCCAGCTTCGCGACCTTGAGCGGTCGTGCCGTTGCCGTTCCAGCTCGTTGCGTTCGACAGCGCGTATTGACCGTAGAAGTCAAAGCCCGCGATCTTCGGCGACTGGTAAGCGAAGTTGTTGCTCGATTGCGGCCAGTTGCGGCCACGCACCAGCGATGCCGACGACCAGTTCGATTGACCGAACGGGTCGAAGTCCCACACGCCGTTCGAGATGTACAGCATGCGACCCATCGTGAACGTACCGTACTGGTCGTTCGACAGGCCGACAGTTGCCCAACGATTGAAGAGACCGCCGCCGCCAGGGCCTGCACCCGTCATGGTGTTGAAGGAGCCTTCCAACTGGAACAGGACCTTGTTGCCGCCACCGATGTCCTCAACGCCCTTCAAGCCCCACAGGCTGGTACCCCAGTCGCCGCTTTCAGCGCGCCAGCGGTTCGTGCTGCCAGTTGCCTGACCATTTGCACCCACGCCTTGCGGAACGCCCGTCATGTACTCAATACCGGCGTCAAGGCGGCCGTACAGCGTCACGCTGCTTTGGGCGTGCGCAACAACACCGGCTGTCATCAGCGCAGCGGCGAGCAAAGCTTTCTTCATCTTCTCCTCCATACCCTGTCAAAAAGTGAAACCCAGTACTGCGAATGGTGCTCGGCCGCGAATTGCGCCGAACAGAAATCGGTACCAGGGAGATTAGCGGGTGGATTGGGTCTCCTGCCGTGACGTGTAGCCTTGGGGCTATCTGGTCGTCATGCCGATCCCTCGCCGACCGGTTCTCCTCTGTGCTTTGAAGTAAAACTACTTTTAATGAACTTTGTTTTGCTACTTTGGTTACTAATTTATCAAAAATACACTTCACTGGGAGAAGAAATTAGTACCGGCCTCGATTGATGTCTCCAAATTGCAATAAGAATATGGGCGACGACCCGTCGCAACACCGGCGAAAATCGTGAAAACCCTTATGCGACAAGGGAATCACGGTTCGGCACGGGTAGCGTTAAGGATTGCCACTATTGACGCCTTAGATGCGGCAGAGTAGGGCGGGAAGGCGGGGGTTCGAGGCGGATGGGAGGCGGATTTCGTGGCCGAAAACGCCGGAATGCACAGGTCACCGAAACAAAAAAGGCGCCGGTAAGCGCCTTGTAATACTACTTCGACTACAGCCCAGATAATGGGTTATTCGTGGGCCGTTATTTGAGGCTGCCGGAGAGGAATTGTTTGAGCCGTTCGCTCTTCGTGTTCCTGAACACTTCGTCGGGATGGCCTTCTTCTTCCACGCGGCCTTGATGCAGGAACATCACGTGATTCGACACGTTGCGCGCGAAGGCCATTTCATGCGTGACGACGATCATCGTGCGGCCTTCTTCGGCGAGGGTCTGCATGACCTTGAGCACTTCGCCGACCAGTTCGGGGTCGAGCGCGGAGGTCGGTTCGTCGAACAGCATTACGTCCGGATGCATGGCTAAGGCGCGCGCGATTGCCACGCGCTGCTGCTGGCCGCCCGACAGATGCGACGGGTACTGCTTTTCGAGGCGCGGCGCGAGCCCGACCTTTTCCAGATATTCGCGCGCGCGCTCTTCGGCTTCCTTGCGCTTCAGTCCCAGCACGTTCACGGGCGCTTCGATGATGTTCTCGAGCACGTTCATGTGCGACCACAGGTTGAAGTGCTGGAACACCATCGAGAGCCGGGTGCGCACACGCTGCAACTGCTTCGGGTCCGACACGCGCAACGCGCCGTTCTTGCCGATCTGCGTGCGGACTTCTTCGCCATCCACGAAGATGCGGCCGGAATTCGGCTGTTCGAGGAAGTTGATACAGCGAAGCATCGTGCTCTTGCCCGACCCGGATGAGCCGATCACGCTGATCACGTCGCCGGCATTGGCCCGGAGCGACACGCCCTTGAGAACTTCGTTGTCGCCGTACTGTTTGTGAAGCTCATCGACGAAGAGCTTTTGCTTCTTGGTGTTCATCTGAATCCTTGGGCGTGCTGACTTACTGAGGCGCGGTGCCTTGGGTTACTTGCCTTGCGGCCGCAGGTAAGCGAGCCAGCGGCGCTCGGCGCGGCGGAACAGCCACACGAGCGCGAACGAAATGCACAGATAGAGCAGGGCGGCGATACCGAACGCATTGAACGACTGATACGTGGCGGAGTTCACGTCGCGCGCGATCTTGAGGATGTCCGGCACGGTCGCGGTAAACGCGACGGTGGTGGCATGCAGCATCAGGATCACTTCGTTGCTGTAGTACGGCAACGCGCGGCGCAATGCCGAGGGCAGAATCACGCGCCGGTACAGCGTGAACGACGACATGCCGTAAGCGCGTGCCGCTTCGATTTCGCCATACGGCGTCGCCTTGATCGCGCCGGCGAAAATCTCGGTGGTGTACGCGCAGGTGTTCAGCGTGAAAGCGAGCAGCGTGCAATGCATGCCGTCGCGGAAGAACGCGTTGGTGAGCTCGTGATTGCGGATGATCTCGAGGCTGTACAAGCCGGTGTAGCAGAGCAGCAACTGCACATAAAGCGGCGTGCCTCGGAAGATGTACGTATACAGCCACACGAGACCGGCAAGCCATTTCTTCTTCGACACGCGGGCGACCGAGAGCGGAATCGACAGGCAGAAGCCGAGCCCGATCGACACCACCAGCAGCCACAGCGTGATCGCCACGCCGGTGATGCGGTAGCCGTCGGTGTAGAGGTAATTGCGCCAGTATTCCTGAATGATCTCGATCATAGATCCGCCTTTCGCACGCCGGTCGAGTAACGCTTTTCGAGGTACATCAGCACGAAGTTGGACACTGTGGTGATGACGAGATAGATCGCCCCTGCGAACAGGGTGAAGAAGAAGAACCGCAACGTGCCCTTGCCCGCGTCCTGCGAAGCCTTCACCACGTCGGCGAGGCCGATGATCGACACCAGCGCGGTGGCCTTGACCATCACCTGCCAGTTGTTGCCGATGCCCGGCAGCGCGAAGCGCATCATTTGCGGGAACATCACGCGGGTGAACACCTGCCAGCCGGTCATGCCGTAAGCCGAGCCGGCTTCGAGCTGACCGCGCGGCACGGCGAGAAACGCGCCGCGGAAGGTCTCGGTGAAGTACGCGCCGTAAATGAAGCCGAGCACGGCGACGCCGGCCACGAACGGATCGATGTCGATCTGATCCCAGCCGAGCAGGTCGGTCAGGTTGTTCAGCCAGATCTGGATGCTATAGAACAGCAGCAGCATTAACACCAGATCGGGCACGCCGCGCACGAGCGTGGTGTAGACGGTGCCTACGCCGTTCGAGATGCGGTTTTTCGACAGTTTCGCCGCCGCGCCGAGCAGGCCCAGCACGAAAGCGAACGCCAGCGACAACACCGCCAGTTTGACGGTTTGCCAGGTGCCGTTGAGGAGCAGCGGGCCGTAGCCTTGAAGGAACATAGGGGGTCCTTGACGATGTGTTTGCGACACACCGCGAAAGACGCGGCCAACTCTGCGCCGCGTTTGCCGCGAGCTTGTGGCTCGCTGTGACCTGCGGCGCACAGCGCACCGCTGTGCAAATCATGACTGCATGGCCGTTGCCGGTCTTGCAGCGCGCTTTTCGACTCTTGGGGTGAAGCTACGGGTGAATCTACTGCCGACTGTATTACGAAGCCTCGTGAAAGCCCATGCGGGCGTGCCCCGAGTTTCGTGGGTGCTGCTTCCGGTGTCCGGGCTCAGTGTCCGGGCACCGGTCCGGACTCAATGCCCAGGATAGATGTCGAAGTCGAAGTACTGCTTCTCGAGCTTCCTGAACGTGCCGTCCTGATGAATCTGCGCCAGCGCCTGGTTGAACATCGCCTTCAGCTCGGCGTCGTCCTTGCGCAGGCCGATGGCCGTGCCTTCGCCGATCGTCTTCGGATCCTTCACTTCCGGGCCGGCCCAGCCGAAGCCTTTGCCGCGCGGCGTCTTCAGAAAGCCGGCGTCGGCCTGCACTTCGTCCTGCAACGCGGCGTCAAGACGCCCCGAGGCGAGGTCGGCGTACACCTGATCCTGATTCTGATAGGGCACCACAGTCACGCCTTTGGGCTCCCACCAGACCTTGGCATAGGCTTCCTGCGTCGAACCCTGCTCGACGCCGACGCGCTTGCCCTTCAACGAGGCCGCCGTGGGCAGCAGCGGCGACCCGGTCCGGGCGATCATGCGGGCGGGGGCGTCGAACAGCTTGTCGGAGAAGTCGATCTGCTCGCGGCGCTTGTCCGTGATGGTCAGCGACGACACGATCGCGTCGAACTTCCTGCCCTTCAACGCGGGAATGATGCCGTCGAGATCCTGTTCGACCCACACGCATTTCACGTTCATCTTCGCGCACAGGGCGCGGGTCAGGTCGGCGTCGAAGCCGACCACCTGGCCGTTGGGGGCCATGGATTCGAACGGCGGATAGCTGGCGTCCACCCCGATTCGCACGGTCTTCCACTCTTTGGCCATCGCGCCGGTGGCCATGACCGCCAAGGCCACGCACAGTGCGAGCTTCTTCATGTTTCTCCTGGGTCAAACTGATCGTCGTGGTGCTCCGATCTCGACGACCGCCGGTTCGTGGCCGGCCGTCGCTATTCTAGGCGGTCAAAATTGTCGCGCCGCCCGCTGATCCTGCTTCGCGGTAGGCCGCGTCCATTTGATGCCGCGATGGAGTCTGGCGCGGGTCTGGAACCCGCCGCTCATCCATCACGGTCCGCCGTGGCGGGCCCGCTGACGTGCCTTCGGCGCCCACGCAATCTCGAAAAGCGCGGTATTTTACCCGAACAGGGACGGGGCGCCAGTGCGGGGCGCCTGCGGCGGTGAACTGGCGGGTGCGGACGTTGTGCGAGCGCGACGCCGCTGTTCTTTGTAGACCGTGACCGGTCGTGCTTGCCACGAAACCGCGACGCGTGGGTCTCGCGGTCTGCGGGGCGCGTGGCGCAATTCAGCCCAGATTCGGCCTCGCAATCGCGCTATGACGTACCCTGCGCAACAGCGCAACAGCGCAACAGCGCAACAGCGCAACAGCGCAACAGCGCAACAGCGCCAAAGCGCAACAGCGCCAAAGCGCCAAAGCGCCAAAGCGCCAAAGCGCCGGAGCGACGCCCACCGCCAATTGAGCCGATTGCACTCATTGATGAAACGATCCGGTGCACCCACGCCGATTGTTTCGCGCAGGCTCTGCCCATACATTCTCGACATCGCCATTTACTCACCGGGAGTTCCTCCATGTTCGAGATTCGCCGCTCCGAAGAACGCGGTCACGCCAACCACGGCTGGCTCGACTCGTATCACAGCTTCTCGTTTGCCGACTACCGCGATCCCCAGCACGTCCACTTCGGCCCGCTGCGGGTCATCAACGAAGACCGCATCGCCGGCGGACAGGGTTTCGGCACGCACGGCCATCGCGACATGGAGATCGTCACGTATGTGCTCGAAGGGGCGCTGGCCCACCGCGACAGCATGGGCAACGGCTCGACCATCCGTCCCGGCGACGTGCAGCGCATGAGCGCCGGCACGGGCGTGCAGCACAGCGAGTTCAACGCGTCGCAGGACGAACCGGCGCACCTGTTGCAGATCTGGGTGATTCCGCAACGCGCGGGCGACCAGCCGGGCTACGAGGAAAAGCGCTTCGACGCCGCCGACAAGCGCGGCCGTCTGCGCGTGGTCGCTTCGCCCGACGGTCGCGACGGCTCGGTGACGATTCACGCGGACGCGTCGATTTACGCGGCGCTGCTCGATGGCGCGGAAACGGCCACCTTCGCGCTGCCCAAAGGCCGGCTCGCGTACGTGCATGTGGCGCGGGGCGCGGTGACGGTGAACGGCGAAGCGCTGCGCACGGGCGACGCCGCCAAGCTCAGCGAAACCGATACGGTGACGCTGGAGAAGGGCGATAACGCCGAAGTGCTGCTGTTTGATCTTGGGCCGCTGAACGGCTAAGTCGCAAGCTGCCGACTAGCGTGGCCGTCTTCGCATAAAGGACGATCGACGCGCGCGCTACGAGCGCGCTGTGTAACAAAAGAAACGCCACGGAAGGCAACCTCCGTGGCGTTTTTGCATCTGGCAGAGCAGGCGGCCGCGCCAGCCGCTTGCCTGCCGTGAACTGTCTACTTACTGATTGGCCGCAGGCGCCGATGCCGGCCCCTTGCGATGCTCCCAGCGCTCGTGCATCTTTTCATGACGCGACTCCATCTTCGCAAAGCGCTGCTTGAGCGCCGTGCTGACGGTGGTCTTCTGCTGGTCGTTCAGGCCGTTATAGAACTTGAGCCACGCGTCCGTGGTTTGCTGACGCAGTTGCGCGTCTTTCTGCTCGACCTGCTGGTGTGCGGCGGCCATGGCGTTCAGATCCAGAATCGGCTGCTGCTGCGCGGCATTGAACTGGTCCTTGATCTGGTCATGGTTGGCGCGCATGGCCTCGTGGTTCTGCTTCATGGTGTCCAGCGCGGCTTGCCACTGCTTTTCCTGATCCGCGTTCAGCTTCAACTGGTCGTGCAGTTGAGTCAGTTCCTTCATGAAGTGGCCGTGCCAGCCGCCGGGACCGCCGGGGCCGCCGGGCCCGCCATGGTCAGCGGGTTGTGCGGCATAAGCAGCGCCCGCGCCGATGGCGAGAGCGGTGGCGGCAACGGCGAGAACGCGCGACATCTTTTTGGTGGACATGTGAGACTCCCTGTAATGGAATAGCCGACGATGCAACCGGTTAAAGTGAACGGCCTGCATTCGGTAAGACACAGCGTAGAGAACTGCGCGATTGGCTGTGTTACGTGGCTGGACGCGGACGTTACGGCACATTACGCATGCCTTTCACCGTAACACCCGGTAACCCTTGAGGCCCGTCTGAAATCGAAAACCCTTCCTGCTGCGCGTTAAACTTCATCCCATGGCTACTCAAATACTTGTTGTCGACGACGACGTCGAATTGCGTGATCTGCTGCGCGACTATCTGGCCCGTCAGGGTATCGAAGTATCGGTGCTGCACGACGCGGGCTCGCTCGAGCGCAGGCTCGAACGCGAGCGTCCCGATCTGATCGTGCTCGACCTGATGATGCCGGGCGTCGACGGGCTCACCGCGCTGCGCAAGCTGCGCGCGTCGGGCGACGACATCCCCGTGATCATGCTCACGGCGCGCGCGGACGACGTGGATCGCATCGTTGGTCTGGAGCTCGGCGCGGACGACTACCTCGGCAAGCCGTTCAATCCGCGCGAGTTGCTGGCGCGCGTGCAGGCCGTGCTGCGCCGCCGCCGCACGCTGCCTTCGGCGGCGGCGCCGGAGCAGCGCGAGCCGTTCAACTTCGGCCGCTTCACGCTGGATTTCCAGTCGCGCACGCTGCATCTGGAAGACAAGCCGCTCACGTTGTCGGGCAGCGAATTCGCGCTGCTGAAGATTTTCGTCAATCACCCCATGCGCACCCTCACGCGCGAACGCCTGCTCGAACTGCTGCACGGTCCGGAATACGACGGCACCGACCGCGGCATCGACGTGCAGGTCTGGCGTCTGCGCCGCATTCTCGAAACCGACCCGTCCACGCCGCGCTTCATTCAAACGGTGCGCGGCCGCGGCTACGTGTTCGTGCCCGACGGCGAACAGCATGCGCCGTCCCATTGATTCGCTGTTCGGACGGCTGGCGCTGCTAGTCGTCGCGGTCCTGCTGCTGTCGCATTTCGCGTGGTACTCGCTCATGCGCCTCGAGCGCAGTCAACTGCAAACACGCTATGCGGTCGAGGAAGCCACCTTCCTCGTCGACGCGGTGCGTCAGCACGTCGCCCGAACACCGGATCAGCCGTTGCCGTCACGCGTGAAGCTGGTCGATCCGGCGAGCCCGGAAGTGCCGCCGGAGAGCGCGGACATGCCGCCGCCGCTCGAACGTTTCCTCGAAGACGTGCGCGACCGCATGCCGTCCGGCACGCAGGTGCGCGTCGGTGTGCCGGGCCTTCCGCCCACGCTGTGGGTGCGTGCCATCTCCGATCGCAGCTGGATCGTGGTGCCGGTGCAGCCGTTGCGCACGCCGCGCTCGCTCGATCGCACGGTGTTGTGGCTTGCCATCATTTTCTCGTTCGCGGTCATGGCGGCGCTCTTCGCCGCGTGGGCGCTGCAGCAGCCTTTGCGCTCGCTCGCCCAGGCGGTGGCGCGCTTCGGCCGCGGCCTGCCGGTGCCGCCGGTGCCGGAGCGCGGCCCGCGCGAGTTGCGTCAACTGACCCACGGTTTCAATCAGATGGTCCAGGAAGTGGCGCGCACGGAGAACGACCGCGCTGTCATGCTCGCAGGTGTCGCGCACGATCTGAAAACGCCGCTGGCGCGTTTACGGCTGCGCGCCGAGATGATGGACGAAGTAAAGGTGCGCGACGGCGTGGTGCGCGACGTCGATTCCATGACGCATATCGTCGACCAGTTTCTGGTGTTTGCGCACGACGGCGCCGATCGCAGCGAGCCCGTCGAAGTGGATGCGCAGTGCGAGCGCGTGGTGCGCAGTTATCGGGCGGTGGCGTCCGGCGCGCCCACCGTGCAGACCGAACTCAACGCGGGGCCGGCGTTCCTGTTGCCTGCCGCCACGCTCGACCGGATTCTGTCGAACCTGCTCGACAATGCGCACGCGTACGGCGCCCCGCCGATCGTCGTGGCCACGGCGCGTACTGCGCAAGGCTTCACCTTGTCAGTGAGCGACAACGGCGACGGCATCGCGGCGCAGGATCTGATCAACGCCAGCCGGCCCTTCGTGCGGCTCGATCCGGCGCGCGGCGGCAACGGCCATAGCGGCCTGGGGCTCGCCATTGTCGAGCGGCTGGTACGGCGTGCGGGCGGGGAATGGGAGATCGGCAACCACGGCGGCCGTGGTTTGCGAGTCTTGATGAGCTTTCCGTTCGAAGTGTTGCCGCGGGTCGCGGCAACCTCGGAGAATGCCTGGTCGTGAATGGCGACTGGCGCCTGGCGATTGGCGGCGCGGCTCGAACTTGAGCCGCCCGCACCGCGCGCCGCGATCCGAACGCAAGGTTCGCAGGCGCGGAAAGACGGTGGCGCGCTAATCTGAAAACAACGTATTCAGCGCATTCGCCGCGTCGCTATCCACGGTATTCCACGTCACCGTTTCGGCTTCGAAAATGTAATGCGTGGTGTATTTGCCGAGCCGCGCCAGGATCTCCTCCTGAATCAGTTCCGGCGCCACGTCCAGCTTCAGATACCACGCGGTGGACGACAGGCGCGTCTGGAACGCGCCGTATTCGGCGAGCAAATGGTCGAACGCGTCAGCATCCTGATCGCGACAGACGATGACCAGATTTCCCTTCATGCGAATCTCCGTAAGAGCGGTAGCGGCAACCTCGATATCAAGGTCGATCATACCTGCTTCACTACGAGACGCCCGAAGGCGGATCTTGCGTTGCGTCAGTTTCTTGCGTAGTGGTCGAGGCGCTGGCGGCCGCCGGCGAGCGCGTTACCAGACGTTGGCCACGGTGCGGGCGGGCGGCGCTGTGTCGTCGGGGGGCAGGGCTTCGGTGCGGTCGCGACCGCCCGATTTTGCCGCGTAGAGGGCCGTGTCGGCGCGGCTCATGATGCGCTCGGGCAGATCGTCGGGCGAGAGTTCGGTGATGCCGATGCTCACGCTCAAGCCCACGGAAGCGGGCAGCTTCGGCGAAGGCATTGCTTTCAGGCGCAGCCGCAGGCGCTCGACGACTTCGCGGCCGCCGGCCAGATCCGTGGCCGGCAACAGCAGGCCGAACTCTTCGCCGCCCAGCCGGCCGATCGCATCGGCGCCGCGCAACTCGGCGCGGCAGGTGTCGACGAAATGCTCCAGCGCACGGTCGCCGGCAGCGTGGCCGAAGCGGTCGTTGATCTGCTTGAAGTGGTCGAGGTCGGCGATCGCCATGCACAACGGCTCGTTGCTCACGTGCGCGCGTTCGATCTCATGACGCAGCAAGTCGAGGAAGTAGCGCCGCGACAGCGCGCCGGTCAGCACGTCGTGACGGGCCTCGGCCGAAAGCAGCGTGTTGGCGGATTGCAATTGTTCGGCAAGATCGCGGGTCGCGCGATGGTGGCGCCGCTCGCGCACGTACGACACCGTGATGACCCACGCCAGCGCGACCGTGCCGGCCAGCGTGAGGAACACCAGCAAATGATCGCGCTTGTGATTGCGCAGCAGTTCCGGCCAGGCCGCGAGCGGATCGACCAGATGCGCCGACAGCCCGGAGTTCAGGCCGCCGCGCGCCTGATAGAGCGACGGCACGGGGCGCTCGGACATGCCGAACAGTTGTCCGGCCACGGCGGACGGCACCCACGGCGCCTGTTCGCGCACCTGGGCGTCCACTCTGATCTGGATGTCGGGGAAGCTGTCGCGCAGATAGATGGTCTTGCGCTCGGCGGGACTCATCTGCGCGACGCGTGAGTTCGGCAACGCGCGGCCTTCGAGCGCGCTGTTGTGCGCCATGATGATGACGCCATTGTCGTCGGTGACGAAGGTGCCGGCATGCGCGACCCAGTGGCGCAGCCGCGCGATCCCGACCTTGGCGACGACCACGCCGACCAGCAGACCGTCCGCATAAGCCGGCGCGGCGATGAAAATGCCGGGCTCGCCGCTCGAGCGGCCGACGCCATAGGCCTCGGAGAAGGCGCCGAGCAGTGCGTTCGTCAGGTAGCCGCGCACGCGCATGTCGGTGCCGACGAACGAGCGCTCGGCCGCGAACGGGTTGTTGATCGAGTTGCTGGAGGCGACGCAGATGCCGTTTGAATTGACGAGCCAGATCTGGTCGAGCCCGGAGAAACCTTGTGCGTCGTGCAGGAAGTTGCTGACGGCGGTCATCTTCGCGTCTTTCAGCAACGCGGCGCGCAGGGCGGGTTCCGTCGTTTGGTCGTTCACGGCATAATTCTGGGATTGCACCAGAGCGCGCTGGACCACGTCCATTTCGGCCATGGTCGCGGGGATGGCCCGAGACATCGCGAGGTCGCTGGCGATCACTTCCGCCATGTTGTCGACGATCGACGTGGACATTTGCCGCTGCGCACGCAGGGCCGCGTCCAGCTCTTGCTGTACCATCCGGTCCGCGACCATGCCGGCCACGAACCAGCAAACCAGTACGATCAGCATGAAGCTGACCGGCCCGGTTGCCTGGCGCAAGGTTGTCCTGTTCATCGACTCTCTGATCCGTCTGGCTGTGACATGCAACTAGCTCATTCGTGGCAGCGCGCCGGCGCTGTTTCGCCCCTGCGCAAGCGCTCGGCAAAACGCCGCCGCTGTGGCCCGGGATAAATCGACGGCAGGCGTCGTCTTCTGATTTTAACCGTCATGGGGCCAGACGCCATTGTTATTGCGGGAAAGCGAACTACCCGCACCGCGCCCATCAGGTTCTTAACGGCGGCCCGGCCGGTTTCTTAATGGCAGTACGGGTTTTCCGGGGGCCGCCGATGCGATCCGGGTCGCCGCCGCCCCGGCTGAAGATGTGGCCTGCGCGCGACGACGAACGGCCTGCCGCTTGACGTGCGCGCGCGGCCCTCAAGGACGATAGCGGCACGTCCCCCGTTATTTATCGCGATTTACCGCGAAAGGTTGTGCCTGAAACATAGGATGGTGTAGTGTCGTGCCGTCCAAAACAAGGAAAGCTCGCCAGCCTACGGGCGGCGCCCGCGGCGACAGGAGTCGGGTTTGAGGGTTGCGGTCCTGGGCGGCTCGTCCACGGACACATTCTTCACCGGTCCACGTGTCTCCAACGCTAACGATTTACCGCGCACACGCGTTTTGCCATGCCTGATTTCCGCTTTCCGGACCGATCTTCAGACCGCCGCGCCGAAGCCGCGGCCTCCTTGTTGTTTGCGAACTGCTGGCTCGACGGGGAGGGCATCTGATGGATTTCAGCTTCAACCTCAAGCGCACCGCCAATGCGTCGGCATGGCGGGTGCTGCCCAATCGCTGGGACTTCGTCGCCTTCCCGCTGATCATCTGCGTGATCGCCATGGCGGCGATCGGTTTTCACGAGACCTTGGCGCCCATGTCGACGCTCAAGACTCAAACCATCTCGCTCGATCCGGCGAATCTGCCTGAGTACGCCATGCGCACTACGCTGCGCATGCTGGCGGCCATGGTCGCCTCGCTGATCTTCACGCTGGTGTACGGCACGCTGGCGGCCAAGAGCCGCCGCGCCGGGCTCGTGCTGGTGCCGATTCTGGACATCCTGCAGTCGGTGCCCGTGCTCGGCTACATTTCGTTTACGGTCACCTTCTTCCTCGCGCTGTTTCCCGGCCGGGTGCTCGGCGCCGAGCTGGCGGCGATCTTCGCGATCTTCACGAGCCAGGCGTGGAACATGACGTTCAGCTTCTATCAGTCGCTGCGCACGGTGCCGCGCGATCTGGACGAAGTGTCGCGCGGCTTCCACCTCACTTCATGGCAGCGCTTCTGGAAACTGGAAGTGCCGTTCTCGATGCCGGGCCTCATCTGGAACATGATGATGTCGATGTCGGGCGGCTGGTTCTTCGTGGTGGCCTCCGAAGCGATCACGGTCGGCAACCGCACGATCACGCTGCCGGGCATCGGCGCGTATCTGGCGCAGGCGATCTCGGACAAGAACCTGCACGCGATCGGCTGGGTGATCCTCGCCATGACAGTCGTGATTCTCGCGTACGACCAGTTCCTGTTCCGGCCGCTCGTCGCGTGGGCCGACAAGTTCCGCATGGAAAACACCAGTTCGGGCGACGCGCCGGAATCGTGGCTTCTCGATCTGATTCGCCGCACCCGCCTGATCCACCGGCTGCTGGTGCCGCTCGGCTGGATGTTCGCGCGAGCCGCGCGCGTGCCGTTGCGGCTGCCGGCCATCCAGGGGCCGCGCTTCCAGATCCCGCAGATGCAGAAAAGCTCGCGCGTCGGCGATATCGTATGGGCGGCGCTGGTGCTGCTCACCACCGTCTACGTGGTGTACCGCGTCTTCATGTATGTGCGCACCGGCGTCTCGCTGGATGAAGTCTGGCACGTGTTCGTGCTCGGACTCATTACGCTCTTGCGCGTGGTGGTGCTGATCGCGCTGGCCTCGGTCGTGTGGGTGCCGGTTGGTGTGCTGATCGGCTTGCGCCCGGCGCTCGCCGAGAAGATCCAGCCGCTCGCGCAGTTTCTCGCCGCGTTCCCGGCCAATCTGCTGTTCCCGGTGTTCGTGATCGCGATCGTGCGCTTCCACCTGAACCCCGACATCTGGCTGTCGCCGCTGATCGTACTCGGCACCCAGTGGTATATCCTGTTCAACGTGATTGCCGGCGCGACCTCGTATCCGAACGACTATCGCGAGGCGGCCAAGAACTTCCATATCCGCGGCTGGCAGTGGTGGCGTCAGGCGATTCTGCCGGGCATTTTTCCGTATTACGTCACGGGCGCGATCACCGCGTCGGGCGGCGCGTGGAACGCGAGCATCGTCGCGGAATTCGTGCAGTGGGGCGACACCAAAGTGGCCGCGCACGGCTTGGGCGCTTACATCGCGCAGTCCACCGCCGCGGGCGACTATCCGAAGATCATCGTGGGCATCGCCGTGATGTCCCTGTTCGTGACACTGTTCAACCGCCTGCTGTGGCGTCCGATGTACGCCTACGCCGAAGCCAAGCTCCGGCTTGATTGAAATTTGAAGGCAAAACGCGATGCAAAATCCTAAAGCTGCTATGACCGCCGCGCCGATCCAGACGCCGCCGAAGCCGCCGCGCCTCGGCGAAGAGATCCTGCGCGTCAAGGACGTGTGCCGCGGTTTCAACAAGTCGCAGGGCGAACTGCTCGTCCTCGACGACGCGAATCTGTCGCTGCGCGAAGGTGAGATCGTCGGCTTGCTGGGCCGTTCGGGCTCGGGCAAGTCGACGCTGTTGCGCATCATCGCCGGTCTGATCGAGCCGACCGATGGCGAAGTCACGTATATGGGCAAGCCGCTCAACGGTCCCGCAAAGGGCGTCGCGATGGTGTTTCAGACCTTCGCGCTGTTCCCTTGGCTGACCGTGCTGCAAAACGTGGAAGCGGGTCTCGAAGCGCAAGGCGTCGGCGCGAGCGAGCGGCGCACGCGCGCGCTCGCCGCGATCGACCTGATCGGTCTGGACGGTTTCGAAAACGCTTACCCGCGCGAACTGTCGGGCGGTATGCGCCAGCGCGTCGGCTTTGCGCGCGCGCTGGTGGTCGACCCCACGCTGCTGCTGATGGACGAACCGTTCTCCGCGCTCGACGTGCTGACCGCCGAAACGCTGCGTACCGACCTGCTCGATCTGTGGACGCAAGGCCGCATGCCGATCAAGGCGGTGTTGATCGTCACGCACAACATCGAGGAAGCGGTGTTCATGTGCGACCGGATTCTGGTGCTGTCGTCGAATCCGGGCCGGGTAATCGCCGAGATCAAGGTGCCGTTCAAGCATCCGCGTAATCGTCTCGACCCGGCGTTCCGCCGGCTGGTGGACGAGATCTACGCGAAGATGACCGCGCGTCAGACCGACGAAAAGACCAAGAAGGGCCTCGAGCTGCACAGCTGGTTGCCGCATGTATCGACCAACCTGATGGCCGGTCTGATCGAAACATTGGCCGCGGCGCCGTACCACGGCCGCGCCGACATGCCGGAAATCGCCCGTTCGCTGCATCTGGAGGTGGACGATCTGTTCCCGGTCGCCGAAGTGCTGCAGCATCTCGGTTTCGCCGATGTGCGCGAAGGCGATATTTTCCTGACGCCGCCGGCGCGCGTGTTCGCCGAGTTCGGCACGCAGGAACGCAAGATGATGTTCGCCGAGCATCTGCTGCGGCATGTGCCGCTTGCCGCGCGAATCAAGAAGGTGCTCAACGAACGGCCGGGGCATCGCGCGCCGCGCGTGCGCTTCGAACAGGAGCTGGAGGATTTTCTGTCGGATAGCGCCGCGGAAGAGACGCTCGACGCGGTCATCAACTGGGGCCGTTATGGCGAGATCTTCTCGTATAACGACCAGACCGAAATCTTCAGTCTGGAAGACGTGGAGTCTTGAGCGCGCTTAAGTAGCGCGTTCGAGCTGATCGGTTTGAACGTCGCGCCTCGCGCTGAAGCGAAACAGGAACGGCAGGGGAGACCCTGCCGTTTTTTTATTGCCGCGCGCTTATTGCAGATTGCCCCAGCGCGGAACGGCCGGTTCAGCGGACGCCCACTTCCAGCCCTTGTCCTGTTGACACGCGCTCGCCGTGTACCAGTCCTCATGCGCGCTCGGGCCGTCGCCGTCCTGCACCGAGAACACGAATTCCTTGCAGAGCGCGAGGGCCGAACCGAATGCGCGCGTCACGCGAACCTGGCCGTGGCCGTTCTCGATCGGCAGCGTGTGCTTGACGGCCCACGGGCGCGTCTCGCCGACTGGCATGGCGCCCGCCAACGCGGCGATCATGTTCTGCTGATCGGTGTGCATGGTGCGCATATAGTGGCCCACGGCCTCGTCAGTCGCCGCCTGTACGGCAATGCCGACACCGATGCCGATCGCCGGATTGGACGTCACGAGACCCGACGCGACACCGGCCGCCGCGCCGCTTGCCGCGCCGACCGACGAGCAGCCGCTCGTCATGACACTCGCGCCGACGCACAGCGCGCCGGCCAGCACGAGCCGCAGCCGGTTGCCGGACCACGTAGCGAGGCGCACGCGGCGCGCCTTGAGTCCAGCCGTATGCGAACGCGCCGTCATTGCAGCGCGCCCCAACGTTCGGTGGCGGGTTCGGCCGATGCCCATTTCCAGTTCTCGCCGTCGCGGCAGATCGAGGCGACATAAAACGCGCTGCTGGCCGGCACATTCTTGGTGGCGGTCTGGTCGACGGAGAAGACGATTTCCTTGCAGTCGAGCGCGCCCGTGCTGATCATGCGGCTGACGGTGACGCGGCCGTGTTCGTCGTCTTCGATCGGCACAGAGTGGGTGACGCTCCATGGCGCCACTGCGCCGACGTCGAGCGGCCCGGCGATTCTGGCGATACCGTCCTGCGTATTCGTGTGAACCACGCGCTCCGAATACTGCACGCCGGCCCGCGCCGCGGCGACCGCGCCGAGGCCGATGCCGGTTGCGACGGCCGCGTTGTTCGTCACTTTTGCCGCGAGCGCGGCGCCTGCGATACCGGCGCCGGCGGTGGCGCCTTCAGAGTAGAGCGAGCTACAGCCGCTCAACGCCGACGAGATCGCCACGACGAGAGCAGCGAGTGCCGTGGCATTGGGACGACCACGCCCGGCGGATTGTTTTGCCCATTCGGCCCAGACCATACTTTTTTGCATTTCCCTGTCTCTGCTCCTGCAAGCGCCTTTCGTTCACGCTCGATAAACACCGAATGAACGAATAACACGCGTTCCCCACCTGGCAATGCGTGTGCCGCATTTTGCAGGATGCTATTTGTAATTGGCAGAGGGAAAATGCAAGCAATTGCAAAAGATGGTGCGAGCAAAATCGGTTTCTGTTTGGCACAGATCGATTTTGATTGGTGGTGCGAAGGGATTGGATTCGGAATTCGACGCGCGCAAGCAAGGGCTTTTTGCAAGCGCTGTCAGATGCACGATGCCGGTACTCACGCGGCTTTTCCACGTGAGTACCGTGTCACGAAGTTATTGCTCGGACTCGTCTTCCGCGCTTTCGTCGCCGTATGCGCTCAAGCGGTTGTACAGCGTCTTGAGACTCACGCCAAGGGCTTTGGCCGCACGACGTTTGTCGCCGCCGCAATATTTGAGCGTGCCGAGAATGATCTGTTTTTGTGCGTCGGCGAGCGGCGTGCCGATCCATACGCTCATCGCATCGCCCTGGGTCATGGGCTTTTTCACGCGCGACGCGAGATGCGGATGCGGCAGCTCCACCGTCTTCTCCGCGAGAATGAAGGCGCGATAGACCGCGTTCTTCAACTCGCGCACGTTGCCTGGCCACGACCAGGTGCGCAGCGTTTCGATCGATTTTTTGCTGAAGCTTTTGCTCGTGCCTTCCTGCTGATTGAGCAGCGCGAGGAAGTGCTGCGCGAGCAGTTCGCGATCGTTCTCACGCTCGCGCAGTGGCGGCGCGCGTAGCGGGAAAACCGCGAGCCGGTACATGAGGTCTTCACGCAGACCGTTTTCCTTGACCGCGACCGCCGGGTCGCGATTGGTCGCGGCGATCACGCGCACGTTGCCGCTGATCAGGTCATTGCCGCCCACGCGATAAAAGGTGCCCGTTTCGAGCGCGCGCAGAAGCTTGACCTGACGCACCGGCGCCATTTCGGTAATCTCGTCGAGGAACAGCGTGCCGCCGTTCGCATGTTCGAAGTAGCCGATGCGGCCCTGCACCGCGCCAGTAAAACTGCCTTTTTCGTGGCCGAACAGTTCGGCTTCGATGAGTTCGTCGGGAATCGCGCCGCAGTTCACGGCGACGAATGGCGCGTCCTTACGGCCGCTTTGATCGTGAATCGTGCGGGCGATCAATTCCTTGCCCGTGCCCGATTCGCCGATGATCAGCGCGGTCGCGTCGGTGCCGGCGACGCGTTCGATCTGCTCGTACAGATCCAGCATCACCGGTGACGAGCCGTACAGCAGGCCGTACGACTTCAGTCCCGCGATGCCGTCCGCGACGCGCTGCTTCGCCTGTGCCGAACCATTGCCGCCGGCGGAGACGGCGGGCGAGTCCAGGTCGATTGACGCCATAAACGGGGGTCCTGTGCAAATGTGTTCGTTGTTGCGGCGCGCAGGCCTGGGAACGAGATAAACCAGTCAAGCCGCTATCTCTCAAAGATTGATTTAACCACTTTGGCACCGTTTTCGGCAATCGATGTGAAGGCCTGCGGATACATTCGTTTCTGGTCGGTCGAAAGTCCCTGGCGCAGCGACCGCCTTGGGATTTAAGGTCAAAGTTACCGGGCACGGTGTTTGCGAATTCCACCCGACACGCGTGTGCTTTTTCTCGCGATCCGATGCCATTCGATGGCTCGTCACTGCGGGTGGCGCTTGCCGATCCGCAGGCCCGGCAGGCTCGCCGGAAAGCACACGCGAACGCCGAACTCAGACCAGGAGTGAATGATGACTGACACCACGCAACAGCTTGCACTCGGCGGCCAGAAGATTGTCGAAGATCTGCGGGTGCTGCTGAAGGACTCGGAAGAAATGCTGCGGCTTGCCGCCAACGTGCCTGGCGAGGGCGTCGACGCGCTGCGCGACAAGCTGGGTACGCACGTCGAAACCCTGCAATCGGCGCTGGGCGACGCGCAGCAGAATGCGCAACGTCGTTACCGGACAGCCACCGTCAATACCGAGCGCTACGTGCGCCACAACCCTTGGCGTTCGATCGGCATTGCCGCGGGCGTCGGCTTCGTGCTCGGCGTCCTGACGACGCGCTAAACGCGCGTTCCGATACCAATCCGCTTCATGAAGACAAGGAGTTCACGATGGCACGACCTAAAATCGGCATCTTCGGCGCGCTGATGGCGCTCGGTGGCTTTCTGGCTATCCGTTATGTGCAGCGCAGCCGCGCGGCTCAGATTCCGGTGGCGCGTGAATTGAGCCGTTGGGAAAACGAAGGCGGTACGGTGGCGGCGCCGGCAACCCCCGCGGCCAATGCGGCTCCGGCGGCCGATGTGAGCCCGGGCGCGCATGGCGCCAACGGCTCCGCGTATCCGAACGGCAACGGCGGCGCATGGCCGTTTCCTCGCAGCTGACGGCACTGTTTAAACAGCGTCGCCGGTGTGCCGCCCTAGCGGGCGGCGCCCGGGTGCCTTGTTAATTTTGCCTCGATAAAGCCGTATAATAGGTAAATAGACAACAATGTCGGTTTATACCGGGGGTTTTGGCTCGATATTGTTGCAATATTGAATCAAGTCGGTGGTTGGCGTGTTTCGTTCAGGTTGGTGGGCGCTCACATTGGAGCACCTGGCAGCCCGGCAAAGCGCCAGGCCGTCGGCGCGCTTTTAAGCATGCGCCTTAGCATGTATTCCCACACCCACGCTTGCAGGCTTTCGAGACGCGATGCCACATGTACTGATTGTCGATGACGATGCCGGTACCCGCGAGGCGCTTTCCGCCATCATCGGGGAAGACGGCCTGACCACTGCCACCGCGGGCGATTTGCGCGAAGCGCGCATTCAATTGGTCCGGCAGATGCCGGACGTTGTCTTTACGGACCTGAAGCTGCCGGACGGCAGTGGGGTCGATCTGTTCGAAGATCTGGATCCGCGCTCCGGCGTGGAAGTGATCGTGATTACCGGCCACGCCACGGTCGAGTCGGCGGTCAACGCGCTGAAAATGGGCGCCACCGACTATCTGGTCAAACCGATCAACATGCAGCGCGTGAAGGCGATCCTCTCGCGCCTGCCGCGCGCCGGCGACCTGAAAGCGGAAATCGGCACGTTGCGCGGCGAGCTGCGCCGCATGGGCCGCTTCGGTCTGATGCTCGGCAATTCGCCGGTCATGCAGGAGGTCTATGACCAGATCGGCCGCGTCGCGCCGACCGCGGCTTCGGTCATGCTGGTGGGCGAGTCGGGCACTGGCAAGGAAGTCGCCGCGCAGACGCTGCACCAGCTCAGCTTGCGCCGCAAGCACGCGTTTCTCGCGGTGAATTGCGGCGCGATTTCGCCGAACCTGATCGAATCGGAAATGTTCGGCCACGAGCGCGGCTCGTTCACCGGCGCGGACCGTCAGCACAAGGGTTATTTCGAGCGCGCGAACGGCGGCACGCTGTTCCTCGACGAAATCACCGAAATGCCGATCGAGTTGCAGGTCAAGCTGTTGCGCGTGCTGGAAACCGGCATGTTCATGCGGGTCGGCACGACCAAGGAAATCGAAACGGACGTGCGCCTGATCGCGGCCACTAACCGCGATCCCGAGCAGGCCGTGCTGGAAGGCAAGCTGCGGCTCGACCTTTACCATCGGTTGAACGTGTTTCCGATCAGTTTGCCGCCGTTGCGCGAACGCGGTAAGGACGTGGAACTGCTGGCGCAGGCTTTCCTCGACGAACTCAACGAACGCCACAGTACCAAAAAGCATTTCCCCGCAGCCGTGAAGGACATGCTGATGTCGTACCCGTGGCCGGGCAATGTGCGCGAGTTGAAGAACTACGTGCAGCGCGCGCACATCATGTCGGGTTCGGATTCGGACAGCACGGCGACCGTGCCTTTGCAGATCACACTGTCCAAGCCCGCGGCCGGCACCGCGATCACGATTCCGTTCGGCACGTCGCTCGCCGAAGCGGACCGTCAGCTGATTCTGGCCACGCTCGAGCAGTGCGGCGGCGTGAAGACGCGGGCCGCCGAGATTCTCGGCATTAGCCTGAAGACGCTGTACAACCGCCTGGTCGAGTATGGCAACGACGCGCGCGAAGACGGCGACGCCGCCGACGAATCGCGCGCGCTGGGCGGCGCGGACGCTTAATCGTCACTGCGTGTCAGCGGCGTGCCACCCGCGTCGCTGACACCGTTCACACCGCCGATGTGATCCTGGCGGGCGCATCCGTAACGGCACAGGCCTTGCTGCATTCCAGTGGAACGCAAACGAGGATAAACAACATGCCGGAATACGCTGCCACTCCTGTGCTTCCCTTGCCGATGCATGCTCACCGCCCTGAGCCGATCGAGCCGCCATCAGCTCCTCCGATTGCGCCACCGAGTCCCGGCGAGCCCGACAACATTCCTGTTCCGAGTCCCGATCCGGGGCCGCAACCGATCGAACCCATCGAACCAGTCGCTCCGCCGATTGGCGATCCGCCGCCGCAGCCCACGCAAACGCCACAAGCCAGTCAGGGGTGGCCGTCACCGTCGCCACGCATGCAACTCTGACGCGTTCCGTGCGTTGCGCCACAATCCGACGTCGAGACTTTATGTACTTGTTACAAAGCCGGCGCATCTTTTACCGGCAAATTACCTTGGCGGCCCCTAGACTGTATTGATGCCGCAAAACTGGCGGCAGGCTTCCCCTTGGAGGCGTGGATCATGAGACATCCAGCACTGCGACGTTCAGCGCGTCATTCGAAGCGCGATTCCCGGCCGGGCGGCAGCAAGGACAGCGCAACGGCGTCGCCCGATCCGGCAGGGCAGAACCGCGTCGCGCCCGATGCGCCGCCAGACGGCGAGCACAACCAGGGCGGCGTGCGGCCAGAAGGGCTTGAATACCAGCGCGACCTGGGCTCGGAGCAGGACGCCTGAGACGGTTCGACGACCGGTAAGAGGCGTTCCGGTTTCGTCAGATAAAGCAGAAAAAATTTCTTCGTGGCGGAGCGGCGCTGCGCGTTTTTGCTCGCTCGTCACATTTGCATACATTTTTATTTCCAACATCTCAAAAAACGGCACGCGACTTGCATGCACCTTTTTGGCACATATCCGTATGCAACGAAACAACTGAACTAGGTGGAGCACCAATGAGCAGACTGATCGTGGTATCGAATCGTGTCGCGCCGACCCAGGAAGGCCGTCCCGCAGCGGGTGGCCTCGCTATCGGCGTGCTGGACGCGTTGAAGGAAACCGGCGGAGTCTGGTTCGGCTGGAGCGGCGAGACGGTGAGTGAGCCGAGCGCTCCGGTGATCGAGAAACAAGGCAACGTGACGTACGCGACGGTGGGCCTCACCAAGCGCGACTACGACCAGTATTACCGCGGTTTTTCCAATGCGACGCTGTGGCCGACGTTCCACTATCGCAATGACCTGTCGCGCTACGACCGGCAGGAGTACGCGGGCTATCAACGTGTGAACGCGACGCTCGCGAAGCAACTCAAGGAGTTGCTCAAACCCGATGACATCATCTGGGTTCACGACTATCACCTGCTGCCGTTCGCGCGTTGTCTGCGTGAACTGGGCGTGAAGAATCCGATCGGCTTCTTCCTGCATATTCCGTTTCCGGTGCCGGAAGTATTGCGGACCATTCCGCCGCACGAAGAACTGGTCAAGGCCATGTGCAGCTATGACGTGATCGGCTTTCAGACGGAGGCGGATCGCCAGTCGTTCGTCGACTTCATCGAGCGCGGCCAGCACGGCACCTCGAGCGAGGACGGCATGGTGCACGCGTACAACCGCTTCCTCAAAGTGGGCGCGTATCCGATCGGAATCTATCCGGACGCGATTGCCAAGGCCGCCGAACAGTTCACCGACCGTAAGCCGGTGCGCAGCCTGCGCGACGGCATGCGCGGGCGCAAGCTGATCATGAGCGTGGACCGTCTCGATTATTCGAAGGGTCTGGTGGAACGCTTCCAGGCCTTCGAGCGGCTGCTGCTGAACGCGCCGGGTTGGCACGGTCGCGTGTCGCTGGTGCAGATCGCGCCGCCGACGCGCGCGGACGTGACGACTTACCAGCGGATTCGGCAAACGCTCGAGGGCGAAGCCGGCCGCATCAACGGCCGGTTCGCGCAGCTCGACTGGACCCCGATTCAGTATCTGAATCGCAAATACGAGCGCAATCTGTTGATGGCGCTATTCCGCCAATCTCAGGTCGGCTACGTGACGCCGCTGCGCGACGGCATGAATCTCGTCGCGAAGGAATATGTCGCCTCGCAGGATCCGGCCGATCCTGGCGTGCTGGTGCTGTCGCAATTCGCCGGCGCCGCCGAGCAGTTGCCGGGTGCGCTGGTCGTCAATCCGTTCGATCTGTCGCAGATGGCCGAAGCGCTGGAGCGCGCATTGTCGATGCCGCTCGCCGAGCGACAGGCGCGGCATGCCGACATGATGGCGCCGATGCGCGAGAACAATCTATCCGTCTGGCGCGATACGTTCCTCGCCGATCTGCGTAACGTCGCGACGGCCTCTTCGGTGGCGGCTAAAGCGGTAAAGCTCGCTGACGTGACCGCGTCGTCGTAGCCGGATTAGCGGCCGCGCGGCTTGCGGTTGCGCCGCGCGTGCTGGTCACGTCGTTGAAGCTATGTGGATGGTTCTGGATGAGAAGAAGGGCGCGAATCGCGTGATGCGAAACGCGCCCTTTTTGCACGGCTGCGTCCGAACGACTCCGGTCAAGCGTTCAGGCCGCTTGCGCGATGCCCCGGCTGCACCACCCGCATCGTGCTGATCACGGCGGCGAGTGCCGAGAAGCACGCGGCGACATAGAGCGCGATGGTCGGCCCGTGCTGCGGCGCAACGCCGAAGATCAATGCGACCAGCGCCGCGCCGAGCGTCTGCCCGGTCAGGCGCGCGGTGCCCAGCATGCCGCTCGCTCCGCCGCTGCGCTCGCGCGGCGCCGAGGACAGCATGGTGCGATTGTTCGGCGACTGGAAGATGCCAAAGCCCGCGCCGCACAGCGCCATGCGCCACGCAATCTGCATGGCGTCGGGATGCGCGCCGAGCGTGGCGAGTAATATCAGCCCCGCCGTCATGGCGGCCAGTCCGACGCCGCCCAGCCATCCCGACGACACCTTGTCCGATAGAAAGCCCGCGATCGGCGCCGCGATGATGATCACGGCCGGCCAGGGTGTCATGAGCAGCCCGGTTTCCACCTGCGACAATCCCAGTGTTTCCTGCAACAGAAAGGGCAGTGACACGAAGGCGAGCATCTGCGCGCAGAACGAACAGACCGAGGTGCCGATCGAAAGCGCAAAGATGGGAATCCTGAGCAAATCGACCGGCAGAAGCGGCGCCGGCTGTGTCAACTGACGGCGCACGAAGAAATAGCCGATCACCACGGCCGCAATCACTTCGATCGCGACGTAGCCGAAGCGCTCACCGTGGCCGAGTCCGTCGACGGCAAAAATCAGCAGGCCGAATACGAACGCGTTCATCACCGCGCTCAGGTAGTCGTAGGGCGATTCGTGACCGCGGTTCATCGGCAGCGCCTTCAGGCCGCCGACAATGGCCGCGATGCCGATCGGCACGTTGATCGCGAACAGCCACGGCCACGAGGCGACGGCGAGCACGCCGGAAGCGACGGTCGGCCCGACCGCCGCCGACACCGCGACCACCATCGCGTTGATCGAGACGCCGCGCCCGAGCTGACCGGGCGGATAGATCATGCGCACCAGCGCCGTATTGACGCTCATGATGCCCGCGGCGCCGAAGCCTTGAATCACGCGAGCGAGCGCGAGCGTCGGCAGCGAAGTCGACATTGCGCAACCGAGCGAGGCCACCGTGAACAGGATCAGCCCACCGAGGTAGATGCGCCGGTAGCCGATGCGATCGCCGAGCGAGGCAAGCGGCAGCAGCGAGATGGTGATCGCGAGCTGATAGGCGTTGACGACCCAGATCGAACCCGCGGCGCTAGCGTGCAGGTTGCGCGCGATAGTCGGCAGCGCCACGTTGGCGATCGCGCTGTCGAGCACCGCCAGCGTGAGGGCGAGCGCAATGACGAGCATTGCCCAGTAGCGCTGCGGAACCGGCAGGCCTTGTTCGGTGTTGTCCGATAACGCGGTGTCGGGGGCGAGTGTGTCGGCCGCTTCGGGAGGAAGGGCGCCGTCCTTGCGCGATGGTTGTGCGTGCATCGATTGTTCGAGTTGTAGGGGAAGGCTCAGCGGTCACGCGACGAGTCATGCGGGTTGCTCGCCGCCAGCGAAAGAGCCGGCCGTCGCAATGACGATGCCGGCGCGCCGGCATCGCGTCCCGCGCATTATTTGAGTTCGTACAGGCCGGTATGAGTGGTCGAGTCGAGTTCGTTCAGATGCGTCATGAAACGCGCCACTGCGTTGGTGGTGTCCGCGTTGATCGGCAGATGCGGCACCCGCAGAGCGTGCAGACGGAAGATGTAGCGGTGCGCCTTGTCGCCACGCGGCGGCGCGGCGCCGCCGAAGCCGACCGTGCCGTAATCGTTGCGCACCTGCAGCGCGCCATGCGGCAGCAACGAGCCGTCCGCCTTGCCGGCATTGCGCGGCAGCGAGCGGGCGTCGGCCGGAATGTTCACCACGACCCAGTGCCAGAAGCCGCTGCCGGTCGGCGCGTCGGGATCGTGAACGGTGAGGGCGAAACTTTGGGTGTCGGGCGGCGGCGCTTCCCACTGCAATGCCGGCGAGATGTTTTCGCCGTCTACGCCGAACGCCTTGTCGTGATATTCGTGGGCTTTCGGCATGAAGCCGTTGGTGGGAAATTCGTCGGACCAGAGACGGAATTCTGCCATGATGTGCCTCCCTTCTTGAGTGGTTCTGGGATGGTCGGGGCGAGTGGTTGTGAAACCGCTTTGCAGCGCCGCGCGCCACGTATAAGTGCCCCGAGTTAGCCAATCGAGTGTATCACCAGCGGGCTTCGCCTTCGTGCGGGCAAGAAGGTCTACAAGCGGCTTTCAGCCGCGTTCCTCGAAGCTCGGCGCGTCGCTCTTCAGCCAGTCGACGAGCCGCTGCAAGACCCCTTCGATATCGCGATTCGCGCCACGCAAAGCGCATTCCCACACCACGGCGACGCGCCAGCCGCTCGCGAGGAGCGCCGCGCGAACCTTGTCGTCGTTGCTGCGATTGCGGCCGATCTTGTCGCGCCAGAACTCCGGCCGCGTTTGCGGCCATTTGAAAAGACGACAGTCGTGGCCATGCCAGAAACAGCCATGCACCAGCACGACAGCGCGGTAGCGCGGCAACACGATATCCGGGCGTCCCGGCAGATCGCGCGCGTCAAGGCGGAAGCGGAAACCCTGGCGATGCAGCAGGCTGCGGATCAGAATTTCGGGCTTGGTATTGCGCCCGCGGATGCCGGACATCATCCGGCTGCGCGTCGCGCTATCGACGATATCCACCATGTCTAGCGCCGGGCCGGTGCGTCGACAAGCCGCCCACGCACACCTATTGATCGCTCACGCGTACAGCGAGAGAGTTTGCTTCGAGCCATGGCGTGTTTCCTCGGCGAGCAGGGTTTGCACATGCGGCAGCATGATGCGCGCCACTTCGCGCATGACCGGCATCACGACGCTGTTGCCGAACTGCCGGTAGGCCTGCGTGTCGCTCACCGGGATTCTGAAGGTATCGGGAAAGCCCATCAGCCGCGCGCATTCGCGTGGCGTGAGGCGGCGGGGCCGCAGCGCCTCGCCCTGATAGACGAGGATTTCCGAGCCGTCCTTGTGATAGCGCGCCGACAGCGTGCGCGTCACGCTGTTCGGATAAGCCATGCCGAAGCCGAAGCCGTTGCCCGCCGCGCGGTGTTTCTCCGCGTAGTTCTGCAGATAGGTCCAGAGGTTCGGCGTAAGCGTGTACTTGGGTTGCACGCGTCGGCTCGCGTGATCGAAGAAACGGTCGTGGTCCCACGGCAGCACCGGTTCGCTGCCGTCCGTGCGATGCAGGATCGAGCCGAGGCGCGGGCCGTTGTCCGGCAACTGCAGATCGTCCCACGAGAACGAGGTTTTGCCGCGAAACCCGACAATGATGATCCGCTCCCTGTGCTGCGGCGTGAAATGCTGGCCGTCCACCACGCGATAGTGCACTTCGTAACCCAACTCGTCGCGCAAGGTCTGCAGGATCACGTCGAAGGTGCGGCCCTTGTCGTGCGACAGCAGATTCTTCACGTTTTCCAGCAGGAATGCGGCGGGGCGCTTTGCCGCGATAATCCGCGCGACGTCGAAAAACAGCGTGCCCTGCGTGGTGCACTCGAAACCATGCGGCCGGCCGAGCGCGTTCTTCTTGCTCACACCGGCGATCGAAAACGGCTGGCATGGGAAGCCGCCGAGCAGCACGTCGTGGCTCGGCACTTCTTCAGCCGGAAACGAGACGATATCGCCGATCAGCGCGTGCTCGCCGCCGCTCGGGTAATTCTCGCGATACGTCTTGGTCGAAAAGTCGTTCCACTCGCTGGTAAAGACGCAGTCGCCGCCATGCGCCTCGAAGCCCATGCGAATCCCGCCGATGCCGGCGAACAGGTCGATAAAGCGGAACTGGGCGCTGTCGCCCGCGCTGCGCCTCGCTCGTGCCCGGTTTTGCAGCAGGTCGCGCAAGGCGGGTTCCAGCATCGCCGGGCAGGGTGTTTCGCCTTTTTCCCAGCGACGTACCGTCTTGATGTCCTTGCCGACATGCGCGGCGATTTCGCGTTGAGTGAAGCGGGCGCGCGCTTGCTGGAGCAATGCGAGCGGTGCGGCGAGGGTCACGGGCGTCCTTGCTGGGAATTTTTGCGGACATTATGACCTAAGGTCGTCCCATTTCCCTATTTTTTGCGTCGCTTGGGCAGAAAATTTCCAGCGTCGGCACGCGTTGTCCACGGGAGGTCCGCGCCTAAATGCGGCTGTCACAGTTGCGCGTGTAAGCTTCCAGCGTGACGCAAAATCCCTGCGTTGCGACGTGTTGAGGCCGCGACATGGTTCGCGGCCGTTTTTTTAAGTCGTGAGCAATGGGGATACGGCCGGCCCGGAAGAGTCGGCGGCTCAGGCTCGCAGCGCCTCAGGCAGTGTGGTGGGCGCTGGCCGGATAGGGTGGCGGAAAGAGGGCGGCGGAGGCCGGGGCCAGTGCGTCCCATGCCAGTTGAGGCTCGGCCTGGAACTGGTCGAGCTGAAGCAGAAGGCTGTCGACCGCGCAAAGTTGTGCATGTGACAGATTGCCGGCGTCGAGCAACTGGTAGAGGCGCTTGCGCCAATACGCGGCCGACAGGATCGGCCCGCCCAGATCGCCGTGTAAAGACGGCCGCATCACACGCGCAATGTGCGCAATGTCCCGATCGATCAGTGCAGCTTGGGACGACCCCGAAAGCGTAATCAGTGTACGGTCCATGGCTCCTCCATGGCACCGTTTACGGCAGGCTGCGCCGGAACTTTAGGGCTATTTGAAAATATTTTTTGCAGCGCTCCTTGGGGCAGATCGGCGACGTGATGCCTCGGGCACACCCGTTGCTGAATACGGGTACTGGCGTAATCTCGCGCCGGCATTCCAAATAGTGGAGCCGAACATGAACAAGGACCAGGTGAAGGGTGTGGCCGAGCAGGTCAAGGGCAAGGTCAATGAAGCAATCGGCAAGGCCACGGACAACCCGGGCAAGGAATTGAAGGGCGACCTGCAACAAGGCGCGGGCAAGGTGCAGAAGGCCTATGGCGACGCTAAGGAAGACGCCAAGGACAATGCGAAGCGCAACGCGCCGTAATCGGCTGCCACCAGATTGACGGAAAAGGCGCTTCGGCGCCTTTTTCCGTTTCTGAGCGGTGCCTTTGACCGTGAACGTCTTGTCTTGGACAGTGGGCTATCGTGCCGATGGCGATTTTCGCCTGGGAGTAACCCGGGGTCGGCACGCGGAGCATTCCGCACGCGGAGCGTCGCCTTTAGACTTGGCGCATCCAACACGGAGACGGCGCCCATGACACCCGAGAAAATTCTTTCGATGTTCGAACGGCAATACCTGGAGGGCAAGACGCCCGTCGATCTGGAGCAGACTTGCGCGAGTTTTGCGAGTTGGCTGGCGGTGGCGTGGGAGTTGCTCGACGCAGAGCAGAAGACGCTGCTCCTGACGATCGGCGCGACTCTGTGGCGTGAAGGTTATAACTTGCGCGCCGGCGCGGCGACGAAGGATTTGTGGTGAGTCGCGCCTCGCGAGCGTTGCTGCGTTAGCGGTGCGGTGCTCGCAATACGTCGACGCACGTGCGCGCCGTGCCGGCGTGGCCTCTGAGCAGCGCGCCGACGCGTTGTACCAAGTCGGTTTATATTTGACGATCCCGCGTTGGTATTTTGGGCGCCGGTCCTCCAGCCGGCGCCGAAGCCCGATGCCTCATGCCCCTATCAGGCCGCAACATTCGCACAAGGGTTACATCGTCACATGACCGATCTATCTGCTTTTCCGATCACGAATAAATGGCTTGCTGAGCATCCGGACCGGATTCAGCTCTACTCGCTGCCTACGCCCAATGGCGTGAAGGTGTCGATCATGCTCGAAGAGACGGGTTTGCCGTATGAACCGCATCTCGTGCGCTTCGATACGAATGATCAGATGACGCCGGAGTTTCTGTCGCTCAATCCGAACAACAAGATCCCCGCGATCATCGATCCGAATGGGCCGGACGGCAAACCGCTGCCGCTGTTCGAATCCGGCGCGATCCTGATCTATCTCGCGGACAAGAGCGGCAAGTTTATTCCGCAGGACGCCGCCGGCCGCTATGAAGCGCTTCAGTGGGTGATGTTCCAGATGGGCGGAATCGGGCCGATGTTCGGGCAGGTGGGTTTCTTCCACAAGTTCGCCGGCAAGGAGTATGAAGACAAGCGTCCGCGCGATCGTTACATCGGCGAAGCGAAAAGGCTGCTCGGCGTGCTGGATCGGCAACTCGAAGGACGCGACTGGATTCTCGGCGATATGTACTCGATCGCCGATATCGCCACCTTTCCGTGGGTGCGCAATCTGATTGGTTTCTATGAGGCGGGTGAGCTCGTCGGCATTCAGGATTTCCCGAACGTGACACGCGTGCTGGCGGCGTTCGTCGCGCGCCCGGCGGTAGCGAGGGGTCTGGAGATTCCGAAGCGGCCCGCGTAGGCAAGTCGTGAGGCCGGGCGGGGAGTTGGCGTCCGGCCGTGGTTTAATGAAGTCACCGCGCGAGTTGCGTTAGGTCTCAGTACCCATTGGTCTGCTTCGAGACCGACGGTAGTGGGCAGCAACTCGCGCTGGGCGAGTTGCCCGGCTGCTCCGTCAGGGTAAAGCGCCAAGTGTTATGGTTGAGCAGGGATCATTAGGATGCCAAATATAAAATTCCCTTGCTGAATTATGTGCCGCTTTTTCGGTGGTCAATAAGAGTACGTCGGCCGTACTCATCACCGACCCAAAGGTGTCTGGCATGTCGGCGTGAATTTCGACTTGCCGGCTATCGGCAGCGAGCCCGTGAAATATTCGTTCTGGAAGTCGATCAACAGCAACGCCGTGCGGCGAGCGATGAGCGAGGCCGGGGCCCAGGCATGCGGGATGCTGCGCAGTGTTCGGTTGGACGCGCGGTTCTCTTTGATGGCGCTCGGAAAGGAACCGGGTCTAGGATTGGGGACGCATCGCAACAACGCCGCGGGCAAGACTAGGTCTGAGCGTGATTTGCACAGATCGCAGCTCGTTTTCTCGTCTTGAAGGTACTCGCTGACTGGCTGAATCGTTATAGCGTCAGCCTTACCAAATATCTCAAGAAATCATTGATTGTCGCTATCCGCGTAGCGGGATAGTCGCCGCACACTCCGGAATAGGTCATGGATCAACCGCAGCATCTTCGGATTGCCGGGCTCGACGGCCTGCGCGCACTGTCCGTCATAGCGGTCTTTCTTGCGCATACTGGCCTTGCGGGTGTGGTGGGAGGCGGATATGTCGGCGTCGATGTATTTTTCGTTTTGAGCGGCTACCTCATCACAAGCTTGCTCGTAACGGAGCATTCGCGCACCGGGCGGATTGATTTGCCGGCTTTTTATTGGCGGCGCGCCCGGCGCCTTTATCCCGCTTTATGTCTGATGCTGGCCGGCGTCACACTCTATTGTCTGATATTTCCCGTTGCCTTCAGGGTTGGGTGGGAAGTCTTACCGGCTTTCTTCTACGTGATGAATTGGGTTCGTGCGCTCGGGATCTACGACGCTCATCTCACCGGACATGCATGGACATTGGCAGTCGAGGAGCAGTTTTACCTGGTTTGGCCGCTGATTCTGCTGGTTGTATTGAAATTCTGGCCACGTCGCGCCTTGATCGCATTTGCCCTTCTGACCGTTGCGGTGATCTGTTGGCGCTCGTATCTCATCTCGCTTGATCTTCCCATGGCCCGCATTTATTGCGGCTTTGATACTCATTCCGACGGGCTTCTGATCGGCGCTTTGCTGGCGGTGATGCCTCGCCGATGGGCAGTCAGGGCCGGGAAGTTGTGGCCGGTTGCTGCTGTGTATCTGTCTTTCGTATTGCTCAGCGAAACCGGCATTGAGTTTTCGTTGCGAGCGGTGGGATATCCGCTGACGCCATTGGCCGCGGCATTCATCGTCGCGAAGGCCGTCACGCAACAGCGCTCCGCTCTGGTGCGGGCGCTCAGCATTGCCCCGCTAGCGGGGTTCGGTCGTGTTTCGTACGGCTTTTACCTCTGGCATTACGTTGTGCTGCAGTCGATGCTCTACGGCGGGTACGAAACCATGGGCGCATTTTTCGGTGGATTTTCTCATCCGAGAATCGCCATGGTGACGATCACATTCGGTGTGTCAATCGCACTGACCCTTTTCTCGTGGTTTGTCATCGAAAAGCCGGCTATGCGATTGCGTTTCCCTTGGAGGCGCAACGTGGCGATGGCTTGAGCCGATGGCACGGACGCGAGCTTCACGCTCATGAGCGTACGAGCCTCGCCAAATGGGCGGCGTTTATCGCGTATTCGGCTACGGATAGTCGGGCGACTACCCTTCAATTGTTTAGTTTTTGTGTAAGGCAGTAGAGATTGTTTTATTCGCCGGTCGGGCAAGGCATGGTAAGTTGCGTGATGGTCGGCCCATTGCAGAGAGGTGGTTCATGAATCTGGTTACGACGCTTCGCCGCGGGCACCTTCTGAAACACATCGATCTGTCGGGCGTCGGCCTGGAGATTGGGCCGTATGACCAGCCGACCGTCTTCAAGTCGGAAGCGGACGTCCGGTATCTGGACTGGAAAGACAAAGAGCAACTGGTGCAGGAGTGTACGCATCCTGACATGATCGTCGACATACCCGATATCGATTATGTGGTTCATTCGAATCGGTACTGCGACTATATCGCCGATAAGTTCGACTACATTATCGCGAATCATGTGATGGAGCATGCGCCGAACATGATTCAATGGCTGTCCGATCTGTGCGACATGATGCAGCCGGGCGGCGTTCTGTTTCTCGCGCTGCCGGACAAGAAGTTCAGTTTCGACAAGTACCGGCAGGATACGGCGCTGAGCCATTTTGTGGCCGAGTATCTGGCGGGCGTCGAGGACATTCCGCGCGAACATCAAATCGAATGTGAAATCTACTACGACGAAGCATTCGTCAACAAGCCGATGCATGTGGCGGATAAGCTGGATATGAACCGCATCATGGAGAAGCTGAAGGCGCCTCCGCATGTCGGCATTCACAGCCATGTTTTCGAAAGCGGTACGATCGTGTCCAAGGTTTTGAAGCCTATCCTCATGATGGGTTTCGTGGAATTCAATCTGGTCGACTTTGTGCCTGCGCGCGGCGAGACCGGCGGAGAGATGATCATTGTTCTTCGCAAGGAACCGCCTCGCGTGGAACTGGCCACCGAAGAGTTCTACAGTGCCGCGGTGGAGACGACGCATACGTCGAACACGGCTGACACGGCTGACACCGTTGACGCGGTCGCCACGGCGCAGCGGCTGGCCGATGCCGAGAAAGCCGTTGCGGAATTGCGCGCGAGGCTTGCAGTGATGCAAGAGGAAATCGCATCGAGGACGTCGACGATCAGTGCGCTCGAGTCGTCCACATCCTGGCGAATCACCGCGCCGTTGCGCGCCGCGGTGACCAAGCTTCGAGGGCTCGGCTCGGGCGGGCGAAACGTCTCGTATTGAAGGGCCACGTCGAAGCGATTGTTGTACGTTCGCCATGAGACATCTTCGACCGGCCGTGTCAGTTGTCAGTGCAAATCCGCAGGGTTGCCGCCCATCGCTCGATAAAGATCGCGCACAAACTCTTCGCTGATCACGTCCCATTCCGGTGAGGCATAAAGCACGTCCTCGGGGTTCTTCTTGCCCTGCGCGTGCCGCAGTGTGCGCACGGTCAATTCGAGGGCCATCGCCTCTTCATAGAGAGGGTGGCCGGGGCGGAGGCGGTCGTCGTTGTCCATGCCTGATTTTCGGCAGCCGCCGAACAAACTTTAGATGCAGCCTCGCAAGCGAGCATGGAATGGCCGCGTGGCGTTTGTCTAAGCCCGATAGGCGCGCATGTCGTCGACGATTGGGACAACGGCAAGAGTAAGAAGGACGATCGCGAGAGGAATGGTCGACACAAATCCCAAATGCCTGAAGCCTACAGCGCCGGCAACGCCGCCCCCGAGGAACGACAGCAACAAGGATCCGAGAAGTGCCAGTTTCTGTCGATCGCCTCGGACCGGGTTGCCGGACGCACCACCGAAATTCCAGTAAAACAGCTTGCCAAGCTCGATGCCAATATCGGTTACCAAACCGGTGACGTGCGTCGTCCGAATCTCCGCCTTCGAAATTTTGGTGATCATGGCGTTCTGCAGCCCCATCACGTAGCAGAGAAGACAGACTGTAGCCGGGACGAACAGCACACGGTGCTTCTCCAGATTCGAGCCGAGCAAACCGAAGAGTAGGAGCAGTGACGCCTCGAGCATCAATGGCATTGCATACTGGCTATGCAAGTGCTTGCGGTGCCCCCAATTGATCAGGATCGCCGAGGTGGCCGCTCCGACAAGGAAGGACATTAAGGAACTGAATCCGGCCACCACCACGTCGATGTCGCCAAGCGCGAAGTTATCGGCAAGCGACGACACGATGCCGGACATGTGTGACGTGTACTGACCCACAGCAAGGAATCCGCCGGCATTGGCCGCCCCGGCGACAAACGCGAGCGAACGCCCAAGGCGGCGATTGGTCTCGTCGTTGCGCTCTGGCTTGGTCAAACCGCGAAGGTAATTGATGGGCATGTGATTACCCTCGGTATCGGCGCTTGGTATCGGCGATGTGGCCAACACATGTTGCGTAGGTGTGAGTCGATGCTAACACGAAACAATGCTGCCTCTGCTGGCCTGGCGTCGCGCGTTTGGCCTCTGTCAAGCTGACGGCCGCAGTAGGGCGATCGACCTCGGCGCATCGCGACACTCAATAGCTGTATCCCAGTGTGAGCATCGCGGAGCGATCGTCGCCAAGCGCCACGGCGTTGCTCAAGCCACCCGTGTAGTAGTGCTTGTTGAAGACGTTGCTCACACGCAGCGCGGCGCGCCAGCGCGGCGCCGTGTAGCCCACGCCCACATCGCTGACCACGAAGCCCGGAATCGTCATGCCGTACGCGTAGAGATTGCTCTGGCCGCGCACGCCGCCGTTGATTTCCCAGCGATACAGTTCACCCGGCAGCTTGTAGCGCGCGAACACATTGAAGCTGTGGCGCGGCACGTTGTTGATGCGTTCGCCGTCGGTCGAAGGTGTCTGGCCGCCGTCGTCGGCAATCACCGCCGACGTATACGCGTAGCCGCCCGTCACGCTCAGGTGATTCGTCGGCGCGGTATTGAAACTGAATTCGAAGCCGCGCGAATGCTCCTCGCCCACAGCGATGCTGTAGCCGTCGTTGTTCGGATCGTCTTCGAGCACGTTGCGTCGGCGCAGATCGAACGCCGCGACCGTCACGCTCGTGCGGCCCTTCTCGATGTCGAACTTTACGCCCGCTTCCCACTGCTTGCCCGTTTCCGGATCGAACGCGTTGCCGTTCACGTCCGCGCCGCTGTTCGGATAGAACGATGTCGCGTAGCTCACGTACGGTCGCACTCCCGGATACGGTTCGTACATCAAGGCAACCGAGCCGGTCGTGGCGTTCGAAGGATTGCGGCTGCGCGTGTCGGTGAGTTCGTTGAGCACATCGCTCGACGCGCTGTCGTAGCGCACGCCTGCGAGCACACGCCAGCGCTGGCCGAGCGCGATCTGGTCGCGCGCATAGAAGCCGAGATCGCGGATCGTCGTGTATGAATGCGTTTTCGGCGTGGACGGGCAGGTGATCGTGCCCGTGTAGACCGGGTCGTACATGTCGATCGAGCCGACCGTGCAGGTGGTCGAGGCGGCATCCTCCCGGCCGCGCATGTAGTCCATGCCGAAGGTGAGTTCGTGGCGGCCGAGCGCGGTGTCGAAGGTCTTCTGCGCGTTGTTGTCGAGCGAGATCGTGTCGCCGGACCATTGCGAATCGGTGGCCGTGCGGTTCAGCGTGTAGCCGTTCGAGGCGACCTTGCCGTTGGCGACGAGCTGGCCGCCGAGTGAGAACTGTTGCCAACGGAAGTTCTGATTCACCGTCCAGCCCGAATCGAAATGATGCGCGAAGGCGTAGCCGACGCGCGCCTCGTGACCTGAGTACGGCTGCTGATCGGGCTCGCCGGTAAAGGTGCTGCGCGCGAGGCTGCCGTTCTTGTTCGCGAGCACCGAGCCGGACCACGGCAGGCCTTGCTGGCGGATGTAATTGCGCTCCTGGTAGCTCGTCAGGATCGTGAATTCCGTGCGCGGGCCGAGATCCAGTGATAGCGACGGCGCGATATAGCGATTGCGCGACCAGACGTAGTCGGTGGCGTCGTTCGAGTTCATCGCAAGCGCGTTGATGCGGAACGCGGCCTTGCCGTTTTCCGAGAGCGGCGTACCCATGTCGACGCTACCCTGGTAGTAACCGTGGCTGCCCGCGGTGACATCGACGTCGGCGAAGGTATAGGTTTCCGGGCGCTTGCTGACCATGTTGACCATGCCGCCAGGCAGCACGAGCCCGGAGAGCAGCGTGGCCGGTCCCTTGAGCACTTCAATCTGCTGCAGGCCGAAGATCTCTTCAGCGAAGCGGTTGTTGATGGCGGTGCGCAGGCCGTCGAGATACACGGAATCCGACGCCGTCTGGCCGCGAATGATGAAGTCGTCCCAGCCGCGTCGGCCATACGTGCCTGAGATGACGCCGGGCACGTCGTGCAACGCGTCGTTGAGCGTCTGGGCCTGTTGCGCGTCCAACAGGTCGCGCGTGACGACGCTGATCGATTGCGGCGTTTCGTTCAAGGGCACCGACGATTTCGTCACCTGGGCGGAGGCGGGCATGTCGAACGCGGTCCCGGACACGCCGCTCGCGGTGATCTTCACGACGGGCAACTCGGCCGGGCCTGCCGTGTTCTGCGTACTGCCCGTACTCGCGGGCGTGTTGGCGGACGTGCCGGTTCCGGCTTTCGGTGCGTTCGGGGTGGTGCGACTCGCTGCATCCGGCGCGGCGGCTTGCGCGAAGACGAGCGTCGGCGCCGCGGAGAAGGCAATCAGAAGTGCGGCATGGATCTGGCGAAAGCGCATCGAAGAACCCTTGTCGGAATGCGAATCATTATTAATTGAGTCGCGAATCCTACTACGGGTTATTCCCTACAATCAATGCGTGTTGTATCGACGCGAATATTTAGCGCGCTTGCGTTTTATTGGCAATGAGGTGTCGTTGCCGTACCCGGTCTTGGCCAGCGATACGGATAGAGACGGTCATGACGCTATTGAGACGAAAGGCGGTCATGGCAGGGACACCCGTTGGTACGTTTCTGGGTGCGCCACGGATACCAATGATGCCTTGTGAGGCTTGCTGGGCAAGGGTTTCGGCCGAATCGACGCCGAGTTCCTGGTCCCCTGACAGAATTCATACGTCAAGGCTGGTCGGATATCTAGGCTGGTTTGCCGATTTTTATACCCCCACCGATACCCCTAAAATCCCTCTCATGAGGAAATACGGGTGCGATTCCAATACCTTGCGGAATCTAGCACCGGTCGTGCCGTGCTGCTTAGGCAACGTTCTGCCGTCCTCCTGTGATTTTATACAGTATTGGTGCCTTGCAAGACCGATATATGGCACAATATTTGTTGAGCCTAGCGCAGAATCGCCGCTAGATCCGTCTTTAAACTTTTCTCGGAGGGCGTATGGCTTATTCAGCAATGGCAGTCGCGAACGCTTTCATCAAGCGAGCGAAGGAAGGGCGTGTCTACGATCTGTCGCCGATGAAACTGCAGAAGTTGATGTTTTATGCTCAATCGTGGTACCTGAGGCATCGCAATAGTCCATTAATGGATGATGTGTTCTGCCGCTGGCAGTATGGCCCGGTAATCCCGTCCCTGTATCATGAATTCAAGGGCTACGGCGCGGCACCCATCACCCAATACGGCAATCACTTGAGTACGGATCATGGAGGCTACCGCGTTACGACGCCGGTCATCCCAGATAACGACCCTGATGCCTGGTGGTACGTCGACGAAGTCATACGAGTGTATGGCGGCCTGTCCGGTGCCCAGCTTTCCAATATGACGCATCAGGCCGGCACCGCATGGAGCGTAGGCCCCCCCGATGGCGGTCCCATTCCCAACAACCTACTGGCCGAGCGAATCGCCTGACGAACATGGCCGAAGTCAGCGAAGCGAGCACGGACGAGGACGCTAGCCTTGCGCCGGCAGGTGCCGAAGGCTCTACACATCCTACGCATCTGCCGCCCGTCCTCGTTCCGAGCGAGGTAGGAGGCGAACCCGACGAAGACGCGCCTCCGGTTGTTGCTGAGTTTAGGCGACCACCGGCCGGGCAGGCCAGGAAGCCATTGCCGGACATCGCCAATCCGCCAGCGATCCCGGCGAATTCCCCCAATGAGGACGAGCCGCCTGCCTCGGGTTCGGACGCACCGCGCAAAGATGACAACAACGTCCTGCTGATCGAGCAGGAAGTTGAAAATCACAAGGCAAACCGCGAACTAAGAAATAAGTACGCTGGCAAGGCCTACGATCTGGCTTGCGGCGGTCTTGTATTCTGGGGCGTGGCGCTTAGCGCGACTGGGATAGTTTTCGTGCTTACTGGTCGGCAAATGCTCAGTGACAAGGTTCTTATCGCCATCACCACTGGAGCGACTGTGAACGTCCTCGCGGCGTTTCTCGGCGTGATTCGCGGACTCTTCCCAAATGCTTCCGGCGCGCCGAAAGAAAAGTCTGAGAAAAAGGCCCCGAAGGAAGAGTGAGTGAAACCGATCAAATTGCGTGTACCGCGCGAGGAAAGCGGCGATCTTCTTGATGACCTAACGGCGTGGGCAGCCGTCTCCGGCGTTGATCCGGGCCTCACCATCGTCAACGAACCGGGGCTGACGACGAACACCAACTCGCCGATTCTGTACCTCGTCTACGTCAGCGAGAGCTTTTTCGATCAGTTTCCGGAGTGGCGGATGTATATCGAGCAGTAGGGGTTCAGCTCAAGCTATTGGGCTGACACTGATCTTGAGTCGGCCGGATAAGGTCCCGCGCGCGGATAGGCGATCGGCAACTCCCTGTTGTCGATCTTTTTCTCGACCACGGCCACTACGATGGTCAGACTTGCCGGAGCGCGTCGGGGCGGGACTGCAGTGATTGGCTGGCGTCGAGCATATTTTCCAATGCTGCTGCCGTAACTGACGTTATAGATCGCACGCGAGCGATCGGCGAGCTATAGCCCGCGCCTCACCACCCCTTTCCATAGATATCGATATGGGATTGGATGGCGTCTTCCTGGTTGTCAAACATCCCGGCGCCCGAAAACCAGATGTCACGCGGTGGTTCGACGACCGATGCCGCATCGGAGTCGGAAGAGGCATTGGAAACGTCGTCGGGAGCGCTCTCATGACGAGTTGAGCGCATCGCTCGTGCGGACAGAGCAGCAACCGCTGCCACGGCAACCGCAATCGCGAGCGTTTCGACCATTCGAACGGCCAGCGGATGCCTACGTTCAAACGCTCGATATTTGTCTAGCAACTTGCCCATAGCCCACCTAGTCATTGCGGTTTTTGGTTGTGAATTCGCTCACCGACATGGCTAAATGATACCCGACTCAATCTCACCCTATACGTACAACTATTGGGAGCCTTATCCGCCTGCTCTTACGTTGCGCCCAAAGGCCACAGAAGGTGGCAGCATTCCCATGAATTGTTTCGAGAGTGCCGGGTGCAATACCCGAATCCACTCGATCAGGGGATCGGTGCGCAGCCATTCGCCGTTGCGCGCCATCGCGACAAGCTCGGCGCGGGCCTCAATCTCCAATTTGTTTCGCTCTTGTTCCATCGGAACCGGGCTTTCCTCCTAAAGACTGCACGGGGACTGCCGTTATAACGACTGCAGGGCATTGCATTAGTTGAAAACAATCATAATTCCGCATCCGCGGGGCGGGAAAAGGTTCGCCCGTAACGAACCGGACTGAGAGACGTAGCAATGGCAAATTTCGATAATCATTTTTACTATCCGACGTTAATGTCACGCGTCGCCGAGATTCAGGGTTTGCGTGAGCTTAGCGATGAATATAAAGCTCGTATCCTTCCACTTTTTACTCTTGGGCGGTGGCATAACGCCATTGAGTTCGATCGGGCGATCGAAAACTGCTCGGCTGCTTTGGGGCGTGAGCGCGAGTTTTTCGCCGATCTGACTCGAGAGGCGCGACATCAACCGGAAATCATCGGCGAATTGCTGGCGCCGGATAGCGATTTCGATGCTTGGCGCTCATATGTTGAACGTTTCGAAAACGCGATTCCAGTTGTTCAGATTGTTCCAGGCGCGACAAGGCGACAGGTATTTCGGCAGGCTCAGTTGATAGAAAGGCGCCGCGGACAACTGGCATTTCGAGTGCGTACGCCTGGAACTGAACTTCCTCTCGTAATCAACGCTTTAAGTTCACTGGATAATCCAGCGAATGCGATGACCTTCATTGATGTGAAATACATCCGCGGAGCCGAACGAGAGTCTGCAGCGGTTGCGGCCGACGCGATCGATCGTATTCAAGCCGAGATTGATGGTGCTCGGATCGTAGTCCTTGCGTCGAGCTTCCCTGCATACCTTGGTGACTTCGCGGACGACGCGGAAGAAACTCGCGGCGTTATACAAATCCTTGAACGAGAGCTCCATGCTTCTCTGATTTCAGATGGGAGAAGCTGTTCGTATGGCGACTATGCGTCCATCCATCCGATTATTCGAGCTGGTGGAGGAGGTGCGCCAATTCCGCGTATCGACGCGGCAGGTACGTTCACTTGGGGTTTTGAGCGTCGACCGTTGTTGCGAGAGCAGCGACCAAGGGCTTACCAAGAATGCGCCGAGGCGCTAATTGAACGCCACCCAGAGATCGATGCCGATGCATGCTGGGGAGCATCGATGATTAGGCAAGCGGCAGCCGGTGACCCTCACGGCCTCGCTGCAGGGTCGTGGATCGCGGCACGCGTGAATATGCACCTGTCACGCCAGATCGAATATTCCGACGAAGTTGAGGGTGACGAAGATTGGGAGGACTTGCTCTAATCAAGCGATTGCGATGCCGCGCGAGGCAAGATATTCACGCAGCATCGCTCGGTGCTCCGACAAAGGGTCTATTGAAGAATTTTTTTCCTTCGTACGTGCCAGAAGAGCCCGTTGTTTGCGCTTTTCATTTTTGAGGTAAGACAGCACTGCAGAGCGCGCGTCATCGACGCTCAAGTTGACGCGTGCCACATCAAGGACGTCCTTCCTCCCAACGCGGGGGCAACGAATTCCGCGGGTCGACAGCGCGACACGAATCGCGGCTATCGGAAGGTGAGAGAGCCAGACGTCAACGTCGGTGAGTTTGCGCTTTGCAGCTCTACGATGTTCTGCGAAACCATCTGCCGACACGCAAAGCACCCCGATATGAGCTTCTGTTTGATCGATTACTGCGGACAGATGGCGTTCGGTGCAGACGACTGTAACCAATTCAAAGTAGCGAGAGTATGTCTCGATCTGACCGGGCAGTCTTGACAGGTGATCGAGATCACTCTTGATTTCGTACGCATGCAAATGGCCATTGACAGCCACGAGGTCGGCCCTTCGCGAGGCCCGCTCCACAAAATACTCAGGTACAAGCGCGTCCGAGCGCTTCCATCCACTTTTGCGAATGTGGATCGAAAGAAGCCGCTTGATGCGCTGTTCGTCGAAAAGAGTAGGTTGCATGCGGCGAGTTTACATGGCGGGCTGGCCCACGACAATCTCGCAATTCGGGTGCGGATCGTCCGCGTATTACCCAGTAATGCATGCGAACGTCAGTTCCGCCTCCTGCGGCGTCCATCCCCGTACGCCATGCGTCTGCATATCGACCTGATGCATCTGCTTTCCCTTTTTGCTGCAGTACTCGTCGGCGCGCTTTAGGCTGGATGCCTTCACTTCGCCCCAAGGCGTCATGCCGCCGCGGACTTGGGTCGTGACGGTGTAGTTGCCGTCGCCGGCTGGCGTCACCTCGGTGATGGTTGTGCATGCAGCGAGCGCGGTCAGCGCTGCCAAAGCTATTTTTGTTCTCATTGTCGTTCGAGTATTAATAACCATATCCACCGCCTCAAAGAATCCTTTCGCCGGCTTTCGGCTGCAGAGCGGGTTTGGGCTTCGGGGCCTTCTTTGTCGCCCCAACGCACGTTTGGAATTCCGCATCAAACGTTGATCCAAAACCGTTAAGCGGGTACGTCGAATAGTAGTCGCTTCCGCTGACCGTCAGCTTGGCGCGGAGGGTCTGGCCGTCTCGCATCTGGCTCAAAAGCGTACCTATGCCGGGAAGCGCATAGGCGGTGTACATCATGGACTTGTCGCCCATCGCTCCTTGCGTGTGAAATTTGACGTTCCAGACGTCATTCTGATCGACACGCAATACGCCGTAGAAGTCAGTCGGGGCTATGTCCTGCTGTAGTGATTCGCCGTTCATGCTCAGAATGATCGTCACCATTACGGCGCAGTCAGGCGGGACGGTGTCAATGGAAATCGCCCAATTGCCGTTACCCTGGGCAAAGGATCTGAATCGATGGTCATCTGCGTGAGCGACATAGAGGCCGGTCCAACTGCCGAACCGTTGCTCGCCGTATGTTTGTCCGTCGACCACCTGCGCTTCAGCGCTAGCCAAAGACGTCGCTGAGATCAGCATCGCGGCAATGCCATTTTTTATCATTCAATTTCCCCGGTGACCCCATTTATTCATTTTCTGTTGCTGCGCAGGTGCGGCATTGCTGCAACATAATATTCGTTGCAGCGAGTGTCAACATGCCAGCTGAGCATACTTGGATTGGCCGCGACAACCTAGTCACAGAATCGAACAACCGCCATCGCATCACTTCGACTTGACGGCTTCACTGGTGTAGCCTGGCAGCTCAAAGAACGCAGTACGGTGAATTAGCGGACGACATGGTTCATCTTCGATGGCTCCGAGCATCAACAAGGGACTGGGCCAATCGAAACCACCTCTAGTCGACCGAATTTCGACGTGACCCTAGCTCGCGAGATCAAACAGATATGACATACAAACTACTAACATCCGAAGACATGATCGCGGTTACCGGCATGAAGCGCTATTCCGCGCAGGCCAGATGGTTCGCAGAGAACTTTCGTGTGCGTGTCGTCTGCCGGCAGGATGGTTCGGTGGTCATGACACAGGAAGTGTTCGAAGCTCTCTTGGCGAAGCGCTTGGGGATCGCTCCTAAAGTGGCAACCCCGGCAGTAATCGAACGCCCGGCACTTCGGCCGCTCGGCGTCTGCAGAGCCACGAAAAGAGGCGAGAAGCGATGAAACAAAACGTTTATGATCGCGTGGTCCCAGGTTGGAATCCCGTCGTCTGGAAGATCAAGCTTTGGTTCGATGCATCGTACCAGGGAAAAATTTCGGGCTATCGCTCTTGGGAAGAATTCTTTCCGCCCAGCGAGTGCTCACGACAAAGGCGAGCTGATGCGGCAGACCCAATAAGATGCACCCAGGCGACGCATGAGCGATGCTTGTATATAGCCAACGAAATTTGCCGCGCTGCGGAGCGCGCGGGATTCGACGTTTCCATGGGTAGAGATTTCACTTACATTGCTTTTTGCCGAGACGGTGCGGAGTCGGCATTGCGAGTCGTGGAGCCGTGTTTTCGCGCCAACACCGACCTCGTCCCGAAAGAGGATCGCACGTCCGTCTACACTCACGGGCTCATCGGCAGTGGCTGGATAGAAGTACTTATTAATGGGCGTAGTGGAAGTCGGGCGGTGTTCAAGGAAAAGGCGGGCATTGACCTAATTGATGCTCTTCCTGAAATCATTGCGGACGTTGAGCGAAATCACGCGATTGAGGTCGCGTTGGTGGAAAAGAGGCGCAGGACTGAATTGTCCGTGGAGCGCGCTCGCGCTGAGACAAGAGAAACTGACCTCCGGCGCGCAGAAGACAGGAAGCAGCGCGATGAACTGATCGCGAAAGCTCAGCAGTGGCACGCAGGCCAAGTACTCAAGGCATACGCTACGGCTATGGCCGGTCAGGTTCCCGAAGGAAAAATTACGGCGGAGGCGTACGAGCAGTGGTTGGCATGGGCACTCGATGTGGCTGATGAACTGGAGCGTGATTCAGCGATTGTTCCGCGACTGGGCTGAAAATTTTCAATATCTGCCAATTGACCGCCTAAATTTCTGCACAAGAGGATCGACGTATTCCGCATCTGGCTTCACATAGTATGAACGTCCGATTTTGACAGGCGATGGATAGATTTTTCCCGCTCTAATCCAGCTTCGAATCGTGCGTACCGGCGGAGCATATTCGCCAAACGTTTCCTCCGCCCAGACAGCAATAGGAATCAGTTTTGGTCGGCGCTTTGCCGCTTCTGTGGGTGCGGGCACAGGAGGGGCGACCATAGTCCCTGCTTCCGTCGCCGCGTCGATCAGTCTTTGATTGCCTTCTTCAATGCCCAGGCGCACGCGCTCAATCAACGGGAGTTTGCGGCGTTCCTTCTGCTCCTTAAGCCAGTCGAGGTAGGCCGCGACGTTCAGTTCAAGTTGCTCCTCGCCAATTTTCCGGAAGTGCAGGCCGCGCTGAATACGTCCGTTGCGCATCTGGCTTTTTATTATCCTCAGACTGCGGTTCATCTCCGCCGCCGCATCCTCAAGCGGTAGCCATCGGTCAACTTTGTTGTCGGCCATCCTAGCCTCCTGCGTGACAATCTGTGCATGCTACAACATGCCCACTTTCCGGACGGAGGATGACGATAGGTGCGGTTGTGAGATTTTTTGAGAAGGGCCCTAGAAGAGCCGCGCGAACGCGAGCGCGGGTCGAAAGCGAGGCAACGTTTACAAATTCGCACTTGACGAACTCATGCTGGATAACTAACCTTTACATATCGCTGAGACAACAGCGATCGGGTTTGGCGACCTGACTTTCTAGAGGCGGACGACGACCGCCGCACGGCGGTATTTTTTCGTCTGTATACTACGCGTGCGTCCAATCAACGGGCGGGCGGTGGTAGGGATACCTTCGGGTATGCCGGAATCCTCTAGATCCGGTTCGCCAACCTTGCTATCCGCCTGCCCACCCCCGTTTGGCGACGGTCGGGCCGGCATCCACTCTAGAGGATGCGTCATGACACAACTCCATCAGGCCCAGTCTGGGGCGACTAGCGAAGTACAGGAACTCAAAGATAAGGTCGAGCAAGCGATTGTCTGCTTGAACGCCGCGCTCTATGTTCTGCTGCAACGTACCGACACGGAAAAACGGAAGGCTTGCGAAGCGGAGGTCGGCCATGACCACGCTTGATTCCGCTGCTCGTCCCGAGCAAACCAAAAACACACCCGTCAATCTTGCATCGCTTCCGCTCGACGAAGCGCTTCAGCGCGCATACGTTGCCGGCGGAAAAATACTCACCGACAGTGACGCGATCGCTGCGGTGTCTCAAGACCTGTGGACTAACTGGATGAACGCTAACGTTCCGAATGCATGCGGGCAGTCGGAAGATGAGTACGGGGCTTTCCTCAACTCGATGATGAACCACTTCTTCCATGGGCTAACTGAGGGCGTGAAGCGTTTCGCCGAGGATGCCCGCACGATGGAGCGGGTGGAGAGAGATATCAGTGACCACTCCCGATGGGCCTGGAAGGTCTATAACGTTCTCGCCTTCATGTCCGAGGCGATCGACGACGACCGGCAGGGAGAACTACCGGTGCGTTGCACCGTGGTCGATCTGCGCCAGGATGTGGAAAAACTGGCGACGGATCTGATGGACCTCGTGTGGAGGGCGCGCCATGGCTGATATCCATATCCTACCGGTCCAGCGCAAGCGCGGTCGTCGCCGTACCAACCCGGTAGCCGGCGCCGCCACCGCCTCGATCTTGAATTTCGACGCCGGTAACCGGCTTGAAACACCTGAACAGAGGCTCGCCAGAATCGACGAAGCTATGAACAGGATGGCGCGTGCTTTGCTGACCGCTGTGAGGGTGACCCGCGAGCTGGCGAAGATCGCTAATCCCGATTCTGCGTTGGCGGAGTAAACTCTTGCAACCGCGCCTAGCCCGACGGGGCGAAAGCAGGGCTCCCTTACCCTGTTGGCGCGGTTCCTTATGAGGGGCATGCGTGTAGGGACGCTATGTTTGACCTTATCTATCACAAGCGGGTGGTCACGGTCGACCTGCAGAGGCTCTTGCCAGCCGACCGCTTCGTTTCGCGTGTTTGGCAGACGCTGGGTACGGAACTGCACTTTCGGCTTGTGACATACCCATTCAAAGATGAGATCGAGTTTTCTCGCTTGTATCCCGTAGAAGCTCTGCTTATATGGGTTTCGGAACGCGACGGATTAGATCCTGAATGGCTGGCGACATCTGATGGAATTTATTACGACGATCAAGGGGAGGAAATCTCGCGGACGATTTTGCCTGAGTACTCCAGGGCCGAGCAACTTGCGGCATACGGCTTATGGCTCGCTACCACGGAGTTTGATTCGAAAGGACCGCTGGTCGGAGCCGGCCTGAACCAACAAGGTTGGGATTCTCAGGAAGTAGTCGAACATAAAGCCAACTGTTTGTTGCTCGCTTATCAGGCACTTACTTATGCGCGCGACCTTGCAGCTGGAGTTCAATTGAACGCCGAACAGATCCAGAAGGCCGCCACTCTGGATTTTTCTCGGTTGGGCAAAGCTGGCGCAAAGAAGCGCCACGCTCCGATGGCGGCCTTGCGTAACTGGGCGGTATCGCTTTACAAGGAGGGCAGTTGGCCTTCTCCAAACAAAGCGGCGCACGCGCTAAAGGATCAAATCTTGAGCCACGGCAGGGTTATAGGGGCATCCTTGTCCGAAGAGAACGCGCAACGGACCATTGCTGAGTGGTTCAGAAAGTCCGTCTAGCGGCTAGACGGACACGGTAAGCCGCTATAGCGCCACGCTAGCCGGCTTGGCGTTCTATCGGTAACTCACGGTGCCAAATAGCATTCGTTCACCAACTCTCACGAAACCGGTGAATGAATGTCAAACCTCCAACAAATCGCCCCGGCTCAGCCTCCCGTCCTGCCGACGACCGGCCTCTCAAAATGGCCGCAGATCAAACCCTTCCTGCCGATCGGCCGCGAAACATGGCGCAAGCTAGGTCTCGAAGGCAAGGCGCCGCGGCCCATCAAGCTCTCTGAGACCTGCGCCGTTTATCGCAACGAGCAGGTTTTGCGCTGGATTGCCGATCCGCTGAATTACACGGAAGACGTTGTCTGAGGCTCGCCATGACGACCGCCCAAAAGCACGTAACCCGTTTGCGTCGTGCTGCGCGCCGGCAGCGCAAGGTTGGTTCAATCCAACTGCACTCATGGTCCATTAGGGCGTCTCTTGTCGAGGCGTCTCTGATTGGCCGCCCGCTTGCCGACCATGCCCGCGAACTGCGTATCAGGGCGCTCGGCGGTCTGATGTGTGCCGCGAAGACTCGTCCGTTGCGCGCAGTCTGCTGGCGCCTGATGCGTGCCGAGATCCTCGCGCGCAGCGAGGCACAGATGAGCCTTCTGGAAGACGCGCGGGGGCTCACGTGACCCACGACCTTCCCGAGCCGATGACTCCGATGGATTGTGATCTACGCGACTTCGCGTTCATGCCGCTCGACATTCAACGTTTGCGCCGCAGCAAGGCATGGCTGAAGGCCAAGCGCAATCCTGCACTGGCGTTCTATATGGTCAATCTTTGGACAGCCGCTTGGCACGACGTTCCTGCTGGCTCTCTTGAGGATGACGATGACGTGCTCTCCGATCTTGCAGTGTGTGATCCAGTTAAGTGGCCAAAGGTAAAGGCCGATGTATTGCACGGATGGGTCAAGTGCAGCGACGGGCGCCTTTACAACCCCACCACGTGCGAGAAGGCTCGCGAGAGCTGGGAAATGAAACTGAATCGCCTGGAGAAGGATGCGAACGAGCGGGAACGCAAGCGACGTGAACGCGAGGAGCGCAGCGCAATGTTCGAGGCCCTTCGGAATGTGAATGTCGTGCCGGCCTGGAATATCGCCACGCGTGACCTGCGCGCGCTTTATTCGGAACACGTCACAGCCTGTCACACACCTGTCCGCGTGACAGGTCCGGACAGTCACGGCAATACGCCGGACGAGTCACGGCTAAGACAGGGACAGGGACAGGGACAGGGACAGGGACAGGGACAGGGACAGGGACAAGATAAAACAAATACCCCCATACCCCCCGATGGGGGGCTTCCAGCAATCGAAGAAAAATCGAAGAGGAAACCGGCGATCGGTCTGAAAGCGTTTTTTGAAGCCTGCCGATTGGCCGGTCAAAAGCCGATTCCCGAAGACGATCCGGTTTTTGCGTACGCCGAAGCCGCGGGGATTCCGATGGATATCCTGCACTTGCACTGGCTGGAGTTCAAAGCCCGGTATTCGGCGCCTGACGCCAAGCGTTATCGCGACTGGCGGGAGGTGTACCGGAAATCTGTGCGCGGCAACTGGTTCAAGCTTTGGTGGCTCAGTGCCGACGGGGCTTGTGCGCTGACAACCGTCGGCGAGCAGGCGAAACGAACGCACGTGAGAGACGCAGCATGAACGCACGATTCGAAGAGGCGCAGCCTGACTCGGTGAGAATTCCGCCTCACTCGGTCGAAGCCGAGCAATCGGTACTCGGTGCGTTGATGAACGATAACGATTCCATCGATCGAATCAGCGAGTTGCGGGCCGAGCATTTCTACCGGTTCGACCACCGGATCATTTTCGAAGCCATCTCGAAGATGATCATGGCGCAGCGCCGTGCCGACCTGATCACCGTGTTCGAGTCGCTCGGCGCGGCTGGCAAGGCGGCCGAAATCGGCGGCATGGCTTATCTGAACGCCCTGTGCGCGGAGGCACCCAGCGCTGCCGGGATAGGCCGCTGGGCCGAGATCGTGATCGACCGAGCCAAGATGCGCCGCTTGCTCACCGCGACAGACGAAGTCGCCGAGCTGGTCTACAACCGCAACGGTAAAACGGCCGCCGAGATCATCAACGAGGCACAGGCGAAGTTTGAGCCGCTCGCTGAGGCGACTGCGAGCGAGCCGCGGTTTATGTCGGCCTTCCTGACGCCAGTTATTGAGCGGATCGACGATCAGTTTCATAGCGCGGGCAAGATGCGTGTGGGTCTATCGACTGGCCTTCGTGCTCTCGACGCTAAGCTGGGCGGAGGCATGCGACCAGGACAATTGATCATTGTGGCTGGCCGGCCGGGAATGGGGAAGACGGCGATCGCCCTCGGCCTTGCGGAGGCAGCCGCGGAGGGCGGCGCGCCGACGATGTTTTTCTCGCAAGAAATGGAGGGTGAAGAGCTCTGCTCGCGCGCTCTCGCCCGCGCGTCCGGTCTATCGTTGGAAAAAGTGCTCGATGGAAAGAAGTTCGGAAAAGGCGACGACAACGAAGATTGGAAGCGCTTGACTGCCGGTGTTCAGAAGGTTTCCGAACTCGGCCTGATTGTCGATGATCGGCCGGCGCAATCGCTGGCCGAGATCCGCGGTCGTGCGCGGGCCGCGAAGCGTCGGCACGGCCTTGGCCTGATCGTGGTTGACTACCTCGGGCTCATGGCTGCCAGTGAAGGGAACAACCGAAACGAGCAGGTCGGTGCCAACACGCGTGGCCTGAAGGCGCTCGCCAAGCAACTCGGCATTCCTGTCGTCTTGCTCGCTCAGTTGTCTCGAAAATGCGATGACCGTACGAACAAGCGCCCGATCGTTTCGGATCTCCGCGACTCGGGAGAGATCGAGCAGGACGCCGACGTAATCATTTTTCTGTACCGGGATGAAGTCTACAACCCGGACTCCAGTGACAGGGGTATCGCTGAGATCAATGTCGCCAAACAGCGTAACGGTCCAACCGGAGTAGTGGCGGCTGAATACGTCGGCGAGCAAACACTTTTCCGCGATCTGCCCGTCGGCTATACGCCAGCTCCGAGAACCAAACCACGCCAATCCAAAGGTTTCGAATGAACGCCACCTGCAGAAAATCAACTGACTGTTCGTGCTCGATGTGTCTATCTAACTATCCGGAGCGCCGCAACCGCCGCATGCCGGATCCTTCGCAATACGATTTTCGGGCTCGAATCTTTTACGAAACGCAGCATGTCTTTCCGCAGCCAAAGCCTGACGCTCTGCCGAACTGCCCGTCTTGCCACGGGGCGGGCAAAACCCGCGGCGGTCTTCACTGCAACTGTTGGGAAGTTTATGTGTCTGGCGGCGACTTCACGGAGGATGTTTCGATGAGCGACTCAATTGCGAAAAACTATGCATCGATTCAGAAAAGGGTCATGGAAGGATCTGCCGATTGGGCCTGCATTGACCCGTACGAAGTCGCCGATTGGGCCGCCGTGCTGACGCCTGTCGAGTTCGGTGCATGGCAGGACATACGTTCGGAAGGGTTGCCGCTATGGCCTCGATTGCCTGTCGGCGACCTGGTCGTCAGCTTCGGAAATCCGGCGGCGAAGGTTGGGCTGCAATGCGGTGACGATGAAGAATCGGCGCGCGTCGCTCATTGGCTATCGCAAACCGGATGGCGCGTGTTCCGGGCGACTGCGGCGCAGTGCACCCGGGTCATGGAGACGCCGGCCGACGTTCGCGAACGTACTGGCGATGTCAGCGATGCGTACCGGGCCCGTTACCTGGCCGAAACGCTCGCTGGGACGGTTCAGGATCTGCGCCATGCATTGATCGCTGCGCGAGTGCAGTTTTGAACGCGTTGCTACTTCACACCGGGGCCGCCAATCTTCACCTTAGCGGCGTCGTTGCAGATCTGTATTGCTGGCCGCAGTACATCGAGCACGCCCTTGCTCAGGCCGGCAATAATACTGCTTCGTTGTCGACGTGTATCCGTTGCCTCGGGAGACTCCGCGTACAAATATTCGGCTTGAAGGAACATTTTGCTACACAGTTTCAACTGAGCGAATCCTGCTGCAATGCTCTCCGCGCAATCATTTGGCAGCGGCGCGAGATCACGGAGGTTTTCGAAGGTCGGCTCATAGGAGACGACGTCTTTGAAAAGCGACGTGAGAGCATAGTAACGCTCGGGAGAAGGATCGATCTTTATAAACTCGTCGAGCCTGTTGCAGATGGTGTTCAGTCTGGCCGAGCAGTGCAGAAGCAACGGTGCGAGTTGTGCGGCAGCCAGCCCTGCTCGAATCTTCTCTTCACGTGTCTTTTCACGAAGGGTATGGATCGCGACAAACAGCGCCACGAATGTTGCCGAAACGGTGCCGAGTGCGCTCAATACAGTCCAAAGGTCCGGGGCAGACTTTCCTCCGATCTCAACCCAGGCGATTTGGCCAAGAAGCAAAACAGCCACGACGAAGCCGCAGCCCAGACCCACGTCCCACACAACTACTCGTTTCACAGCAACCCCGAATTTGTTTTGATGCGAGCGATTTTGCCACGGCGCGCCAGACCTACTGATTTTCACAGCCACGGCGCGTGCGTGAGCGCGAGCCTTCAATCATCAAAGCACCCGCTACAGCGGTTCGAACATTGATCGGGAACACACAATGGAAAAGTTCGACGAACAGACAATCGACGAGCAGGCGGAGCGGTGGGTATGGTGGTGCAATACACGGCGCTATTTTGCACCGACCGTCAAGTCCAACATTCTTGCTCGACTTCAGCCAAAGCGCGGCCGCACTTTCGAAGCGGATGCTTTCATGGACAAAGATATGCCTTTCTTCAACATGGCAGTTCACGCCCTGTGCGAGAGCGGCACAGTTGACGATGAGGCGTCCTGCTTTGTCGGCGTGCATTGGTACAGGGCAAACATAAAGGCCATGGCTAAGGAACAGGAATGCGCGCGAGGCACGATCTACAACCGGGCCAGGCGATTCGCTATGCGGGCTCAATCATTGTCGGTGGTTATCCGAAAGGCGCATGAATCATTCACGTCTGAGAAGTGTTCAATTTCGGTTGAGCAAAATAGCGCTATGGTTGATTGAACACTTTGCCCTAGAATCTGCTGTTAATTGATAGTCTCAATCATTGTCTCTAAGCCTCGCCGGTTCGCGCCGCGCGGGGCATTTTCGTTTCTGGAGCCCGAAATGCCATTGATCAAGTCTGGTTCGAAAGCCGCAGTCGGAAAGAACATCAAGACGGAGATGGCTGCTGGCAAACCCCAGAAACAAGCCGTCGCCATTGCGATGAACACGAAAGACAAGGCGAAGATGCCCGATCGCGGCCAGCGCACGGCGAAGCACAACGACACGAAGCATCCCGGCTCGCACGACGAGTGGGAAAAGCTGGGTTCGTAACATGTGGCGCGTTCTGGGCTGGGTCGCTGCAATGGCTCTGCTGGCGGCAATTGTCGTCGGCACATTGCGGCTCGGCATGGAGCTGCGCACTCACTGAGGGCAACTACCCGCAAGGGCGTTGCTAGGTCATGGAAGATAGCAAACAAGTGCAATCTGCTGGCAAGCGTAAGCCGCCGGCGGCCGGTAAGGGGCGCAAGAAGGGCACGCTGAACAAGACGACGCGGGCAGCCAAAGACGCGATCGCTGCGGCGGCTGAAGCACTTGGCGGGGCCGAGCGCCTGACGGAATGGGCGCAGGAAGATCCGGCGAACGAGCGAGTTTTCTGGGGGACGATTTACCCGAAGCTGCTTCCGCTGCAGGTTACTGGCGAAGGTGGCGGCCCAGTGGTGACGCGTATCGAACTCGTCGCGCTTGATGGCAACAGCGCAGATTAAGCTTCCCAAGAAGCTGATCCCGATATTCGCGGGGTCGGCTGACGTCAGAGGGGCGCACGGGGGGCGCGGGTCAGGAAAGACTCGCAGCTTTGCCAAGATGGCTGCGGTGCGGGGCTACTCGTACGGGATGGCTGGAATCAGCGGCATTCTGTTGTGCGGGCGGCAGTTCATGAACTCGCTGGACGATTCCTCGCTGGAGGAATGCAAGCGGGCAATCGAGGATGAACCGTTTCTCAAGGCCTATTACGACATAGGCGACAAGTACATCAAGAGCCGGGACGGACGGATTTCATTCGCTTTCGCCGGGCTCGATCGCAACATCGCGTCAATCAAATCGAAGGGGCGCATTCTGCTGTGCTGGGTCGACGAGGCCGAGCCGGTGACGGACGACGCCTGGACGACGCTGATACCGACGCTGCGGGAAGAAGGCACGGACTGGAATGCCGAGCTGTGGGTGACGTGGAATCCGCGGCGCAAGACGGCGCCGGTGGAGAAGCGATTCCGCCACAGCAATGATCCGCGCGTGAAAATCGTCGAACTGAACTGGCGCGACAACCCGAAGTTCCCGGCCAAGCTGGAGCGTGACAGGCAGCGCGACATTGAGGAGCGCCCGGAACAGTATCCGCACGTGTGGGAAGGCGATTACGTGACGACGCTCGAAGGCGCTTACTTTGCGCGGCATCTGGCGAAGGCGAAGGAAGAAGGCCGAATCGGTTTCTTCCCTGCCGATCCGCTGATGACGATCCGCCTGATCTGCGACATAGGCGGCACCGGCGCGCGGGCTGATGCTTTCGCCATTTGGGCGATGCAGTTCATCGGGCGTGAAATCCGCGTTGTGAACTACTACGAAGCCGTTGGTCAGCCGATTGATGCGCATCTGGCGTGGTGCAGAACGCAAGGCTATACGCCGGACCGTGCGCAGTTCTGGCTGCCGCACGACGGCTCGACGCAAGACAAGGTGTACGACGTCTCGTACGAGTCCGCGCTGAAAAAGGCCGGCTACACCGTCACGGTCGTGCCAAATCAGGGCAAAGGCGCGGCGATGGCGCGGGTCGAGCGGGCGCGTGTGCTGTTCCCGCAGGTCAGGTTTCACGAGGCCACTACAGAGGCTGGGCGCGCCGCGCTGGGCTGGTATCACGAGAAGCGCGACCAGGAGCGCGGCATCGGACTTGGGCCGGATCACGACTGGTCAAGCCACGGCAGCGATGCATTCGGCCTCGGCTGCGTGATCTGGAAGGAGCCGCAGGAAATGAAGCCGCTGAACTATCCGCGCCTAGGAATCGTGTGAGAGAAATATTCCAACGCCCGCCGATCCACAAGAAAGGAAATTCTCAATGAGCATTGCATTGGAAGCGAAGGTGGCGAGACTGGAAGAGCGCTTTGAGGCGCTTTCTCGGCATCTCGAACATGCTCAGTCTGCCCTGATCGATACGAACAACCACCTGCTGCGCGCGAATGAGCGCATTGAAGAACTCGAACGCACCGCCCAACGCAAGCCCGGACCGAAACCCAAGGACGCATCGAATGGCTGACAAGAAGCAGATGACCGATGCCGAGCTTCTGGCGCTGATCGGCAGCTACGAGAAGAGCGCGTTGGGCTCAAGCGTCTCTGCCGGCCCGTCAGTCGGCGGCAGCATCAAGCCAGCCGGCCAGACGATGACCACGCTGGAGATCGATCGCTACAACGCGCTGAATGCATATTTCGCGCGCCCGATTGGCAATGAGATCGAGGACCGCTCGCAGATCGTGCTGCCTGAGCTGCGCGACACGGTCGAGTGGATCATGCCGACGTTGATGGCGATGTTCGTCGGTTCGGGCAAACCGGTCCAGTTCGACCCGGAATCACCAGGTGACGAAGACCAGGCCGAGATCGAGACGGAGGTCGTGAACTGGGTGTTCATGCGGCAAAATCCCGGCTTCATCATCCTGCACGACTTCCTGAAGGATGCGCTGCTGCTGCGCAACGGCTACGTCAATAGCTACTGGCTGAAGAAGCGCAAGACGGTCGTCGAAAGCTATACCGGCCTGAACGAGATCGAGCTGGCGATGCTGTTGCAGACCGACGACGAGATCGAGATCCTTGAGCAGACCGAGGAAATCAAACTCATCGACGGCCCGATGGGTCAGCAACAGACTACGACGTTCGACATTAAGCTGCGCCGCACCAAGAAGGTCGGCCAGGTCAAGGTCGAGTGCGTGCCTCCGGAAGAAATGCGCGTGTCGCCGCAGGCCCGTCACGGCTTCGACGAATCGCCATTCACCGAGCACGAGTGCAAGAAAACGCGCTCGGAACTGATCGAGATGGGCTTCGACGCCAATATCGTCAACGGGATTGAGGTCGCGCAGCCTGACTGGCTCGACCTGATCGAACTGGCGCGCAACGAGGTCACAGACCAGTTGAGCGAGGAAAACCCGACCGATCCGGCCAGCCAGCTTGTTTCGCTGCGCACCGTGTTCATTCGCGTCGACTTCGACGGCGACGGCATCGCCGAACTGCGCCGCGTGATGGTGGGCGGGGACAAGATCCTCGACAACGACGAATGCGAGGAAGTCAGCTATTCGTACTGCTCGCCGATCCGCATGCCGCACCGTCATGTCGGCATCAGCTATTACGATCTGCTGTACGACCTTCAGGTCATCAAGACGACGTTGTTCCGTCAGGCGCTCGACAACATCTACATCTCGAACAACCAGCGACTCGCGGTGGACTGGCAGAACGTCAACATGGGCGATCTGCTGACCTCGCGCCCCGGCGGCATCATCCGCACGACTGGCTCGCCGGGGATGAGCATCATGCCTCTCGACATGCCGTCGAACCTGATGTCTCAGATCCTGCCGGCGCTCGAATACTGCGATCTGCAGCGCGAGATGCGCACGGGCATCGGCAAGGACACGATGGGCGTCGACGCTGATGCATTGCAGGACGTGACGAAGGGCGGCCAGTTGGCTGCGATGTCGGCCGCGGGAAAGAAGGTCGAGCTTGTTGCGCGACTCATGGCTGAGGGCGTCAAGGACATCTTCCTGAAGATTCACGGCCTGTTGCGCCGTCACCAAGACGAGGAATTGACGTTCCGCCTCACCGACAAGCGCTGGATCAACGCCAACCCGGCCGATTGGAGCGAGCGCACGGAAGTCGTGCCGAACGTTGGCCTGGGATCGGGCAATCGCGAGGAAGCGCGCGCCAATGTGATGATGCTCGGTCAGGCGCAGGGCCAACTCGCGCAGTTCGGTCTGGTCGGCCCGAAGCAGGCTTACAACACGTTCCGCAAGATGTCGCACCTGCTGGGATTTGAGAATCCCACTGAGTTCGCAATGGACCCGGACTCGCCCGAGTTCCAGCAACAGCAGGCGCAGCATCCGCCGCAGCCGAATCCGGCCGTGCAAGTGGCGCAGATCAAGGAAAAGGGCGCTATGGATCGCGCTCAACTTGAAGCGCAGACCACCGCGCAACAGACGCAGAGCAAGCAGGCGACCGAGAATGCCCGTTTGCAGGGCGATCTGATCAAGGCGCAAGCTGCCGAACGCTCGGCGCAACTACATGCCCAGGCCGAAGTGCTGCATTCCGCACATCAGAGCGGCGCCGACCGCGACGTGCAGCTCGCACAGATCAATTCGCAGGAATGGCAGACGGTGTTCAAGGTGCTGGGTCAGATCGCTGCTTCGCAATTGAAGCAGGATCCGACCGCGAACGCCGGCCAGGTGATGAATCAGGACATGAGCGAGGTTCAACGTGGCGTCTGAAGACGAAATCAAACGCGGCGGCGACGCTGCCAGCGTGCTCGACTCATCCGTGTTCATCGCCGCGCGCAAGCACGTTCTGGAAGGCATCGAGCGCCAGATGCGCGCTGTCCCGATGGCGAATCAGGAAATGCACTCGCGGCTGATTCTCACGCTGCAATGCTGGGATGCGCTCGAAAAGTACCTTGAACAGATCAAGCAGACCGGCGAGATTGCGCAGTTCACGATCAAGCAGGAAGAGGAGCGCCGCGCGCGCTTCAAGTTGTTCGGCTAATCCAGCCATTCTCCACAGCAAGCCACCTTCGGGTGGCTTTTTTATTTGAGGCGAGCAAATGAGCGACGTACAGGCCACTACCCAAGACTTGGGCGCGGCAGGCGGGCAGGAAGCAGCATTCCAGAACTTCTGGGATGCATCCGAAGCCGCCGAGCGCCCGCGCGAAGAAGAAGCCGCACAGACTCAGCAGAACGACGCACAAGAGGTTCGTGACGCGCAATCCGAGGAACAGGGCGCGCAGAAGCCGGAAGGCGATCAGGCGGCTGCTCAGGAGGCGGAAACGCCAGCGTATTCGTCGCTCAATGAAATGCTCGCCGCGCACAAGATCGATCCCGAATCGGTCATGGGGCTGCATGTCACGGCCAAGATCGACGGCAAGGAAATGCAGGTGCCGCTCGCCGACGTACTCAAGTCGTACCAGCTCGAAGGCCACGTCAACAACAAGTCGATCGAACTGAGCAACCAGAAGGCGCAGTTCGAGCAGGAACAGCATGCAGTTCGCGCGATGTTCCAGCAACAGATCCAGCAGAACCAGCAGCTCGGCAACCTCGCCATGCAGATGCTGAACCACGACTACCAGAAGATCGACTGGAACAGCCTGCGCGCGAACAACCCGGCCGAATTCGCCGCTCTCCAGCAGGAATTCCAGCAGCGTCAGGCCGGCATCCAGAACTATCTCGGGCAGATCCAGCAGCAGACCGCGCTGGAGGCCCAGCAGCAACAGCAGAACCTCGCGCAGCAACTGGCTGCCGAGAACGAGCGGTTGATGGGCGCGCGCCCCGCATGGCGCGACCCGGCAGCCTTCTCGAAAGACAGGGAACAGATGTCGCAGTACGCCCGCAGCGTGGGGTTCAAGGACGCCGAGCTCAGCCAGATCTATGACCACCGCTACATGCTGATTCTGCATGATGCGGCGCAATTTCGGGCACTCCAAGCGGCCACGCCTCAAGCACTGAAGCAGGTTCGGCAAGCGCCAGTGATGGCGAAACCGGGATCTCGGGTCGATAGCAATCCAAACGTGGCGAAACGTCAGCAAGTGATGGATCGCCTAGGACGAAATCCACGCGATCAGGACGCGCAAGCAGACGCGTTCGAGTTTTTCGCGAACCAGTAAACAGGAGCTTGAAATGACGGTCCCGTCGAATACTTACCAGACGTACACGCAAACCAACATTCGGGAAGACCTCTCGAATCTCATCTTCAACGTCGATCCGTTCAAGACGCCGATCCTGAACATGACGAAGAAGAACAAGGCCGCGCAGAGCAACCACGAGTGGGATACCGACTCGCTGGCGGCTCAGAACCTGGCCAACGCCCAGGTCGAAGGTGACGACCCGAGCGCGCAGGTTCTGACGCCGACGGCGCGCATGGGCAACTACGTGCAAACGTCGAACAAGGTCGTCCAGTTGTCGGGCAAATCGCAGGCTGTCGTCGCTGCGGGTGGCACGAACAAGATGGGCTACCAGCTCATGAAGAAGTCGAAGGAACTGAAGCGCGACATCGAGGGCATTCTGAGCCAGAACCAGGCGAAGGCGGCCGGTAGCTCGTCCGTCGCGGCGAAGATGGGCGGTCTGCCTTGCTGGCTGGCGACCAACACGGTGTTCCAGACGGGTGGCACGCCATCGGGCGCGAATCCTGGTCTGGCAGCCAACGGCTGGACGGACGGCTCGCAAGTGCGCGTCTACAACAGCGTCACCGCGGCCCTGACCGAAACGATGGTCAAGACCGTGTTGCAGAAGATCTACTCGGCGTCAGGTGAATCGCCGGAATATGCGGTGGTCTCGCCGGTCAACAAGCAGATCATCTCTGGCTTCGCTGGTCCGGGCACGCGCTTCATCGAAGTGGAAGACAAGACGCTGAAGACCGCGGTCGACGTCTATCCGCTCGTTCCGGAGACGATGCCGAACGAGATTGAGCATCGTCGCCAACTCGCGCAGGGCGTCAACGGGGCTCGTTCCGGAAAGCTGAACGCTGTCACGCAGGTAACGCTCACGCCTAACTCCACCACGACCACGCTGATTGACGCGCGGATCGGCGCGACGACCGGCATTTTCTTTTCGCCTCTCAGTGCGAACGCCGCGGGCGCCTTGGGCGGTCTTTATGTCTCGTCCCAGAAGGCTGGTCAGGCGACCCTCGCGCACGCCAGCACGGCCAGCATTGACCGAACTTTCAACGTTCTCCTTATCGGCTGATTTCCATGCTCTACGGTATTCAACGCCCCGATATCAACGCGGTGTGGGAAGACGTGCGCGTGCTCATTGAAGACGCGTGCGCGACGACACGCGGCAAGTTTGATGCAGAGGACATTCGAGCGGGTCTTTTGACGGGTGAAGACCAGCTCTGGATCTGGAGAACCACCACGGCATTCGCCGTTGGCATCACCCGTCTCGCGAACTACCCGAAACAGCGCGTTTGCACGCTTCGGATCGTCACTGGAAACAACATGGAAGAGTGGTTCGAGCCATGTATTGACACGATCGAGCGGTGGGCAAAGGCGAATGGATGTCACGCGATGGAGTTTCAGGCAAGGCCCGGCTGGGAACGGTTTCTTCGTCCCCGCGGCTACGACAAAACCCATGTTTATCTTGAGCGTGCCATATGATTCGCAATCCACGACAACTGCACCTGATGCGGCTGGGACTGCCGTCGATTCCCGCAAACGGCAGCGGCGGCGGTGGCGGCAGCACGACAAGCAACACCGTCACCAATCCATGGCTCGGCCAGCAGGCCTACCTGACCAATGTATTCAGTCAGGCGGCAAACACCTACGACAATTTCAACAAGGACCCTTCATCGTCTGTCGCTGGCTTTACGCCCCAGCAACAACAGGCGATGGGAGCGACGCAGAACGTTGCAAACGGGACGAACTTCGGCTTTTCGTCGGGCGTCAATAATGCGGCCGGCAACTACACGACGAACCTGCTGAATGGTCAGTACCTGAACTCGAATCCGGGTAATTCTACGTTCAGCAACATCGCGAACAGCGCTAACAACCCGTACACGTCGAGCGCGATGAATGCGGCGAACAGCGCCATCACGCGCGCCTACCAGACCGCGACCGCACCACAGACGACGAGCCAGATGGAAGGCTCAGGACGCTACGGTTCGGGCGCGATGATGAATGCGCAGAGCCAGAACCAGCAGGATCTTGCGACGCAACTCGGCAATACCGATGCGGGTCTTGCGAACCAGATGTATCAGCAGGGCGTGCAGAACCAGCTCGCCGGCGCGCAGGGGCTTTCCCAGAACTACAACACGGCCTCGCAGCAGCAACTGGCGGGGTCGGCAAACGCACCGAATATCGTCAATTCGGTCAATGGCGCGATAAGCAACCTGTACAACATGGGCGGCAACCAGCAGGCGCTGAACCAGTCGCAGATCAACGCACCGTGGCAGTTGCTGAACAACTATTCGAACCTTATTCAAGGCCAGTACGGCGGCAACACGTCTACCACGACGCCTTACTACACGAATCAGATGGCGGGCGCGATGGGTGGTGCGATGGGTGGCGCTGCGCTCGGCAGCATGCTCAGCAACGGGTCAGGCTATGGGAGCGGCCTGGGCGCTGTCGCTGGCGGCCTCATGGGCGCCTATTCGGATCGACGCCTCAAGCTCGACATCGAGGCGACTGGCGAAAGTCTTGAGAACGGGCTGCCGGTCTATCGCTATCGCTATCTGTGGGACGCGCCGCGCGTGCGCCGCTTCGGCGTCATGGCCGACGAGGTTCGTCAGGTCGCGCCGCATGCCGTCAAGAGGGATTCGAGCGGCTTCGATACGGTGAACTACGACGCTATCGGAGGGGCACATGTCCTTTCTCGGTAACATCTTCGACTTCGCCAAGGATTCGGTCGGCGAGCTTGCCGCCCATCCGCTTCAGACACTCGGCGCCGTTGCTGGCGTGCCTGGGTATGACCCGTTCTTCGGTGGACTGTTCAACAACAAACCCGGCGGCGCACTGATCAGCCCGACGGGGAATTTCACGTCCAGCGCATGGCAGGACATGTACAACCGCAATCCGGGCGATGCCGGTGCGCTGAACATGTTTTCTGGCATCAACTCTGTTGCCGACAAGATTGCGCCGATGATCGCGGGCGGCTTTGCGGCTCCCGGACTTGGCGCTGCTATGGGCGGCGTCGGTTCGGGAGCAGGAGCCGGCGCGGGCGCCGCGGGCACAATGGGAACAGGAGCCGGTAGCGTAGGGCTTGGCACTGGTCTGGGCGGCTCGGGACTCGGCACTGCGGCCAGTTGGGGCGGCGCAGCGGCGACGCCGGTCGTTGGTAGCGGAACGGCCGGGCTGTTCAGTTCTGGCGCGGGCGCTGGTGGCTTGCAGGGACTGCTCGGCGGAGCTGGCGCAGTTGGCGATGCTGGCCTGACTGGCGCAGTGTCAGCCGGCGGCAGCGGCCTCAGCGGGGTCATGGGCGCGAATATGGGTTCGGCACTTGGGTCTGCGCCGACAGGGCTCTTCAGCGGCCTGCTGCCCGGCGGCGGCATGAGCGGCACCGCGAGCGGCGCGCTCGGCGGCGGCATGTCGGGCGACGTGGCTGGCGCCTCCCAACTCGGCGGCGCAACGATGGGCGGCTATACGCCGAACGTCGGCCAGATGCTCAATCAGGGCCAGCGAATGATGCAGATGGGCCAGCAACAGCCTCAGCAACGGATTCCGATGCAGATGCCTCCCCAGCAGGTTCAAGCTGGCAACCCGCGTCCTCAGCAACAAGGTCCGATCGGCCCGGCGATGCCATATGCAAGCTTCAACGGGGCCATGCCGATGAATAACCCATTCGGATTCGGGAGTGCATATGGGACTGTTTGATGGTTCGGGCGACACCGGCGGCGGCCTGATGGGCATGTATGCCAATCCGCAGATGGCCGGGCTGCTCGGCATGTCGCAAGGTCTGCTCTCTGCTGCTGGCCCTTCGCGCATTCCCGTTTCGATGGGGCAGGCACTTGGCTCGGGCATGCAGGGCATGCAGCAGAACGCCGGGAATGCCTTGCAGATGCAGATGCAGATGGCGAAGATGCAGGCAATGATGAACCCGTTCGGGGCGCCTTCCGGTGGAGGTGTTTCGAGCCAACCTCTGCAACAGATGGGGCAGCCAAATCCCGCGATGGCACAAGGCGCGCCGGTATCTGGCGCCGCTAATGTTGGGCCGATGTCGGGATTGTCGGCTGGAATGGGCGGCTTGATGCAGCCTCAACCCCAAGGCGCGCAACCCCAAGGTGCGTCAGCACCTTCTCCGACCGATCCATTCTCGGCAATGTTCGGTGGTCATACGCCACAGGAAGTGATGATTGCTGGTGCGCGCGCCGCGGCGTTAGGTAATCCGGCCGGCACAAAAATGATGGAAATGGCCGCGCAGTACGATCCCGAACTTGCCCGCCAGATGCCCACCGACATTCAGAAGAATGCTGCGGCCGCGTATGGCTACGGAACGCCCCAATATCAGAGCGCGCTTCAGGGTGTTGTCGACAAAGAGGGGATCGTCGCGCTTCGTCCTGGCGCACCATATATTCGCGGCGGTCAGGTCTATGGCACGCCGGGGCAGGCTCCGCAGGGTTATATGAATGTGCCGAATGGAGATGGAACATGGGCGGTTCAACAGGTTGCTGGCGGCCCGGAAGCAGTTCGCTCAAGCGCGGCCGCGCAGGCTGGCGGCAAAGCGCAATACAACCTGCAGCAGGTCTGGGATCCGACGGCCAACGGCGGCAACGGCGGCTTCGTGTACCAGAACACGGCCAACGTCGCCGATGCGGCCGGCGGCAATTCGGCCGCGCCGGTCGGCATCCGCAATAACAACTTCGGCAACATCAAGGGTGCTGATGGTCAGTTCGCGACTTACGACACGCCGCAGGCTGGCATCAATGCTGCCGACCAGACGCTGGCGGCCTACGGCGCGAAGCACGGCATCAACACTATCGCCGGCATCGCCAATCGTTGGGCGCCAGCAGGCGACGGAAACAACAATCCGGCGCAGAAAGCCGCCGCGATGTCGGCCGCAAGCGGCGTCGGGGTGAACGATCCGATCAACCTCTCCGATCCGTCGACGCGAGCTCGAATTCTGCCGGCTCTTTTCGACACCGAGACGCCGGGTTGGCGCGGGGCATTGCAAGGCGGCGCATCTCCGGCGGCGGCCGCGGCGCGCGGGCCAATGTCTGCACAGCCACCACAAGGTGCTACTGCTGCCGCAAATGCATCGCAAGGCGCGCCGAGCAAGCAGATGGCCGACTCGTACAGTGCACTGTCGAACTCGGATGCGAGCTATCAGCAGTCGCGCGAGGCTCTGACGGAGATGATCAATCTCGCCCACAACAAGGGCGCGACAGGTACGGCTGTCGGCCTGCTGCCGGCCTCCGTTGGAACGAAGATCAGTCCCGACGCGGCGACGTATCAGAAGCTGCATGCTACCTATGTCGCCCTGCAAGGCAAGGCGCTCGGTTCGGGTGGCACGGACGCGGCGCGCGCGACGATCGATGAGGCGGTGCCGACCTACGACAAGCCGCAAACCGCGATGGTCGGCGGCCTGACGACGCAACTCAACAACCTCGATCTCAGCCACATCAAGACGCAATTCCTGACGCCGGTCTATCAGCAGGGCAACGAGAAGACGTACACCCAGCAGTCGGCAGCGTTTGACCAGAACGTGAAGCCGTCAATGGTTCCGGCGTTGACTCTCTCGGGCGACGCGCAGCGAGCGGCGGTGCAGGCGGCGGTGAAGGCCAATCCATCGCTGCGGCCGAATTTCGAGTGGGCATTCAACAATGGATTGCTGAAATGAGCGCCTTCGACGATTACCTGAGCGCGCCGGCGGCGGCATCCCAGTCGTTCGATGCCTACGTTGGCGCTGCGCCGGTCCCAGCGCCGGCAGCGGGCGGCACGGGAGCCGCGGCACCTCAAACCGCTGCCGGGCAACCTGGCGTCATGTCGTCGGCGCTGGTTGGCTTTGGCAAAGGGCTAGGCAATGTGGCGTCGGGCGTCGAGCAACTGGCCGGCAAAGGCGCGAACGCGATCGGTCTGAACAAGATCGGCAACTACCTCACGAACGATGCGAATTACGGTTTGAATGCCGCGCAGCAGGGCGCCGCGCCGTATGAGGTTGCACATCCTATTGCAACCGGTGCCGGCCAGATGGCAGGCAATATGGTAGGCACCGCGCCGGCGATGGCGCTCGGCCCTGAATTTGCTGGCCTCGGGCTGGCCGGAAAGATTGGCGTCGGCGCGCTTCAGGGAGCGGCCGGAGCCGCCATGATGCCAGTCCAGGACCCTGGCAATGATTACTGGACGCAGAAGGCAGAGCAGACTGGCGTAGGCGGTCTATTGGGTGGCGCCGTGCCGCCAGTGATGTCTGGCACGCGCGCACTTACCAACAGCATTTTGAATACCGTGCGCCCAGTGATTCAACCCGGTCGATTTGTCGGGCAAGGACTCACAGCCGGCATGTCACCGGTCGACGCCGCGAGCGTTGCATCGAACATCCGCACCGCGCAGCAATTTGTTCCTGGATCGATACCAACCACGGCTCAGGTGTCTGGCAATCCGTATCTCGTGCAGACTGAAAAGGCCTTGTCGAATTCGTCGCCCGATTTCCGCAATTCATTGCTTAACCGGCAAATTGCCAACAACGATGCTCGCTGGTCAGTCATCAACAGTATCGCGGGGACGCCGCAGACACTTGACGCAGCCATTCAGGCTCGCAACGCAGCAGCCGCTCCGGCATATCAGGCTGCGCGCGCTGGTATCTATGATGTCGATCCTGCACTCCACACGCTGATGCAACGCCCCGCGATGCAGCAAGCGTTGCAGCGCGGCATCACGATCGCACAAAATGAGGGTAACAATGGTTTAACGGCCGCTATTGCTGCTCGACCTGCGCAGTTCGCGAATGTACCGACGGGTGCAACTGGGTTTAACGGCCAGCCACTTTTCAATCAAATACTTACACGTCCTGCAACCTCGGCCCAGCCAGCACAGATTTCGGGCGACGTGCTTCATTACATGAAGTTGGGGATGGATGATCTGCAGTCGAGCGCCGCCGAAAATACGCGTCTTGGTCCACAAGAGCGGCGTGCGATCAACTCTGCTCAGAATGACTATCTCAACTGGCTGGACAACGCGTCACCGGACTATGCGCAGGGGCGTGCTGCTTACGCTGCCAATTCGCCGCCTGTCAACACAATGACAGCGGGACAGAGATTATCGGGTGACCTGTCGTTGCTTTCGCCGAACGGCGCCAACGTGCCGAACATCACTTTTCCGGCGTTCAAGGGAAGATTTGCTCAGGCGCTACGCGGAGATCCTTCAGTGGCGCAGTTCGGAATTGACCCTGCTGCGCAAGCGGCGTTGACGGGCATTCAATCAGATCTTCAACGCGAGATGGTTTCAAGTTCGATCCGCTCGCCTGGGTCCGACACTGCATACAACGTAGCTGCCAATGGCTGGCTAGCCCGCAATCTGTTTGGACCATCTTTCAATGGCGCAACCGGTTTAGGGAAGACCGCAGCTGCTGGAGCTGCAATTCTGACCGGGCATCCGCTTGCCGCTGGAGGCATCTTCGCTGGAGGGAGTCGGCTCGGGCAGGCGGTGGGGGAGAGATTGCAGAACCACCTTGGAAGCTATCTCACCGATCCGCAACTACTACTTCCTTATCTCGATGCGCGTGCTGCCGCGCCCGCGCAGCCAGTTCCAGGCGCGCTTGTGCGCGGACTCATCAACTACGGTCGTCCAGCCGTCCTGAGCGGGCTTCTTGGTGGCATCACGGATGCCGGCAACAACCCCTAAAAGACAGGCGATACCGAGCTTCGTCAAGCCAAGCATTAGCACGTCGTGCATGCAAACCTCCGACCCCGCCCCGTGCGGGGTTTTTCATTATAGGTGAACTGAAATGGCACTTTGGCAATGGTCAACGACGCCGGCCAACAACGCGAGCGCCGGTGCGATCGATTGGGCTGAAGGTCAGCCGCCGAGCACGGTCAATGATTCGGCGCGTCAGATGATGGCTGACGTCGCGGCATGGTTCGCCGGTCCCGAATGGATCAATTACGGGCTTACGCCGACGTATGTCAACGGCGCGCAATTCACCGTGGCCGGCAACCAGACTTCAATATTCTCGGTCGGGCGTCGCGTTAAGGTATTCGTGACTGCAGGCGTCACCTACGGGACTATCACGGCATCGGTTTTCACGTCCTTGACGACGGTGACGGTTGCGCTCGACGCGGCATCGCTCGATAGCGGTTTGTCAGAAGTCGACGTCGGCATTCTGAACCCGTTCCGGTCTTCTCTTGGGATTCTGACACTCGCCGGCGGTAACCTTCTGGTTGGCGGCCCCGCTTACACGTCGCAACCGCAGATCCGGATGCAGAACTCGAATCGGGGGCTGCACTTTTTCATTTCGACCGATGGCACTCAATTTGGCCTCTTCGATGAGAATTCGTCGGCGACGCGATGGGTAACCGACAATTCCGGCAACTTCACTACCGCGGCCAATATCTCTGCCGGTGGCAACATCACGGCGGCCGGCAACATCACGGCAAATTCCGATGAGCGCCTGAAATCAGATTGGGTGGGGCTGGCGGATGATTTCGTCGACCGGCTCGCCGTGGTGCGCAGCGGCACCTATACCCGGGTCGATACCGAAGAGCGCCATGTCGGCGTGGGCGCGCAATCGCTGCAGACGCTTCTTCCTGAAGCTGTAATCGAGAGCGACAAAGGGATTTTGTCCGTCGCCTATGGTCAAGCCGCACTCGCTGCATGCGTCGAGCTGGCAAAAGAGGTCGTCAGGCTGCGCGCATTGCTGGAGCCTGGCAAATGACGCTTCCGGCCAGTGGTGCGATCTCTCTATCGCAGATCGCAAACGAGGTCGGTCTTGCCCTGCCGATCTCGATCAATCACGCATGGTTGTTGACGCTCATCGGTAAAGCGGGATTCCCGGTTAGCTTCAGCGACTTCTACAGCAAGACAGGAAGATTTGATGGCAGTCTGCCGGCCAGCAGTGGCGCTACTTACACCATCTTCTTTTCAAATGCACCATTTTTCGGCGGGCAGCTTTCTTCAATGAATGGCGACGCTTCCAACGACAGCAATCTCTTTTTCAGCGTCGCGCCGAACTGGTCGGGAAATATCAAGGCAATCAACAACACGACTGGTCTCAGTTGCGTAATGCCGAAGACCAGCAGCACAACCTGGGGCGGCGCAGTTGGAAACATTCTCCGTCCCGGCCAGACCGACAGCATCACCATCCTTCCTTCCAATTAATAACGGGGCTTTCATGGATGAGCATATGACCGCAATTGTGGAATTGCGCGAGCGGGTGCGCGCGCACGACGAAGATATCGCGCGGCACGATCAGCATCTCGCGAAGCTCGACGAAACAGTCTCAGAGTTACGGTCGGCCATCGCGACCGTTGCGACGAAAGACGATATCAATAAGCTGCGCGTCGACATATCGGAGAAGTTCGGGCAGCGGATGACGGATGCGCTCAACGCTATCCCGGCCAAGTGGGCAGCCATTTTTGCGGGCGGTCTGATGGTCGTCGAAATCATTTCCCTGTTCGTCAAGAGCCATGGATGACGAACTGATCGATCAGCGCTTCGAGCTGGTAGCCGATCAGATTGCTCATCTGAGCACGCGCGTCGACGACCTTGAAGGAAAGCACGAGGAGCACGCCGAGGCGAAAGAGTCGCGGCATTCGCGGTTCGTCAATTGGCTGATGCTGGGTCTGTTCGCCGCGGAAGTCGCCATCGGCATTTTTCAAATCGCTTGGGTATCGCATCATGCCTAGCCTTCTGCGCCTCTACATGACGGTCAGGAAGCCGCGAAATTTCCTGATCCTGCTGTGCATCTTCATCGGCACATCGCTCGCGCTGCATTTCCTGCTCGGCACCGATGCAGACTTCGGCGCCACGAACCTTGTTCTCTCAATCGAAGCCTCAACGGCCAGCGCAGTCCTGATGATGGTCGCCGAGGAATCCGCTGAGCTTCAGCGGCAGACGGTCGATTCTCAAGGGCAAATGCTTTCGGCGCTGCTCTCTATCGCTGAGGCCCAGCGCGACATGCTGGCCGACCATGCGGCGCTTCTGCGCACGCTCAAGGAAGGGGATGAACGTCTCCTGAAAACACTCACCTCGAAGGAGGAATGATGCAGTACTCGAAAGATGGAATGGCGCTCACGGAGTATTTCGAAGGCTTTCGGGACTCTGCCTATCAGGACTCGAAGGGCGTCTGGACGATCGGCTACGGTCACACGTTAGGCGTCCATCCCGGAATGGTCTGCACTCAGGAAGAGGCCGACCAATGGCTCCTGTCCGATGTTGCCGATGCAGCTAACGCGGTGAATCTGTACGTGAAGCCCGGCGTCACACAGGACGAGTTCGACGCGCTTGTGGATTTCACCTTCAACGTTGGGATCACAGCATTCAGAACGTCGACTCTGCTCGCCAAATTCAACGACAACGACGTGCAGGGCGCGATCGACGAATTCGAGAAGTGGGATATGTCGGGGGGCAAGCATATTGCCGGGCTGCTGCGTCGGCGCAATGCCGAGCGCGCGCTATTCACCTTGGGCGCTGACTTCTCGCAGGAGAGCGCGTCGGGGGAAGTTCAACCCGAACTGGAGGCCGTGCAATGAATCAGGTTTCCCCGTATGCCACCGGCGCGGCCACGATCACCGTCGCCACGCTTGAGCCGCTCGTCTCGTGGGCTCTCACTGGATTTCACCAACCGATGCCGGCTGCCGTCCCTGGTGTCGTTGCCGCATTGCTGCTGACCGCGGCGCATGCAATCTGCAATCTGGTCGGCGCACGCCTCAACAAGTCCCCCGAAGTTTCTTCGAAGTAACCCACCCAAGGAATCGTCATGAAACGTATGCTGCTTGCGGCAGGCATTGCCGCGCTCGCTTTCTTCGCCGGCTGCCATTCGCTTCCCACCGTGCAGGAGCGATTCCAGACAGGCTGCACGATCGTCAACGGCGATCTGACCATCCTCGGCCAGTCTCCGCTTCTGAATACCGAACAGCAGGATGTAATCAACAAGACGATCCTCCCGGCAAACGAGGCGATCTGCAAGGCAGGATCGCAACTTAACGTCGCTGATCTGAAAGCGTTCCACGATTCGCTACTGCCTGCAGCAATCACGATCGTCCAGGCGGTTCCCGCGATCCCGAATCAGCCGGCGATCCTGCTCGGCCTCGCGACGTTCGGTCCGATGGTTCAGGCGTTGATCGACCAGCTCATTACGACGGTCGCGCCCGCGTCGACCACGGCAGCCGCGAGCAAGTAATGAACGCGCGCGATTTTGCGCTGCTGGCGCAGGAGGCCTATTCAGCCAAGCCGGATATTGGTGAAGCAGATAGCGCCTCGCGCGCCATCATCCGGCAGACTGCGGCCGGTCTTTGCATTGCATTCCCTGGCACCGACAACCTCGACTGCTGGCTCACGGATCTAAATGCGCTGCCGGTATCGGTTGCCGGTGTGGGAGATGTCCACCGCGGCTTCCAGCAGGCGTGGGAGGCTATCTCCCTGCCGGTGCTGGCTGCCGTTGCGGGACAGCCAGTGACGCTCATTGGCCACTCTCTGGGCGCCGCTATCGCCCTGCTCGCCGCGGCAGCCATGACAGTCAGCGGCAATCCACCGGCGGCGGTGTACGCTTTCGAGCCTCCGCGCGTCAGTCCTGGCATTGCCGTCCGTACGCTACTCACCAATGTGCCGACGCATCTTTTCAAGAACGGAAACGACCTAGTCCCCGATGTGCCGCCCGGGTGGCAGCACGCGGGCCTTTTAACACGCATTGGAAAGCCGATCCTGCCTGTCCCAAACGTGTTCGATCACGCCATCGAGCGTGTCATTGCCGCGCTGCTGCCGAATGCAATCCATGTATATTAGGGTCTCCAAAAAAGGAGACTATATGCAGGACGATATTTCAAAGCTGTATAAGCTCGCTACGCCATACTTCCCGGCCTTGGGCGAAGTTTTCGTGGCTATATCTGCGGGCGACTACCGCGGACGCGGATTTCCGATGTATTTCGGTGAATTCTTCATCTTCTCTACAAAAGATATCAATGGCGCAACAGGTCGCCGCTCGCACGTCCCTCAACATCACGCCGCTTTAGACCGTGGCAGAACGGGAATCGGTTTTCTTTTTGAAATTACCAAGATACGCGCCTGTGATGAACTGTCCGGCCAGATCGTAAGCCGGCTTGGTCTCGACGGTAATGCGCAGTTTGCTCATGTGCCTTCATTGACTGAATCTAGCTGGGACGATGTGCAGGACGTGTACCGCGCGGGCCTCATTGAAGAAAAAGTTCTACTCGACATTGGGAGCAGAACGCGCGCAGGCATAGTCCACCATGCAATACACACGATCCGCCAACAACAGCGGGTATCTTTCGAAGATGCTAAAGCGTCCGACTAAACCCCGTTTGCAATCGCATTCAGTCTAGGCATGTGCCGGACGTTCGGGTCTTTGAGCGTCCGTACCAATGCTTTTGAAGGCGTTATCGGGCTTCATAACTGGCATTAAGGTAGTCCGCCCATTGCTGCATCATCTTGCGGCGCTCGGGTAGATACTCGGCGTGGACGTAGGCCGCCGTGACCTGGTTTCGCTCAGCATGCGCGAGCTGCCGATCTACGACGTCGCGGCTGTAGCCGAGTTCGCGCAAGACGGTTGCCGCTAGCCCGCGAAAGCCGTGGCCGGTCATCCGGGATTTGTATCCCATGCGGTACAGAGCGAAGAGCATCGTGTTGTTCGAGATCGGCTTCCGTCCTTGCACGCTATAGAAAAGGTGCCTCTCAGCGCCGTTCAACTTCTTCAGCTCGTCGATTATCTCTAGGGCCTGCCGCGACAGCGGCACGATGTGCGGATCCCGCATCTTCATGCGCTCGGCTGGAATCCGCCATTCGCGAGCCTTCTCGTCGATCTCTGTCCACTCGGCGTTGATCATTTCAGTTGTGCGCACGAACGTCAGCGCCATAAATCGAAGCGCGAGTTGCGTCACGTGATCGCCAGAGTAGGCGGCGATGTCTTTCATTAGTTGCGGGATTTCCACCGGCTTCACCCGGGCCATGTGTTTGACGCCGGCGCCTTTCTTCAGCACGGTCTCGGCGTCGATGTCCGCAGCCGGGTTGCGCGAGCATCGGCCGGTCATGATGCCGTACTGGAAAACGGCGCGAGATCGCTGAAGTACCCGCTTGGCGGTCTCGCGTACGCCGCGGGCCTCGATCGCGCGCACGATCTCCAGCATGTGCGGCGCCTCGATGTCTCCGATCGGCTTGGCTCCGATCTTCGGGAAGGCGTCGACTTCTAGGGAGTTGATCACTTTGCTGGCGTAAACTTCCGTCCAGCCAGCTTTCTGCGACTCGAACCATTCGCGGGCGACAGCTTCGAACGAGGAAACGGCTTCGAGCGCGCGGGCGCGCTTCACTTCCTTTTTTTGTTCGGATGGGTCGGTTCCGGCCTTCAAGATCTGGCGTGCGGCAAGACAAGCCTTCCGCGCGTCGGCCAAGGACACTTCCGGGTAGACGCCGAATGATGCGAGCTTTTCCTTCCCGTCAAAACGGTACTTCATGCGCCAGTATTTTGACCCGTTGGGCATCACCTGGAGATAGAGCCCCTTGCCGTCGGCGAGGCGATAGGGCTGTTCGGCCGGCTTGGCTTTACGGACTTGAAGCTCGCTCAGAGGCGCGATTTGCTTGGGCATGATGTTGGGGGTATCGAATTTGGGGGTATTCGGCGATATCCCCACCGATACCCCCAACGAATCTGGCTTGTGTTGGGCAAGCGTGGGCAATGATGGCAGTAAAAAGCCCCGCAGCGCAAGGCATACGGGGCTTTTCTGGTCAAACTTGGGAGATGCTGGGAAGCTACTTGGTCCCCCTGACAGGAATCGAACCTGTATCTAGCGCTTAGGAGGCACTTGTTCTATCCATTGAACTACAGGGAGAGGACCAAACCGGAATGATCACCGCAATCCCGCAACCGGACAAGGTCCGCGAGGATCGGACGAGTTCAGGTTCGCCAGCGAGCGCAGAGTATATCAAACCCGTCCGGGAGCGAGGAGAGCAGCAACAGCGCTACGGCGCCGTCCCATAAAGCAAGCGGCCCAGCAGGTTTAACCTGCTGGGCCGCGCGAACCGCCGGCTTCCTTGCGCAGCGGACTACCGCCGCGCGCGAACAATCCGGTCAACCCGCTTCAGAACTCCACCACCGCGAATTCGGCCTTGCCCACGTCGCACAGTGGGCAGCGCCAGTCTTCGGGAATCGCGGCGAAGCGCGTGCCCGGCGCAATACCTTCTTCGGGCAAGCCTTCTTCTTCGTTGTAGATCCAGCCGCAAATGAGGCAGACCCAGCTCTTATATTCAGTCACTTCAATTACTTCGCTCACGACGTACTCTTTTCCAATTCAATGCAATGATCCACGCAGTCTGCCCCTTTTTTGGGCGCGGTGGCGACTCGCAATATTACCGGAATTTGTCAATCCGGCAGAAAACTAGCGATGCGGCAGCGCCGCAAAGCGCTCGCCAATGCCCGGGACAACCCCGAGCCCATAGGGTGAACCGCGGGACGAACCGCGTCACACACTCCGTGTATGCTCTGATCCGCAGCTGGTCTTTTAGACCGGCGCGCCGGGGTGCCCGGCATGAATTGCGACGATCGGCCTCAGGTTACTGAGCGTGCCGTCGTCGCCGACATGGCCCGCGCACGACTCTCGTTTCCCAAAAAAGGAGAAAAAACGATGCTTAAAAACACATGGTTGGCTGGTGCGGTATTGGCCGGATTGCTCGCGGTATCCGGCGTGGCGCAGGCCGCAAGCGTGTCGTTCGTCCAACCGGCGGACGGCGCGACGGTCAGCAATCCCGTCCACGTGGTGTTCGGCGTCGACGGCATGAAGATCGCGCCGGCCGGCACGATGACGGAAGGCACGGGGCACCATCATCTGCTGGTGGACGGCAAGCCGCTGCCCAAGGGCGAGGTCATCCCGGCAAACGATAAGTCACTGCACTTCGGCAAGGGCCAGACCGAGACCGATCTGACGCTGCCGCCAGGCGACCACACGTTGACGCTGCAATTCGGCGACGGCGCGCATCGTTCGTATGGTCCGGAATTGAGCAAGACCATCACCGTGCACGTGAAATAAGACGCCGCACGAGACGGCCGGGCGCGCGCCAACGCACTCCGGCCATGCCAGCCGGCTTCTTCGCCCGATGCAGCGGTTTTTTCGCGTCTGGCAAGCCGGCCATTCGGCCTATCTCTTCCGGCAGACAGGCAGCCGCCCGCGCGCCCGGTACAATGGGCAGTTCCGACTCATCGCTGTCTTCTCCAATTCTCCATGTCGCTTTACACCATTACCGGAGCCCAACTGGCCTTCGGTCACGTCGCGTTGCTCGATCACGCGGATTTCTCTCTCGAAGCGGGCGAGCGCGTCGGGCTGATCGGCCGCAATGGCGCGGGCAAGTCGTCGCTGCTGAAGATCGTCGCCGATCTGACCAAGCCTGACGACGGGCTCGTCACGCGCCAGCAGAATCTGACCACGGTTTATGTGCCGCAGGAGCCGGAGTTCGACACGGACGACACGGTGTTCGACGCGGTCGCCGCCGGCCTCACGCACGCTCGCGCGCTGCTGGACGAATACGACGCGGTCGCCAATCAGCTCGCCGACGAGCCGGAAGGCGCCGAGCACGACACGCTCATGGCGCGCATGAACACGCTGCAGTCGTCGCTGGACCATTCGGACGCCTGGAACTGGAGCACGCGGGTTTCGACCACGCTGCAGCAGATCGGCCTGAACGGCGAGGCGCGGGTGGGTTCGCTGTCGGGCGGCATGCAAAAGCGCGTCGCGCTGGCGCGCGCGCTGGTTGTGCAGCCCGATGTGCTGCTGCTCGACGAGCCGACCAACCACCTCGATTTCGACGGCATCCGCTGGCTCGAAGACCTGCTGGTCTCGCTGCGCGCGGGCCTGCTCTTCATTACCCACGACCGCGCGTTTCTCGACCGCGTCGCCACGCGCATCGTCGAGCTGGATCGCGGGCGTTTGCTGTCGTATCCGGGCAATTTCAGCGCTTACCAGACGAGGAAGGCGCAGCAGCTCGAAGTCGAACAGGTGGAAGCGGCCAAGTTCGACAAGCTGCTCGCGCAGGAAGAGGTGTGGATTCGCAAGGGCGTCGAAGCGCGCCGCACGCGCAGCGTCGGCCGGATCGCGCGGCTCGTGGAGATGCGCAACCAGCGCGCGGAACGCCGCAACGTGCAGGGCAACGTCAAACTCGACGTCGGCCAGGGCGAGAAGTCCGGCAAGATCGTCGCCGAGTTGACCGACGTGACCAAACGCTACGGTTCGCGCACGGTGGTCGACAACTTCACCGCCACGGTCATGCGCGGCGACAAGATCGGCTTTGTCGGCCCGAACGGCGCGGGCAAGACCACGCTGCTCAAGATAATCCTCGGTGAACTGGCTCCGGACGAAGGCACGGTGCGCATCGGCACGAATCTGCAGGTTGCGTATTTCGACCAGATGCGCGCGCAGCTCGATCTGGAAAAGAGCCTCGCCGATACCATCAGCCCGGGCAGCGAGTGGGTCGAAGTCAACGGCCAGAAGAAGCACGTCATGAGCTATCTGGGCGACTTCCTGTTCGCGCCGGAGCGCGCGCGTTCGCCGGTCAAGTCGCTGTCGGGCGGCGAGCGTAATCGCCTGCTGCTCGCGCGTCTGTTCGCGCGCCCGGCCAACGTGCTGGTGCTGGACGAACCGACCAACGACCTCGATATTCCCACGCTCGAACTGCTCGAAGAACTGCTCACGGAATACGACGGCACGGTGCTGCTCGTCAGCCACGATCGCGCGTTCCTCGACAACGTCGCGACCTCGGTGATCGCCTCGGAAGGCGGCGGCAAGTGGCGTGAGTACGTCGGCGGCTTTACCGACTGGCAGATCCAGCGCGATCGCTCGCAGCAGATGGCGCTGGAGGCGCAGAAAGAAGCCGGCAAGGAAGCGGGTAAAGACGCGGCGCCGGCCAAAGACAGTTCCGCGGGCCGTAATACGCAACGTGCAGCGAAGCTGTCGTTCAAGGAGCAGCGCGAACTGGAGGCGCTGCCGCAGAAGATCGCCGCGCTTGAAGCGGAGCAGAAAACGATCGGCGCGCAACTCGAAGACGGTTCCGTATTCGCCAAAGATGCGCAGGAAGGCACGCGCCTGACCGAACGCTACGCCGCGATCGACGAAGAACTGCTGATCGCGCTCGAGCGCTGGGACGAGCTGGAGAACCGGCGCAAGTGACGTGTGGGGGCGAGGCGGGACTGCGCGGCGTCACCGCCACCCCTTATCCAGACGGCTATTCCCGCGTGTCGCGAATTGCCGCCCGGATCGAAATCAGTAAAATACCCCGCGAACAGGCTTCCCCGGCGTTCGCACCCGCGTCGACGTTGCCCGGCCTGAGGGCCGGCTTCGAGCGGCCGTCGAGCGCGTCAACCGGAAGCCAGGCGACAAAACAGCTTGCCCGCACCACGGGCACCCCACCTAACCTCATTGTTTCGTTTCGCTTTTTTTGAAAACTCAACGCATTGTCCACGGACCTGTCCACAGCTCCTGTGGACAACGATGAACCGACGCATCCGAGTCAACCATGTCTACGAAAAAGCCAAACGCCGCGTATAGCGAAGCGTCGATCAAGGTGTTGAAGGGTCTGGAGCCGGTCAAGCAACGGCCCGGCATGTACACCCGCACCGAGAATCCGCTGCACATCATTCAGGAAGTTATCGACAACGCGTCGGACGAGGCCCTCGGCGGCTACGGCCGGCAAATCACGGTCACGCTGCACGCCGACCATTCGGTCTCGGTCGAAGACGACGGCCGCGGCATTCCATTCGGCCTGCATCCGGAAGAAGGCGTGCCGGTCGTCGAAATCGTGTTCACGCGCCTGCATGCGGGCGGCAAGTTCGACAAGGCCGCCGGCGGCGCGTACACGTTCTCGGGCGGCTTGCACGGCGTCGGCGTGTCCGTCACCAATGCGCTGTCCACGCGCCTCGACGTGACCGTATGGCGCGAGGGCAAGATCGCCGAACTGAGTTTCGCCAATGGCGACGTCGCCAAGGAACTCGAAGTGCGCCCCGCGGCGAAGGGCGACAAGAAATCCGGCACGCGCGTCACCGCGTGGGCCAATCCGAAGTACTTCGATTCGCCGAACCTGCCGCTCGGCGAATTGCAGCGTCTGCTGCGTTCGAAAGCGGTGCTGTTGCCGGGCGTGGAAGTCACGCTGATCAACGAGAAAACCGGCGAACAGCAAAGCTGGAAATACGAAGACGGTCTGCGCGGCTATCTGCTCGAAGGCATGAACGGCAGCGATCTGCTGATTCCGCTGTTCGAGGGCGAACGTTATGTCGAGAACTCGCGCGCGAGCGAGGAGACTTTCGCGGAGGGCGAGGGCGCCTCGTGGGTCGTCGCGTGGAGCGAAGAAGGCCCGCTCATGCGCGAGTCGTACGTCAACCTGATTCCGACGCCCGCGGGCGGCACGCATGAATCCGGCTTGCGCGACGGTCTGTTCCAGGCGGTGAAGAGCTTCGTCGAGTTGCATAACCTGCAGCCGAAGGGCGTCAAGCTGCTCGCTGAAGACGTGTTCGCGCGCGTGTCGTTCGTGCTGTCGGCGAAGGTGCTCGATCCGCAATTCCAAGGGCAGATCAAAGAACGCCTGAATAGCCGCGACGCGGTCAAGCTGGTGTCGTCGTTCGCGCGGCCGGCACTGGAGTTGTGGCTGAACCAGCACGTCGAGCACGGCAAGAAACTCGCGGACCTCGTCATCAAGCAGGCGCAGGCGCGCACACGTGCCGGGCAGAAGGTCGAGAAGCGCAAGAGCTCGGGCGTCGCCGTGTTGCCGGGCAAGCTGACCGATTGCGAATCGACGGAAATCGGCCGCAACGAACTGTTTCTCGTCGAGGGCGACTCCGCGGGCGGTTCCGCGAAGATGGGCCGCGACAAGGAATATCAAGCCATCCTGCCGCTGCGCGGCAAGGTGCTGAATACGTGGGAAACCGAGCGCGACCGGCTGTTCGCCAATAACGAAGTGCACGACATTTCGGTGGCGATCGGCGTCGATCCGCATAGCCCGGACGACAAGGTCGATCTGTCGAATCTGCGCTACGGCAAGATCTGCATTCTGTCGGACGCTGACGTGGACGGTTCGCACATCCAGGTGCTGCTGCTCACGCTGTTCTTCAAGCATTTCCCGCAGCTGATAGAGCGTGGTCACGTGTGCGTGGCGCGCCCGCCGCTGTTCCGGGTCGACGCTCCCGCGCGGGGCAAGAAGCCCGCGCAAAAGCTGTATGCGCTCGACGAAGGCGAACTCGAAGCGATTCTCGACAAGCTGCGCAAGGACGGCGTGCGCGACACGCAGTGGTCCATCAGCCGCTTCAAGGGTCTCGGTGAAATGAGCGCGGAGCAGTTGTGGGACACCACCATGAACCCCGACACCCGCCGTCTGACGCCCGTGGCGCTCGGCGAACTCGACTACGACGCCACGGTCGCGCGCATGACCATGTTGATGGGCAAGGGCGAAGCGGCGTCGCGGCGTAGCTGGCTGGAAGAAAAGGGCAACGAAGTGGAAGCGGATATCTGAGCGCTTTTTAAAGTGCACTCACTCCGCACCAAAACTTCACGCCAAACACGGATACGGAATCTAGATGGACGACGATAACACTCTCGACCTTTTCACCGAGCCGCCGCCCCCGGAAGGCGACTTTCTCACGCTCGGCAATTACGCGGAACGCGCGTACCTCGACTATGCGGTGAGCGTGGTCAAGGGCCGCGCGCTGCCGGATGTGTGCGACGGGCAAAAGCCGGTTCAGCGCCGCATCCTGTTCGCGATGAACGACATGGGCCTCTCCGACAACGCGAAGCCGGTCAAGTCGGCGCGCGTGGTCGGCGACGTGCTCGGCAAGTATCACCCGCACGGCGACCAGTCCGCGTACGACGCGCTGGTGCGCCTCGCGCAAGACTTCTCGATGCGCTATCCGCTGATCGACGGTCAGGGCAATTTCGGTTCGCGCGACGGCGACGGCGCGGCGGCCATGCGGTACACCGAAGCGCGCCTCACGCCGATCTCGAAACTGCTGCTCGACGAGATCAATCAGGGCACGGTCGACTTCATGCCTAACTACGACGGCTCGTCCGAGGAGCCGAGGCTGTTGCCGGCCCGCTTGCCGTTCGTGTTGCTGAACGGCGCGTCGGGCATCGCGGTGGGTTTGGCCACGGAAATTCCGTCGCACAATCTGCGCGAGGTGGCGGCTGCAACGGTTGCGATGATCCGCAATCCGAAGATTTCGCACGCGGAATTGATGCAGCACATCGCCGGGCCAGATTTCCCGGGCGGCGGTCAGATCATATCAAGCGACGCCGAGATTTCCGCCGCGTACGAAAGCGGCCGCGGCAGCCTGAAGGTGCGGGCGCGCTGGAAGATCGAAGAACTCGCGCGCGGCCAGTGGCAACTGGTGATCACCGAATTGCCGCCGAATACCGCCGCGCAGAAAGTGCTCGAAGAAATCGAAGAGCAGACCAACCCGAAGATCAAGCTCGGCAAGAAGGCGCTCACCCCCGAACAGCTGCAAACCAAGCAGACCATGCTGGCGCTGCTCGATGCCGTGCGTGACGAGTCCGGCCGGGACGCACCCGTGCGCCTCGTGTTCGAACCGAAGTCGAGCCGCATCGACCAGACGGATTTCGTCAACACGCTGCTCGCGCATACGAGCCTCGAATCGAACGCGTCGCTCAATATGGTCATGGTCGGCGGCGACGGCCGGCCGCGTCAGAAAGGCTTGAGCGAAATCCTGCATGAGTGGATCGCGTTCCGTTTCGCTACGGTGACGCGCCGCACGCGTCATCGTTTGACGAAGGTCGACGACCGGATTCACATCCTCGAAGGCCGGATGATCGTCTTTTTGAATATCGACGAAGTCATCCGCATCATTCGCGAGTCGGACGAGCCGAAGGTCGCGTTGATGGCCGCGTTCGGCTTGTCCGATCGCCAGGCCGAAGACATTCTTGAAATCCGCCTGCGTCAGTTGGCGCGGCTCGAGAAGATCAAGATCGAGAAGGAGCTGGCAGAACTGCGCGACGAGAAGGCCAAGCTGGAAGAACTGCTCGGCAGCGAATCGGCAATGAAGCGCCTGCTCATCAAGGAAATCGAGGGCGACGCCAAGCAGTACGGCGACGAGCGCCGCACGCTCATCCAGCAGGAAAAGCGCGCAACGTTCGAAGCGCGCGTGGTCGACGAACCGGTCACGGTGGTGGTGTCGCAGAAGGGCTGGGTGCGCGCGCTGAAGGGCCACGGGCTCGACGCGGCGGGCTTTACCTTCAAGGCCGGCGACGGGCTGTACGCGGCCTTCCAGTGCCGCACGCCGGACACGCTAGTCGCGTGGGGCAGCAACGGCCGCGTCTATTCGGTTGCGGTCGCCACGTTGCCGGGCGGCCGTGGTGACGGCGTGCCGGTCACGTCGCTGATCGAACTGGAGTCGGGCAGCCATCTGATGCATTACTACGCGGCGTCCGCGGATCAGGCGTTGCTGCTCGCTTCGAGCAACGGCTTCGGCTTCATCGCCAAGGTCGGCGACATGGTGAGCCGCGTGAAGGCCGGCAAGTCGTTCATGACGATCGACGCGGGCGCCGCGCCGCTCGCGCCGATGCCGATGCTGCCGGATGCGACGCACATTGCGTGTCTTTCCTCGGGCGGGCGCCTGCTGGTGTTCGGCCTTGACGAGATGAAGACGCTCTCCGGCGGCGGTCGCGGCGTCACCTTGATGGCGCTCGACGACAATGAAACGCTCGCGCAGGCGCTCGCCATCAACAACGCGGGTGTCGTGTTGATCGGCACGCGCCGTGGCGGCCGCGTGGATGAAGAAAAGGTGAGCGGCGCGGCGCTCGCGCCGCATATCGGCAAGCGGGCGCGCAAGGGCCGCACGCCCGAGAGCAAAATGAAGCTCGAAGGCATGCGTCCGGTGCTGGCCGTTTAACAAAGCTTGACGAAGGAACACGGCGAGCGTCTGCTAGCATGCGAGGCGCTTGTCGTGCGCAGTATCAAATCGGGGCGCAGCCTGGCCGTTGCGGTGGGCATGCTGCGATAACAACTACAACACGACGTGAAAGCCACGAGTGCAACGGAACTGCGTGCGGACTGCGTGGTCGAATGGGCTCTCAAGAAAACGCCGGGTCGTCGCGCGTTTTCCGCCCCGTAGAAAGTCCCCTTGGGGGATTGCCTTCGCCCGGGGGCCTGGCGCGAGGCGCCGGGTTTGAGCGCATTTCATTCAATAGCCGCTGCTAATAGCACTCTGCACAAGCGGTGTGGCGTCGTCGGGAGAGGAAAACAACATGAACAAGGCTATCGAACTCGCGCTCTTTCTACATCTGCTCGCGGTTGCGGTGTGGGTAGGTGGAATGGTGTTCGCCCATTTCTGTCTGCGTCCGGCGATTGCCGATCTCTCGCCTCAATTACGCTTGCCGTTGTGGGAATCGGTGTTCGGCCGCTTCTTCAATTGGGTCGCCGCGTCAGTGCTGGTGATTCTCCTCACCGGCGGATTTCTGCTCATGCAATTCGGCGGCGGCCATGCCACCTGGCCGCTGCATGCCATGGCCGGTCTCGGCATCGTGATGATGCTGATCTTCGGGCACATCCGGTTTGCCGTGTTCCCGCGCATCCGTCGCGCGGTGCAGGCGCAAAAATGGCCGGATGGCGCGCGGGCCGTCGGCACGATCCGTCGTCTGGTGCTGATCAATATCGTGCTCGGCGTGGTGACGATCGGCGTTGCGGTGCTCTCGCGCGGCTTCTGAACCCGCTACGCTAATTGAAATCCGCCAGGCGCGCAGCGACACCGCCGCGCGGCTAGCGGGCATCAAGCACGGTCTTCTCCGCACACGCCGCCGTCTATATCAGCTCGCCATACGCGAGCCACAGCCCGCACACCGCCGCTACGGTCCTGTACCCCGGCGCACACCGCCGTCTAAATCAGCGCGCCGTACGCGAGCCACAACCCGCACACCGCCGCCACTGTCCCGTACACCACGTACACCGGCACCTTCAGCTTCGCGAAGCACATGCCGGAGAACAGCGCGGTCATCAGATAAACCGGGCTGAACGGCACATGCCCGGCAATGCGAAGCACGGCCACCGCGAGAAACGCGGTAGTGACCGCGCGCAGCATCCGCATGCCGTGTTCGAATCGCGGATTGGCCTTCAACTGATGCAGATGCCGTTGCGCAAGCACGACGAGGCAGCCCGACGGCACGAATAGCGCGAGCGTGGCAATCAGCGCACCCACCCAGCCATCCACCAGATAGCCGAAGAACGGCACCACGTTCAGCAGCGGCCCGGGCGATAACGGCGACAACGAGAAAGCCAGTGTGAAGTCGTTATCGGAGACGCCGATCGCCGGCGTGACAAACAGCGTCTTGAGCACCGGCAACGCCGAGAAGCCACCGCCGAACAGGGTCATGCCGGCGCCGGCGAGCCGCGGCCACAACAACGCCAGGTCATAGCGATGCGGCAGCGGCAGCGCGAACAACACGAGGAATCCGCACAGGGCGGTCAGCATCTGCCAGTCGCCACGCGCCAACGAGACGACAAGAGGCGCGTTGCGAACCGGGCTCACCAGCCAGCCGGTGCCGAAGGCCGCGCCCAGCATGAGGACATACGCCGCCGGACTGTGCGCATAGAAGAGCGCGACGCAACCGAGCACCGTCGCGAGCCATTCGAGCTTGCCGCGCACCAGCGCGCGCGTCTGCTTGTACCAGGTGATCGCGATCAGCGTGGCCAGCACGACGCTGAAGTGATTGAGCAAGGTTTGCGAGGCGGCGGCGCGCACGAGCGGCGTGCGGTAGAAGATCGCGAACAGCGTCATCAGCATGAAGAAGGGCAGTACGCTGGCAATGCCCGCGATCCACGCGCCGGCGCGTCCGCGCAGCGCATGCCCCAATTGCACGGCGACATTGCAGCCCACCGGACCGGGCACCATCCAGGCGAGCGCGATCAGATCGGAGAAGGCGACGCGCGAGAGGCGGCCTTTGCGCTCGACGTAATGATTTTCGAGTTGCGCCATGAGGGCGAGGCCGCCCCATGACAACGCCGACAGGCCGAACACGACCCGGAACAGCGTCCATAGCGGTTCCCGTTCCCCTCGTCTGGCAGCATCCTGGCTCGTGGTCGTCTGCATGGCGCCGCAAGCGCCCGGCACGCGGGCGCCGTCCTGTGAGATCTTCTTGGTGATTCGACGCGGCCGGCAGCGGCATCGCGCTGTGACCAGTACAGCGAGAATGTAGCGGGTTTGCGGCGTCGCGGGTAGATCACCGGCGACGACCCGTGTGGCCCTTGGCGTTCAGGTGCCGGTGCTGGACACGCTGGTGGCGCTGTCGGCTTCGTTCCCGGCGCGCCGGGCCGGCACGGTTAACCCGCAGACGCCGAAGCGCTCGAGCAGCGCCGGAATCGCGTCCACCGGCACGGGACGCGAGAACAGGAATCCCTGCGCCTCGATATGGCCGAGCGCGGCGAGCCAGGCAATCTGCTCTTCGGTCTCCGTACCTTCGACCACCACCGTGAGTCCGAGCGAGCGCGCCAGGTTGACGATCGCGGTGACCATCACGCAGACGCTGCGGTCGCCTGGAATTGCCTGGATGAACGAACGGTCCACTTTCAGCGTGTCCACCGAAAAACGGTTCAGGTACGACAGCGACGAGTAGCCGGTGCCGAAATCGTCGAGCGCGATGCGTACGCCGAGGCGCTTCAACGCGAAGATCTTCTCCGAGACGAGCTCCGGATATTCCATCATCGCCGTTTCGGTGATTTCAAGTTCGAGGCGGCGCGCGGAAATGCCGCTTTCTTCGATGGCGTGCGAGATGGTTTCGTACAGGTCGCCGCGCCAGAATTGCACCGCCGAAATGTTCACCGCGAGCGACAGCGTGTCGTAGCCCTGTTGCTGCCACAGCGCCAGTTGACGGCAGGCGGTTTCGATCACGAAGTCGCCGATCGGCACGATGAGGCCGGTCGATTCGGCAACCGGAATGAACTCGTTGGCCGGAATCAAGCCGTGCTGCGGATGGTTCCAGCGCACCAGCGCCTCGAAGCCGGTGATGCAGCGGCGCGTCAGATCGATCTTCGGCTGATAGGCGAGGAACAGTTGCCCTTCAGCGAGCGCCACGCGCAATTGCTGCTCCCACTTCATCAGATGATCGGCGCGATGCGACAGTTGCGGTGAGTAGAACTGATAGCAGTTCTTGCCCGCGTCTTTCGCGCTGTACATGGCGAGGTCCGCTTTTTTCAGCAGGTCGATCTCGCTTTCGTTGGCCACCGAGTAGAGCGCGATGCCGATGCTCGCATGCAGCACGAACGAACTGCCGCGAACTTCGAACGGTTTGTCGAACGCTTCGGCAGCGGCTTCGGCCAGCTTGACGGCGCGCTTCTCGACGTCCTCGCCCTTGATCACGACGACGAACTCGTCGCCGCCGATGCGGCTCAACGCGCCGCCGTCGGCCACCGCGGCGGCGAGCCGCGAGGCTGTCATTTGCAGCACGATGTCGCCGGCGTTGTGGCCGAGCGTGTCGTTGACGGTCTTGAAGTTGTCGAGGTCGATAAAGAGAATCGCGAGGTGGCCGAGATTGGCCGGCTGCGCGACGTCGTGCCGCAGGCTTTGCAGCGTCGCGTAGCGATTGCGCAAGCCGGTGAGCAGATCGTATTCGACGAGGTGAGTCATCTCGCGCTCGCGGCCGAGCAGCTTGCCGATCAGGCCGGTCGCCACGGCAAAGAAGCTCAGCATGGCGAGCGAGATGAAGCCCGCCATCAGCAGATAGACGTTGCGCGTGTGGTTGTAGTCGGCGAATTCTTCCGCTTGCGACAAGCCCACCAGCACACCGAGCGGATAGCCGTCGATATGCCGGTACGACACGATGCGCGTGACGTTGTCGATCGAATCGACGTAGGTGCCCGACACATGCTCCGAGGTCGGATAGGAGCCGCTTGCGGAGAAGGCGCCGCTCGCGGTGTCGGCGGTGCCGGTGCGGCGCGCGAGCACGGCGCCGTTGTCGGAGATCACCGCGATCACGCCTTCACGGCCAATCGCCGCGTTGTTATAAAAATCGCTCGTGAAATAGCTGGGGTCTTCGGAGACCACCACGACGCCCGCGAACGAGCCGTCCGGATGATTCAAACGCCGTGTCATCTGCAAAGTCCAGTGGCCGGACACACGGCCGAGCACGGGCTTGCTGATATACAACTGGTCGTCGTTTTCGTGTTCGTGGACCTTGAAGTGTTCGCGGTCGGACAGGTCGATGCGCTTGGGATTGAGTTCGGCCGTGTTGGCGATCAGCGTGCCGTGCTCGTCGATCAACGAAACTTGCACGAGCGTTTCGCTTTGCACGACGCCTTTTTCCACCGTGCTCGCGAGATCGAAATGATTCGGCGTTTTCTCGAACTCGAACTTGACGAAGCGGGTGATCTGGTCGACCTGGTGAATCGCCTTGACCGTGTGCTGTTCCAGTGCCGCGGAGAGAATCGCAGCAGAGGCCATGGCCTCACGATAAGTGGCTTCTTTCTCGACCGACAGACGCGCGAAGATCACCGTCCAAAGCAGGATCAGGACCAATATGCCGAGCGCGGGAATGGCGAGAAACGCGCGACGGCGCGACACCGCGGGGTCGCGGCGGGATTTGGCTTCGCGCTGGTCTGAGAAGCGGGATTGGCTCATCGGGCGGCCCGTGCCTGGGTGCCGGCCGGTAACAAACGCGCGAGAATTGACTGCGCTAGATTCATGGGTGGCTGCATGGTGACCAAGGTGCCGGGACTGCTGCGCAGAAGAAAGGAGCGTGGCGCCGTGCCTGACCATCCGCGGGTCATCGGGTACGTTTCGATATTACTTAATGCCACTGGATTAAGGAAGGGTCCGGGCATCGGGTATACGCGGGCGCGGCAAGCCGCCCCATGGGGCGAATCTGGCAGCCGGCTTGGACCGTCTTGAAGGCGCGGTGTGGCGGTCGTATTCGAGTATTTCATCGGCAATCGGCGCTCCGGCGCTTCGGCATTCAGGTGTGCCAGGCCTTTCCCCATGCACCGCGCATTCAATCGTGCGCACGATGCGGCATTCTGTGGTCGAGCGTGGCAAGGCTGGGTGAACCCCGGACTCGGTACGTTTGCGAGCCGGTGTCCATGTTCGCGCTACGCAAGTAGCGCGCCGGTCAGGGCAGGCGGAAGGTACCGTCGACGATCGTCACCGACGAACCGCCAACCCATGTCTTGCCGCGTTGCCGAAGGGGGCTTCCCTCGGGGCGTGCATCGTCGTAGTGCACGCACACCTGGCCGGCACGGCCTAGCGCGGTGCCTTGACGCACCGAATAATGCGCGCCGGGGCGCAACTGCTGGGCGCTCAGGAGGCCTGCGAGCGCCGCATTGGCGCTGCCGGTCACAGGGTCTTCACCCAGGCCGAAGCTGCCTCCGGACATCAGGCAGCGCACCTCGAAGGTGGCCGGGCCATCGGCCTCGTGCGGGCCATAGACGGCGAGCCCGTGGGTATTCACGGAACGCACGATCTCGGCGAGTGCGGCGGCATCGGGATCCAGCGCAAGGCACTCGCGCGCCGAATTGACGCGCACCACGAGCCACGGCGCACCGTTGTCGACCGCGCAGGGTGCCGCGCTGAAATCGATCGCATCGCTACGCAAAGCCGCAGACAGCGCCGCGTAGCGATCCTCACCAAGCGGCGTGACGCGCGCGGGCGGCGCGGCGAAGGCCCACGCGCCGTGCGGCTCGGACAGCGCCTCCAGTTCGACGAGCCCTACGCCGCACTGCTGCACGAGCTTGCCGGCCTGCTTCGGCTGATAGCCGCTTTCGAGCAACGCGTGCGCGGTGCCGAGCGTTGGATGACCGGCGAACGGCAATTCGCCATGCGTGGTGAAGATGCGCACACGATAGTCGGCGGCCGGGTCGGTGGGCTTCAACAGGAACGTTGTTTCCGACAGATTGGTCCAGTGGGCGATGGCCTGCATCTGATTCGCGTCGAGTGTGTCGGCGTCGAACACGACGGCAAGCGGATTGCCTTTGAATGGCACCGACGTGAATACGTCGACCTGTTTGAAACGGACAGTGTGAGCGGGCATGGGGCGCGGTCCGGCGAATCAAACGAATGAATAGGGTTGGCGGATTCTATCCGCTGACGGCGGAACGATCTACCTCACCACAAATGCAAAACGCGCCGCGGGTGGCTGACACCTCGCGACGCGTTTCGTTGCGCACTGCGCCGGGCGAACCGGCAGCCGTTGCGGGCCGCTCCTGCCATGCGGCTCGCGGGTTCGAGCGGGTTACTCCACTTCGGCGATCAGCTCGATCTCGACGCACGCGCCGAGCGGGATCTGCGCGACGCCGAATGCCGAGCGCGCATGCTTGCCACGTTCGCCGAACACATCGGCGATCAGTTCGGACGCGCCGTTGGTGACCAGATGCTGTTCGGTGAATTCGAGCGTCGAGTTGACGAGACTCATCAGCTTGACGATGCGCGTGACGCGGTTCAGGTCGCCCACATGCGCGTGCAGCGTGGCGAGCAGGTCGATGGCGATGGAACGCGCGGCGGCTTTGCCTTCCTCGGTGGTGAGGGTGGCGCCGAGCTTGCCGACCCATACCTTGCCGTCCTTCTTGGCGATATGCCCGGACAGATACACCGTGTTGCCGCTTTGCGCGCTCATCACATAGGCGGCTGCCGGCGCGCCTGCGCTCGGCAATTCGATGCCCAGTTGCTCGAGCTTGTCGTACACATTCGTTTGAGCCATGTTGTGTCCTTGATCAGTAGTGAAGTTCGGTTGACGCGAGGCGGGCGAAGACCGCGCTAAAAAACGCTCAGATCTTCGCGCGAATCAGCGCGGCGAGCCGCGACACGCCTTCGTCGATCTTGGCCGGCGGCACCGTGACGAACGACAGACGCAGCGTGTTGTGTTGCGCCTCGTTCGCGAAGAAGGGGCCGCCCGGCACGAACGCGACGTTCTGCGCGACCGCTTCTTCGAGCAGCTTCATGCTGTCGATCTGCGCGGGCAGATTCACCCACACGAACATGCCGCCTTCCGGGCGGTTCCAGCTTACGCCTTCCGGCATGTAGCGTTCGAGCGAGGCGAGCATCGCCGCGCATTGATCGCGATAGAGTTCGCGAATGGTCGGCACGTGCGTGTCGAGAAAGCCGTCCTTGATCACTTCGTACACGATGCGCTGGGTGAAGCTCGGTGTGTGCAGGTCGGTGGCTTGCTTGGCTTGCACGAGTTTGAAGATCAGCTCTTCGGGCGCGATGATGTAGCCGACCCGCAGACCCGGCGCCAGCACCTTCGAGAACGAACCGAGGTGGACGATATGGTCCGGCGCCATCGACAGCATGGTGGGCAGCGGTTCGCCCGCGTAGTCGAGCGCGCCGTACGGATCGTCTTCAATGACCGGGAACGGCGCGGTCTTCGCGAACTCGGCGAGCGCGCGGCGGCGTTCGACCGGCAGGCGGCGGCCCGTCGGATTCTGGAAATTGGGCTGGGCGTACAACAGGCGCGCGCCGGCGGTCAGTTCGGGCGTGAGCGCTTCGGGGATGAGGCCCTGGTCGTCGGTCGGCACTTGCACGTAACGCGGCTCGTACATCGAGAACGATTGCAGCGCGCCGAGGTAGGTCGGCGTTTCCACGAGTACCGGGCTGTCCGGGCACACCAGCACTTTGCCGAGCAGGTCCAACGCCTGCTGGGAGCCGGTGGTGATCAGCACCTGGCTCGGGCGAATCTGTGCGCCGTTGACCGAATAGCGCTTCGCGATCCATTCGCGCAGCGGCAGGAAGCCTTCAGTCGCGCTGTATTGCAGCGCCGCGGCCGGCTCGTCGCGCAGAATGCGGTCGGCTGCCGCGCGCATGCGTTCGGCCGGGAAGGTAGCCGGCGAGGGCAAGCCACCCGCGAACGAAATGACTTCAGGCCGCTCCGTGACCTTCAGAATCTCGCGGATCGCCGAGCTCGTGAGCTTGCGTGCGCGTTCGGACAATTGCCACGTGGGGGCTTTCAAGTCGCTTTGGTCCATGGTCTCCTCTGCTGGTACTGGAACCGGTCAAAACTTCGATTATCGCGCGAGTCGGCGACCCGCGCGCGCTGCTTATTTAAGGGTCCGTAGACCGTCGGGTGTTTCAAACTCGGCGACGAGCGCCGGCGCGCCTTCCGTGGGCTGCAACTCGATCAGGTGCGCCGCACCCAGCCACCGCAGTTGCGCCGCCACCGTCTCGGCTTGCGGATGCACGCCCTTCAGGGACTTCAGCGAAATGCCCGTTTCCGGCAGCACCGCCGACGGATGCCGCACCGTGTCCCACTGAATCAGCGACGGCAGCACACCGTCGCCGACGCCTTGCCAGGCGGGGAATGCGCCGTCGTCGGGCACGGTCAGGCCCCAGGTGAAATCGCCGCGCGTCATCGGAATCACCGGAGCAATGCGCTGCGGATACTGCGCTTGCCACGTCGGGAGGTGTTTCGGCCGCTCGACCCGGGCGACCCAGTGCGACAGATACGGCCCGTTTTCGAGCCGCGCGTGCGTGGCCGGGTCGTCGAGGGCGAACAGGCGGGCGCGCGGCGCATCGCCGCCGGCCGGCGCATGGTCCGGCGACGCGGCCAGCGGATCGATCGCGATCACTTCCAGATACACGCCGCCCCACAGGTTCAGCAGGCGGTTGTGCGTGCGCATCAACGGATGCGCGCCGCCGCCGGCCGGGGCGACGCCAAGCGTGTCGGCGACGTACTGCGTGCCCTCGTCGAGGGTGCGGGCGGAAATCACGAGGTGATCGAGGCGGAGCGGGTGAGCAGTCATGACGGATCGAGGAAACGGTTTCTGCGGTAAACCGGTACGTGCCGGGTGTGGCGGCAGCGTTGCCGGGGCCGTAAGCATAACCGTTTGCCGGATCGGCGGGCCATGCGGATGGCGTTTCGGCAGGGTTTTGCCGGATCACGCGTGGATCCCGGGATGGCTCTCTAAGCGCCGCCGGACTCCGTCCCATCCTTTGCTTATCTCAAATGTAGCGGCGCCCACCGGCACAGTAACGGTACAATCGATTCGATACTGTTCGGTACAGTTGGAGCCCGTTATGTCCGTCCCGCTTGCCCAGATTCCCGCCCCGCACGACACCGCGTCGCTGACGCTGGTGGAGCAGCTCGTCCAGTGGGCGCGCCGTCGTATCGAGGAACGCGTGTTCCGCCCGGGCATGCGCATGCCGTCGATCCGCAAGCTCGCGCTCGACAAGGGCGTGTCGCGTTTCACCGTGGTCGAGGCGTACGAACGGCTGGTGGCGCAGGGTTTTCTGGAGTCGCGGCGCGGTTCCGGGTTCTATGTGCGCGAGCGGCTGGCCGCCGCGGCCTCCGCCGAGATTCATCGGCTCGCCGAGGCGGCCCCCGCGCCCGCCACCATCGACGTGGTCTGGCTGCTGCGCAACATGCTGCACACGGGCGCACGTCCGGAGCGCAGTCCCGGCCTCGGTTATCTGCCGGCGCGCTGGCTCGACGGCGATCTGATCACCAACGCGCTGCGCACTCTCGGCCGGCAAAGCGGCGCGCAAATGCTCGGTATCGGTACGCCGCAGGGCTTCCTGCCGCTGCGCCAGCAGTTGCAGACGCGGCTGGAAGAGTTGGAGATCGGCGCTTCGCCGGATCAGATCGTGATGGTGTCCGGCATCACGCAGGCCATCGACCTGATCTCGCGCATCTACGTGAAACCCGGCGATGCGGTGATCGTCGGCGATCCGGCGTGGTTCCAGATGTTCGGGCGCTTCGCCTCGCAGGGCGCGCGGCTGGTCGGCATGCCGTACACGCCGGACGGCCCCGATCTCGATGCGCTCGAGTCGCTCGTGCAGACCTGGCGGCCGAAAATGCTGGTGATCAATTCGGTGCTGCAGAACCCCACCGGCACGTCGCTCACGGCGGCCCAGGCGTTCCGTATTCTGCGTCTTGCCGAAGCGTACGACTTCATCGTCGTCGAGGACGATATTTACGGCGATCTGTGTCCGCCGAGCTATCCCGGCACGCGGCTCGCGAGCCTCGACCAGTTGAAGCGCGTGATCTACCTCGGCAGTTTCTCGAAAACGCTTGCACCGAATCTGCGGGTCGGCTTCATTGCCTGCTCGCCCGAGGTGGCCATCGCGGTCAGCGACCAGAAGATGCTGGTCGGCATGACGAGCCCGGAACTGAACGAGCGTGTCCTGTACAAGATCCTGACCGAGGGCCACTACCGGCGGCATGTCGAACGGCTGCGCGTGCGGCTCGACGGCGTGCGCGAGAAGTCCGTGCGGATGCTGGAGAAGACCGGGCTGAAGCTGTTCCTGACGCCGATGGCCGGCATGTTCCTGTGGGCCGACACAGGCGTCGATGCCGACGCGCTGGCGGCCGCCGGCCACGAAGCCGGCTTCCTGCTCACGCCCGGCAGCCTGTTCTCACCGCAGCAGTCGCCGACCACCTGGATGCGCTTCAATATCGCCAACTGCGGTGACCCGGAACTGGCGACGTTTCTGTGCCGCTATCTCGACGGCGTGGCGCGGCGCGCCTCTTGAAACCGCGCCGGCTCGCCCCCAATTAGGCGGACGATCCGGCGTACCGCGGCTCGCGGCTCCGGTGGCCGGCCCACCGGCGGCCGGCGGCACGCCGGCGGGCAGCCCGCAACGAACGGCGCCGCGCCCGACTTGAACCCCATTCGCAACAGAGAGGAAGTCCGACCATGGCACAAGAAACCATGAGCTTTCAGGCAGAAGTGAAACAGCTTCTGCACCTGATGATCCATTCGCTGTACAGCAACAAGGAAATCTTTCTGCGCGAGCTGATTTCGAACGCGTCCGACGCGGCCGACAAGCTGCGCTTCGAAGCAATCGAAAACAGCGCGTTGTACGAGAACGATCCGAATCTGCGGATTCGCGTGTCGTACGACAAGGCCGCACGCACCATCACGCTCGACGACAACGGCATTGGCATGAGCCGCGACGAAGCGATCGCCAACCTCGGCACGATCGCGCGCTCGGGCACCAAGGAATTCTTCGGCAAGCTCTCCGGCGACCAGCAGAAAGACGCTGCGCTGATCGGCCAGTTCGGCGTGGGCTTCTATTCGGGCTTTATCGTCGCGGACAAGATCACGGTCGAAACGCGCCGCGCCGGTTTGCCGGCCTCGGAAGGCGTGCGCTGGGAAAGCGCGGGCGAGGGCGATTTCGCGGTCGAGCAGATCGAGCGCGCCGCGCGCGGCACGACCATCACGCTGCATCTGCGTGCCGATGAAGACGAACTGCTGTCGTCGCATCGTCTGAAATCGATCATCCAGAAGTATTCGGACCACGTCGCGTTGCCGATCCTGATGCAGAAGGAAGAGTGGGACGCGGAAAAGAGCCAGATGGTCACGAAGGACGAAGACGAGACCGTCAATCAGGCCAGCGCGCTGTGGACGCGTGCGAAGAACGAGATCACCGACGAGCAGTACAAGCAGTTCTATCAGCACCTTTCGCATGACCATCAGGATCCGCTCACGTGGACGCATAACCGCGTCGAAGGCCGCAGCGAGTACACGCAATTGCTGTATGTGCCGACCCACGCGCCGTTCGACATGTTCAACCGCGATTATCGCGGCGGCCTCAAGCTGTACGTGAAGCGCGTGTTTATCATGGACGACGCCGAGCAACTGCTGCCGGCCTATCTGCGTTTCGTGAAGGGCGTGGTCGATTCGGCGGATCTGCCTCTGAACGTGTCGCGCGAAATCCTGCAGGAAAGCCGCGACGTGAAGGCGATCCGCGAAGGCGTGACCAAGCGCGCGCTGTCCATGCTCGAAGAGCTGGCCAATTCGGATAACGAGGCGGACAAGGAAAAGTACGCCGGTTTCTGGAAGGAATTCGGCCAGGTGCTGAAGGAAGGCATCGGCGAAGACTTCGCCAATCGCGAGCGGATCGCGAAGCTCGTGCGCTTTGCGTCGACGCATACGGACACGCCGGAGCAGACCGTGTCGCTCGCCGACTACGTCGCGCGCATGAAGCCCGAGCAGACCAAGATCTACTACGTCACCGCCGACACCTGGCAAGCCGCGACCCACAGCCCGCACCTCGAAGTGTTCCGCAAGAAGGGCGTGGAAGTGCTGCTGCTGACCGATCGCGTGGATGAGTGGATCCTGTCGTTCCTGAACGAGTTCGAAGGCAAGCCGCTGCAAAGCGTGGCGCGTGGCGACCTCGATCTGGGCGCGTTGAACGACGAGGAAAAAGAGGCGCAGGAAAAGGTTGGCGAAGAGTTCAAGCCGCTCGTCGAGAAGATGAAGGAAGCGCTGAAGGACAAGGCCAAGGACGTGCGCCTCACGTTCCGCCTGACCGATTCGCCGTCTTGCCTCGTTGCCGACGACGGCGAAATGAGCGGCTACCTGCAACGCATGCTGAAGGCCGCGGGCCAGCAAGCGCCGTCGTTCCATCCGATTCTCGAAGTGAATCCGGAACACGCGCTGGTGAAGGGGCTGCATGCGGACAGCGCGAATTTCGACGACTGGTGCCATCTGCTGTTCGATCAGGCCTTGCTCGCCGAAGGCGGCGCGCTGGAAGACCCGGCGAGCTTCGTGAAACGCACCAATGCGCTGTTGCTGGCGCGCGCGAACCAGGCGTAAGACGAGCCTGATTCCGCGGCGTTGCAATAACGCTTGTGGTTGAAAAATGCGCTGCTTCGGCAGCGCATTTTTTTTATCCGGCGCGGCAACGTCAGGACCGCTTCGGTGCTCTCAAGCCAGAGGCTTAACGCGCGGGAGCCGCGGCCTCCACATGGCGTACTTGCGAGAGCACGCAGCCGGCCAATTCCTTTGCCTCGTGACACGAAACATGATCGGCCAGCACTTTCGCCGCGAGACTGCCGATCGCCTTGCTGGTCTGTTTCGACGTGTGATGCTGCGCCAGTGCCGATCCCGCCAGTTCCTTTTCCAGTTGCGCGACACCCGCGCGCCGCAATACGACAGCGGCTAGATGAGCGATGCGGTCGGACGTTTCCTTCGATTTCGCAGTGTTCAAGTGTTGCTCCAAGTTGTGATGGGTTGATCTGATCGGCCGGTGGGGCTGCGCCCGGGCATCGGTCGAAATTAATTATGGTTAACTAACTAAACAGAAGCAATGGCATTAAATTGAGATTGGTTTGTGAGATGCCAATGCTCGGCTTTATCTTATGATCGCGCGATTTTTATTCGGAGGCTTAAAGGATTATTTGGCGATCTTTAAGCGCCGCTAGCACTAGATCTTATTTTTGCGACTACGCACTCGCCCGCGACAACCACGCTCCTCATTCCCATGCCCGATTGCGCCTTGGCCGTTCCTCTCGATTCCGTTCATCTCCTGTGGTCGATCCTGCGCGAGCAAGGTTTCGATGCCGCCGCGCGGCGCGCGGCCGAATTAGCCGCGGCAGGCGTTACGCCGCAATTGCATGCGGACCTGTGCGCGAGCGTGGCGCATTTCGAAGCGGCGTATCACAGCGCGTCGCAGGCGCAAGCGTGCGCGAACGGGGCGCGCCATGCCCGGCTCGCGCTGTTTGCCGACGCGCTCGGTCAGGCCGAGGCGGCGCAGCGTCACAGCGAGTTGGCGGTGGCCGCACAGCCGCTCGAGGCGACGCTCGACTGGGTGGCCTGGCTGATCGATGAATGCGGCGCGCCGTCGGCGGCTGTACCCATGCTGCGTGTCTATGAGCGTCGAGCGCCGCGGGACGCGCGCGCGCCGTGGTGTTTGTCGATCGCGTTGGCCGCACTGCCCGGGGCGGACGCGCGAGCCGAGCGGCGCGCGGCCCTGCTGCGGGCCTATGCGCTCGACCCCGCGATCGATCCGGCCTTGCCGTTGCAACTCGCGTTGGCGTTTCGCGAGATTCGCGACTGGCCGGTGGTCGAGCGCGTCTGCCGCGAGAGTCTTGCGCGTCATCCCGGCGATGCGGAAATGGCGTGGCAACTCAGTCACGCTCAATGGCAGTGCGACGACCCGGCAGCGTCGGAGGCCACCATGCGCGCCATGGACGCCGCCGCGCCTGGCAATGCGGACGTGCTGGCGGCAATCGGCATGTACCTCGGTGAGCAGGCGCGCTATGAGGAGAGCGAAGCGGCGCTGCATGCGGCGCTCGCGCTCGATCCGTCGGCGGTGCAGGCCGCGGTCGATCTCGCCGATCTCGAACTGCGGCGCGGCGCCTGGTCGAGCGCGTGGCCGCGTTTCGAGGCGCGTCTCGCGCGCGAAGACCGCGAACAGAACAACGTCGTCAGTCTGATGGCGCGCTTGTGCCCGCGCTGGCGTGGTGAAACACTCGGTGGCAAGACGCTGGTGGTCCACAGCGAGCAGGGCAGCGGCGACGACATCCAGATGGTCCGCTTCATTCCGTTCATGGCCGCTCGCGTTCGCGACGAAGGCGGCCGGCTGGTGCTCGCCGTGCGTCGTGCGTTGCAACCGCTGTTTGCGCGTTTCTACGCCGATTGCGTGTCGATCGAAGACGGACCGCTCGGCTCGCCGGACTACGCGTTGCCGATGATGAGCCTGCCGCTCGTGCTTGGCCTCCATCCGGAGCAGATCCGCGGCACGCCGTACCTGCGGGCCGATGCAGCGAAGGTGACGGCGTGGCGCGAACGGGTCGGCGCACGCGCGCCCGAGGCGGAGTGGCAAATCGGCCTCGTCTGGTCGGGGAGCCCGACGCATCGGCGCGACGCCAAACGGTCGATCCCGCTTGCGGCATTGGCACCGCTGCTGGCGCTGCCCGATGTCGTATTCCATCCGCTCACGCCCGCACGCCATGCCGATGTGACGGCGCTCGCCGCGCAGGGTTATCGCCTGTGCGACCTGACCGATGGCTACGAGCAGGGTTTCGATGACGTGGCCGCCCATCTTGCCGCGCTGGACGCGCTGGTAACGATCGACAGCGCGCCATTGCATCTCGGCGGCGCATTAGGGCATCGCGTAGTGGCGATGCTGGATCACGTCTCGCACTGGTCGTGGGGCACGCAGGAGTCGCAGTTCTGGTACGACTCCGTCGATCTGTTCCGGCAGCCGCAGCCTGCACAGTGGGCGCCGGTGGTCGAGCGGGTGGCGGCGCATCTTGCGGCCATGATGTCACCGGACCAGAAAGCCTAAGCGGCGCAGACCATTGCAGATAAAGCAATTCACGCAACTGATTGATCGATGTTGATGCACGAAACAGATTTACTACTCAGCACTTCCTTCTCCGACGATGTCGCCGCAATCACAGCACATGCCGACGCCTGCTTCGCCGCGGGGCGTCATCTCGAAGCGATAGCCGACTACCAGCGGGTCGTCGCCGAACAACCGCAAAACGTCCATGCGCTCCACCGTCTCGGCCTCGCATCTTTCGTGTCGATCAAACTGAGCGGTCGCGCGAATATCTCGATCTGGCATTGAACCTCGCGCCTGAGCGCGCGGATATCTGGGAGCACCGCGGCTTGATCGCCGCGCTGGGCGGCGAGCTGATCGCGGCCGAAGCGTTCTACCATCGCGCCATGAGCCTGGGTGGCGGCACCGCGAGCCTGCATCGCAATCTGGCCGACTGCCTGAAGCTTTCGATGCGTCTCGCCGAGGCACGCGGGCACTACCTCGAAGCGCTCGAACTCGAGCCGGCATTGCATCATGCGGTGCGCGCGCTGGCGCGAATCAGCACGCAGCTCGAAGGTCATCAGCACGCAGCGGACTACTGGCTGCGTGCCTGGCGGCTCGATTCGACGGATCTGCCCGACGCGCTCGAATTGATTGCGGCTCTGTGGCAAGCGCAGCGCGGCGACGCGATCGACGGCGTGCTCGCCGAGTTGCGCACGCGTTTCGCGGCGGACGCCTCCGCGCTGCAACAGGTGGCTTACACGCTGAATGGCGTGGAGCGTTTCAGAGACGCGATCAGCGTCGCCATTCAGGGCATCGGCGTCGATCCGTATAACGGCTGGCTGCATCACAACGCGTCGTTTGCGTTCAACATGCTGGGCGAATTCCCGGCTATGCATGCGCATGCTGTCGAAGCCGCGCGGCTGATGCCTGATCATCCGCTGATGCAATTCAATCTGGCTGCCGCGCAATTGCGCGCGGGCGATTTTGAAAACGGCTGGAAGCAATACCGATGGCATGAGGCGTTGCCTGAAAATTGCGATCTGGCTCGCCCGAATTTTCCAGAGTGGCGAGGTGAGCCGGTGGCGGGTCGCCGCTTTCTGCTCGTTGGCGAGCAAGGGCTTGGCGATCAATTGCAGTTCTTGCGCATGGCCGACTGGTTGCATCGTCTTGGCGCGCAAGTGGATGTCTGGGTCGAGGTTCCGCTGGGCGAAGTAGCGCGTCTCGCGGCGGGCGTGCATGCCGCGTGGACCACCGCGCCGCCCGGACCGTACGACTACTGGTGCCGCATGCTCAGAATGCCGGAGCCCATGCAGCTCGATCCGCCGATGTTGCCGCTCGCCACGTCTTACCTGCGTGCATCGCCGGCCCAGGCGCAGCGTTGGCGGAACCGCCTCGACGCCCTTGCGCCGGTCGGTGCGTGCGGCCCGTCTGCAAAGCGCGTCGGCATTGTCTGGGCCGGCAATCCGGCGTACGGGCTCGATCGCTACCGGTCCATTCCGTTGCCGCAATGGCTGCCGGCTCTGGAGCAAACCGGCGTGAGCTGGTTTTCGCTGCAAAAGGGCGAGGCGCAAAACGAGGCGGTGACGTGGCGCACGGATCTCGGCATGCACAGGCTCGGGCCAGAGATCGGCACGTTCGCCGATACGCTCGCGATCGTGCAGTCGCTCGATCTTGTCATCACGGTGGACACCGCGGTTGCCCATCTGGCCGGCGCGTGCGGCACGCCGGTCTGGGTGCTGGTGCCGACCTTCACGGACTGGCGCTGGATGACGGAGCGTGACGATAGTCCGTGGTATCCGTCGGCGCGTCTGTTCAGGCAGCGCGAGTTGGGACGGTGGGATACGGTGCTCGATGAAGTCGCGCGAGCATTGCGCGATTTTGTCGCTAGCTGAGAGCGCGGCGCGTTCTGGCGCGAGCAGGGCGGCGAAAAAGCGGAATGATCCGAAATCCGCAATCCAGTCGAAGTGCTTCGCGACCCGCGTCGTAACAGATGGAATCCGCTGAAGGAAAGGGCGTGCGCGGCGGGGAAGGGTCCGACGGCCGCGCCGTTATAATCCGACACCATGTCTATCCGTTTCGTTGCCGCCGACGCCCACTGGCGCGTCGCTCCCTTGCCCGGCTTGAGCGCCGCGCAGAAAGACTGGTTGACCCGCGGTGGTTCACTGACCGCGCATCTGCGTGCGCTCGGTGCTGTCGTGGTACGCGTGACGCATGAGGGCGTCGCGCTGCCGTGGGCCGACGAGAGCGCCGCGCTCGGTCTCGCGCCGCGCGCGCCGGTGTGGGTACGCGAAGTCGTCCTCGCGGTCGACGGCGTGCCGTTCGTGGCGGCGCACAGCATCGCGCCGCTCGCCGCGAGCGCCGGCGTCTGGCAAGCCATGCGGCGCTTGCGCACCCGGCCGCTGGCCGAGTTGCTGTATAGCGACAGCAGCGTGGCGCGTTCGTCGCTGGTGAGCCGCAGATTGACTGCGCGGCATCCGCTCTATCGGCTGGCGGCGCGCGCGGTCGAAGGCTTGCCGCCGCACGCGCTGGTCGCGCGCCGCTCGGTGTTCGAGCGCCACGGCGCGCCGTTGATGGTGACCGAATGCATGCTGCCGGCGCTATGGGCGCATCTGGCGGGCTTGTCTCACGCGAGCTGGTCGGACGAGTGGCTCGCGCATCCGCGCGTGCGCGAACACGGCCGTCCGCTCGAGCACACCGCATCGCGCGCGCATCCCGCCACGCGCGCGACCGACGAGCGGCGCCGCTGATGCTGCGCGGCTTTCCTCCCGTCGCCGCGGCGGATACGCATACGCTGATTCTCGGCAGCTTTCCCGGCGAGGCGTCGCTCGCCGCGACACAGTATTACGCGCATCCGCGCAACCAGTTCTGGCGGCTTCTCGGCACCGTGCTCGACGAACCGCTCGCCGAACTCGCCTACGAAGAGCGTCTGCGGCGCGTGCTGGCTCACGGCATCGGTGTGTGGGACGTGCTCGCCGCCTGTACGCGCGAAGGCAGTCTCGATGCGGCGATCCGCAATGCCAGTCCGAACGATTTCGCTTCGTTGCGCGAGCACGCGCCGAAGCTCGCGAAAGTCTGCTTCAACGGCAAGACGGCGGGCCGCTTCGCGCCGGTGATCGGCGCCGCGGGCTACGCCACCCTGGTATTGCCTTCGTCGAGTCCGGCGAATGCTATGCTCTCGTTCGACCAAAAATTGCGTCTTTGGCGCGACATCCTTACATGACGAAATTGATCAAGCGCGCTTCCGCTGAAGCGCGTGCCTTCCGCAACCGTGACGCTGACGCCGCCGGCGGTCGTCCTCAAAAGCAGAACGAGCAGAAGCTCCTGCGCGGCAAGAAGCGCGCTTCGCACGACGAAGATCTGCACGACGCGCCGCAAATCGAAGCGCCGCGCAAACCCCGTTTCGCGCCGGTGACGTTCTCGGAAGAGGGCGGCGTGCGCTTCCTGCATTTCGGCACGGAGTGGGTTCAAGGCGCGATGCGTCTGCGCAAGCCGGATCACATCGAACTCGAATACGCGCAGCAGATGATGGCCTGGCTGCTGTTCATCGAAACGCCCAGGCGCATCGTCCAGCTCGGTTTGGGCGCCGCGGCGCTGACCAAGTTCGCGCACCGCTTCCTGAAGCACGCGAAGGTCGAGGCGGTGGAAGTGAACCCGGCAGTCGTGGTGGCCGCGCGCACGATGTTCGAACTGCCGCACGACGACGCGCGTCTGAGCGTGCACGAAATGGATGCATGGGACTTCGTCAACGACCGCGCCAACCACGGCACGATCGGCGCGCTGCAGATCGACGTCTACGACGCGACCGCGCGCGGTCCGGTGCTCGACAGCGTCGGCTTCTATCGTGCGGTGCGCGCGTGTCTGACCGAAGCGGGCGTGGTGACGGTGAACCTGTTCGGCGACCATCCGAGCTTCGTGCGCAACATGAAGCGTCTGAACGAAGCCTTCGACGGCCGCGTGGTCGCGCTGCCGGAAGTGCACGACGGCAACCGCATCGCGATCGCGTTTTCGGGGCCGCCGCTCGAGGTCCCGTTCACGGCGCTGCAAACGCGCGCCAAGCTGATCGAAACCGAACTTGGTTTGCCCGCACGCAAGTGGATCAAGGGCTTGCAGGAATCGACCGGACAGACCGGCGCCGCGTTCTCGATCTGATCTGGTGTGCCGAAGCGGTCGGACTCGCACCAACCGGGTCCGGCCCGAAGCAGCACAGAGGCGCCATTGCCCCGTTGCCGCTCCCTTCGCCGTTGCGCCCACGCGACGATTGCCTGCAGCACCATCCATCGCGCATTGAGTAGCCGGTCCGCGTCTCCGTGACGCGGACCGGCGGCCTGTCAGAGCCAGGCCGCACGGACTTTCCCGCGCCCCGCCTCATCGCATCGACAACGCCGATTCGGACACCCCGCCACCGACCCCGAAAGCACGGTCGTGCTCGGGTCGTCCCTGCTTGACCGGGCGTTCGCGGCTCCTATACTCTTTCGAAGCTTTCGGGGCGCCCGTTGGCATTCGCGAGGCGACCCCTCGCTGCGGGATCCACCACCCGTCAAACACGGGCCAACATTTCAATAATAGGGAAGAGGAGACGTCATGGCTCACGACGCCGACGCGAACAAAGCCAGCAAGCACTGGCTCTGGTTGCTGCTGTTGCCCTGGATCGCAATGATCTGGGTGCCGTCATATAACAAGGTCGAACCGGTGCTGTTCGATTTTCCGTTCTTCTACTGGTATCAGCTCCTGTGGGTGCTGATCAGCGCCGTCATCACGGCGCTCGTGTACTTCAAGACCAAGACGCGCTCGAATAGCCGTCCGCAAGGGGGCGCACGATAATGAACGCCACAGCAACTTTCGTCTTCGTTCTGTTTTTTATCGGCGTCACGATTCTCGGCTTTATTGCGGCCCATTGGCGGCGTGGCGACCTCGCGCATCTGGAAGAGTGGGGCCTTGGCGGCCGGCGCTTCGGGACCATCGTCACCTGGTTCCTGCTGGGCGGCGACCTGTACACGGCGTACACCTTCATCGCCGTGCCGGCGCTGGTGTTCGGTGCGGGCGCAACCGGTTTCTTCGCGCTGCCATACACGATCCTGATCTATCCGTTCGCGTTCGTCGTGTTCCCGAAACTGTGGAGCATCGCCAAACGTCAGGGCTACGTGACATCGGCGGACTTCGTGTCGGCGCGCTATGGCAGCCGGATGCTCGCTCTGGCGGTCGCCGTGACCGGTATCGTCGCCACCATGCCGTATATCGCGCTGCAACTGGTGGGTATCGAAGTGGTGATCGGCGCGCTCGGTTTCGACACCAAGGGCTTTGTCGGCGATCTGCCGCTGATCATTGCTTTCGCGATTCTCGCGGCCTACACGTACACCTCGGGCCTGCGCGCGCCGGCCATGATCGCGGTGGTCAAGGACATCCTGATCTACATCACGATCTTTGCCGCGGTCATCGTGATTCCGCCGCAACTGGGCGGCTTCGGCCACATCTTCAGCATCGTGCCGCCTGCCAAGCTGTTGCTGAAGGCGCCGGACGTCTCGAGCCTGAACGGCTACAGCGCGTACGCGACGCTCGCGGTGGGTTCGGCGCTCGCGCTGTTCCTGTACCCGCACTCGATCACGGCGGTGCTGTCGTCGAAGTCGGGTAACACCATCCGCCGCAATATGGCCATGCTGCCGGCCTACTCGCTGGTGCTCGGCCTGCTCGCGCTGCTCGGTTTCATGGCGCTGGCCTCGGGTGTGAAGGACATGCCGGAGTTCGCGCCGTACTTCAAGGCGTTCGGCCCGAACTTCGCGGTGCCGGCGCTGTTCCTGCATTACTTCCCGTCGTGGTTCGTCGGCGTGGCGTTCGCGGCAATCGGCATCGGCGCGCTGGTGCCGGCGGCGATCATGTCGATCGCCGCCGCGAACCTGTACACGCGCAACATCCACAAGGAGTTCGTCAACCGCAATATGACGCATGAGCAGGAGACCAATGTCGCCAAGCTGGTCTCGCTGATCGTCAAGGTCGGCGCGGTGGCGTTCATTCTCGGTCTGCCGCTCACGTACGCGATCCAGTTGCAGCTGCTCGGCGGTATCTGGATCATCCAGACGCTGCCGGCGATCGTGCTGGGTCTGTACACGCGCGTGCTCGACTATCGCGGCTTGCTGGCCGGCTGGGCGGTCGGTATCGCAACCGGTACGTGGATGGCGATTTCGCTGAAGCTGGCCGGTTCGATCTTCACGATCCACCTGTTCGGCATGGCGATTCCGGGCTACGCGGCAGTGTGGTCGCTGATCGTGAACCTGGTGGTGTCGGTGGTGGTGAGCCTGCTGGTGCGCGCGGCCGGCATGCAGCGCGCCGAAGACCGTACCCGTCCGGAAGACTATCTGGACGTGGTCGAAAGCTAAGCACGACTAGCTTGCCTCGTTCCGCGTGACGGGTTCGAGAGCTTGAAAAGCGCAGCGCCCGCAGACGAAAGTTTGCGGGCGTTTGTCTTGATGGCATTGTGTTGCCGATGTTTGTCTTGATAGGGCACTCCAGGGCAGGATAGCGGAACCATCCTTTACCGCATCGAGCGCGCCGCCATGGCTTCTGCCGATTCCCATACTTTGATTCCTCGCCGCTCGGCGTTCAGCCGGATGGTTCGCGCGGTGACGTCGCCGTACTACCGCTATCGCCATGCCAAGGTGCTGCATAGTCTGCGCGTCGGCGTGGCCATGCTGGTTTCGATTCTGGCGACCACCGGGATCGATATTCCGCACGGCATCTGGTCTTCGGTGACGCTGCTGGTGGTGATCGGCGGCTTGCAGCATCACGGCAACATCCGCAAGAAGGCGACCGAACGGGCGGCGGGCACGCTGCTCGGGGCGACAATCGGGCTCGGCCTGATCCTCCTGCAAAACCTGACCGGCTCGCTGCCGCTCACCTATGTGCTGATGTCGATCGTCGCGGGCATCTGCGCGTGGTTTGCGATTGGCTCGTCCGGGTATATCGGGCTCTTGACGGCCATCACCATGTGTATCGTCGCGGGTCACGGCGACAACCTGATCGATGTTGGCCTCTGGCGCACGCTCAATGTGCTGATCGGCATTGTGATCGCGTTGGCGTTTTCGTTTGCGCTGCCGTTGCATGCCACCTATTCGTGGCGCTACGGTATCGCGGCCAATCTGCGCGAATGCGCGCGTATCTACACGCGCCTGCTGGAAGGCGAGACGATCAGCGAGGAAGAGCAGGTCAAGCGCTTTCTTGCCATCAACAAGCGGCTTGTGCAATTGCGTTCGTTGATGCCTTCGGTGGCGAAGGAAATCGATGTGCCGCAAGCGAAACTCGAAGAGATTCAGCGGCTGCACCGCTCGGTGCTCAGTTCACTGGAGTTGCTGGCCACCGGCCCGCTGATGCACGCCGACGCCGTAGCGCGTGCCGCCTATGCCAGGCAATGCGGCGCGGAGGTGAGCGCCGTGCGCGCGATACTGCTGGCAATGGCGCGTGGTCTGCGCTTTGGGCGGGCGACGCATTTCGGCATTCCGGCCGCGTCGCCGCTCGCGCAGCGGCACGGCGACGCGGCGCTCAAACTGCCGGCCGAACTTCAGGGGCCGTATTGGCTCGGGCAACGGCTTGCCGAACAGGTTGACCGGCTGCGCGAGCGGTTGCTGGAAACCGAGTCGAACTGGAACATCGAACGGAATTCGCGGATTTTAGCGAAGGGGTAGGCGAGTGAAGCTGGAGACGTGGGCGGGTCGAGCGTGCCGCTTGCGGCAAGCCTCACCACTTACGGCAAGACGCTCCACTTGCCGCAAGCCTCACCCGGCGAGAGCGCCCGCCGCCTCGCCGCGCTCAACCTTCCGGCAGCGTCACCATCCACATCAGACCAAAGCGGTCCACCACCATCCCGAAGCCCTTGCTCCAGAAGGTCGGCTGGAACGGCATCATGACCTGGCCGCCGTCGGCGAGGGCCGTGAAGTACTGTTCGGCGGAGGCCGTGTCGTCGGCTGTCAGCGAGAGGCTGAAACCGTTCATCGAGCCCGCAGCGGGATCGCAATGGCCGTCGGAGGCCATCCAGTCGGTCGAACCCATCCGCACGTTGGCGTGCATGATTTTCTGTTCGAGACCGGGGCGCGGCTGGTTTTGCGGATCGGGCGGCGCCTCCTTGTAACGCATCTTGAAGGTCACCTGGGCGCCGAGCTTCGCGCAGTAGTAGTCGAGCGCTTCTTCGCAACGCCCGTTGAAGAATACGTAGGGTTGAACCTGCATGATCGTCTCCCGGAATCGAGGTCAGTGGCGCCGATATCGCCCGCCAGGACTGGCGGGAAAGCACCCGTGAAGACGATTGTAGTCGCCGCTCAAACGGCAATTGTGACTATATGTCGTAGGGTGGGGCGCCGCACGCCACTGCCACACGCGGTCCTCGCAAACCCGCCGGTAAACGGCGCGCGGCCCTGAATCGTGAGATCCAGGGCCGCGAGTTCCGAGCGCCGGCGTTGAGCGCGGCGCGAGCGAGGCTTAACGCAGCGCGTCGATCAGCTTTTCCAGCTTGACCGCGTCCGCGGCGAAGGCACGGATACCTTCGGCGAGCTTTTCGGTGGCCATGGCTTCGTCGTTGACGAGGAAACGGAACGACGACTCGTCGACCGGCACGCGTTCAATGTCCGTATCCTTGGCGAGGTCGGGCGACAGCTTGCGCTCCACTTTTTCGGTGCTGTCCTGCAGTTTTTGCAGCAGATCCGGACTGATGGTCAGCAGATCGCAGCCAGCCAGTTCCAGAATCTGGCCCGGGGTGCGGAAGCTCGCGCCCATCACCTCGGTCTTGTAGCCGAACTTCTTGTAGTACGCGTAGATGCGGCGCACGGATTTGACGCCCGGGTCATTGGCGCCGCCGTCTTTGGCTTCGTCCCACGCGCTGCCGGCGTTTTTCTTGTACCAGTCGTAAATCCGGCCGACGAACGGCGAGATCAACTGCGCGCCCGCTTCGGCGCAGGCCGCGGCCTGGGCGAGCGAGAACAGCAGCGTCATGTTGCAGTGGATGCCTTCCTTCTGCAGCACTTCCGCCGCGCGGATGCCTTCCCACGTGGAGGCGAGCTTGATCAGCACGCGTTCGCGGCCGATGCCGTGTTCCTTATACAGCGCGATCAGTTCGCGGCCCTTGGCGATCGAGCCTTCCGTGTCGAACGACAGGCGCGCGTCGACTTCGGTCGACACACGGCCCGGAATGATCTTGAGAATTTCGGTGCCGAATGCGATCAGCAACTGGTCGATGATCGCGCCGACCGGCTTCGACGCGTGCGCCTTGACGGTCTTTTCGAGCAACGGCTTGTAGTCGTCTTTCTGCACCGCTTTCAGTATCAGCGACGGATTGGTGGTGGCGTCTTGCGGCTTGTATTGGGCAAGCTGCTGGAAGTCGCCGGTATCGGCCACGACGGTGGTGTATTGCTTGAGTTGGTCGAGTGCGGTTGTCATGTTCGAGCCTTCAGGGCGCTCGTGCGCCGTGGTTCAGGAGAAATGAGATCGCCGCCGGTCTGAAAGACAGATCAGTTCCGGCGGCCGCGGGTCACGCTGCAGCATTGCCCGCCATGTTGCCGGGAAACGCTGCCGGATGCTTCTATTCTATGGCGATCGCCTGATGCAGTGTTGACACTTGGCCACGGCAATCCGTTCAAACGGATTTCGAACGTCAGTTGCCCGCCACCGTTGATGTGACGACGTGCAGGGCATTGCCACCCATTATGCCGCCGCAGCGCACCACGGGCCCTCAGGCGCGCCGCGCGTTCAATACCAGTTGCGTCACCACGCCCGCCACCAGCCCCCAGAATGCCGAGCCGATGGACAGCAGCGTGAGCCCCGAGGCGGTCACCATGAACGTGACCAGCGCCGCCTCGCGCTGTTTCACGTCCTGCATGGCGTTGGTGAGGCCGCCCATGATCGAGCCGAACAGCGCCAGCGCCGCGACGGAGACCACCAGCGCCTTGGGCAAGGCCGCGAACAGCGCGGCGATGGTCGCGCCGAAAATGCCGGCGATCAGGTAGAAGATGCCGCACCAGACCGCGGCGGTGTAACGCTTGTCACGGTTTTCGTGCGCTTCAGGGCCCGTGCAGATCGCAGCGGTGATCGCCGCAAGATTGATGCCGTGCGAGCCGAACGGCGCGAGCAGCAGCGAAGCGATGCCGGTGGTCGAAATCAGCGGCGCGGAGGGCGTGCTGTAGCCGTCGGCGCGCAGCACGGCGATACCCGGCACGTTCTGCGACGCCATCGCGACGACAAAGAGCGGAATCCCGATGCTGACGCTGGCCGCCACCGAAAACGCCGGCATCGTGAACACGGGATGCGCCAGCGCGACGTGAAAGTGGCTGAAGTCGAGCAGCCCGAGTGCGCCGGCGGCCGCCGTGCCGACAATCAGCGTCGTCACGATCGCATAGCGCGGCGCGAGCCGTTTGACGACCAGATAGGTGAGGAACATGGTCAGCACGAGCGCGGTCTGGAACTGCGCGGCGCGGAAAATCTCGATGCCGATCTCGAACAGGATGCCCGCCAGCAAGGCCGAGGCGATGCCCGCCGGAATTTTCCTCATCAGCGTATCGAACCAACCGGTCAGGCCGACCAGGGTGAGCAGCAGCGCGCACACGATAAACGCGCCGATGGCCACCGCGTACGGCACATGCGGCAGCGAGGACACCAGCAGCGCCGCACCCGGCGTCGACCAGGCAATTACGATCGGCGCGCGGTAACGCAGCGAGAGGCCGATCGTGCACACGGCCATGCCGATCGAAAGCGCCCAGATCCATGACGAAATCTGCGCATCGGTCAGATGCGCGGCCTGGCCCGCCTGGAACATCAGCACGAGCGAGCTGGTGTAGCCCGTCATCATCGCGACGAAACCGGCGACGATGGCGGACAGCGAGGTGTCGGCGAAGGGATTGAGGCGCCCAGGCGGTGTCGCGGCAGGGGACAAATCGGGCGATGACAGCGGACTCATGCAGATACTTTCTTATCGTGGAGGGTAAAGCGTAAAAATGTGACCGGACTATTTACTCAGCGTGCGCATGGCGGTCTCGAGGCCGGCGAGCGTGAGCGGGTACATGCGGTGCCCGAGCACTTCGCGGATCGCACTGACCGACTGCCGGTACGCCCACAGGCCTTCCGGTTCAGGATTGAGCCACGCGTGATGCGGGAAATGATCGGCGAGACGGCGCAGCCAGACCGCGCCGGCTTCGGCGTTGTTGTACTCCACCGAGCCGCCCGGCTGCAACACTTCGTACGGGCTCATCGTCGCGTCGCCGACGAAAATCAGCTTGTAGTCGGGCGTGAATTTATGCAGCACGTCCCACGTCGGCATGCGCTCGGCGTGACGGCGGCGGTTGTTCTTCCACAGGAAGTCGTACACGCAGTTGTGGAAGTAGTAGAACTCGAGATGCTTGAACTCGGCTTTTGCGGCGGAGAACAGTTCTTCGGTGCGCTTGATGTGATCGTCCATCGAGCCGCCCACGTCGAGCAGCATCAGCACTTTCACCTTGTTGTGGCGCTCGGGCACCATCTTCAGGTCGAGCCAGCCGGCATTCGCGGCGGTGCTGCGGATCGTGTCGGGCAGGTCGAGTTCTTCGGCGGCGCCTTCGCGGGCAAAACGGCGCAAGCGGCGCAGCGCGACCTTGATATTGCGCGTGCCGATTTCGACCTGATCGTCGTAATCGCGATAGGCGCGGGCTTCCCAGACCTTGACGGCGGTGCGGTTGCCCGCCGCGTCGCCGCCGATGCGCACGCCTTCCGGGTTATAGCCGCCATTGCCGAACGGCGACGTGCCGCCGGTGCCGATCCATTTGCTGCCGCCTTCGTGGCGCTCCTTCTGTTCGTCGAATAGTTCTTTCAGGCGCTTCATGAGCTTGTCGAGGCCACCCATGGCTTCGATCTGCGCTTTCTCTTCTGGCGACAGATCGCGTTGCAGCTTCTTCTTCAGCCAGTCGAGCGGCACGTCGAAAGCGAGCTCCGAGGCCTGTGCGACGCCGTTGAAATACGCGCCGAACGCCTGGTCGAACTTGTCGAAATATTGCTCGTCCTTAACCAGCGTCATGCGCGCGAGGTAGTAGAACTCGTCGAGCGACGGAGCGATGACGTTGGCTTTGAGCGCCTCGAGCAGCGTCAGGTATTCCTTCACCGACACCGGCAGCTTGGCGGCGCGCAGCGAGTAGAAAAAATCGATCAGCATGCTGGGTCCTCTGCGGGCTCGGGTAGTCGGGGCGGCGGTCGTTTCAATGGCGGCCTCGCGGCGACTGCCCGGCGCCCGATCAATGATCAACCGACGCTCAGTCGACGATCTTTCAACGGTTATTGCGGTTCATGAAGATCAGCCGCTCGAACAGGCTCACATCCTGCTCGTTCTTCAGGAGCGCACCGTGCAGCGGCGGAATGATCTGCTTCTGGTCGGACGAGCGCAGCGCTTCGGGCGGAATGTCTTCGGCGAGCAGCAGCTTGAGCCAGTCGAGCAGTTCCGAGGTGGACGGCTTCTTCTTCAATCCGGCGACGTTGCGCAACTCGAAAAAGCTCTGCATGGCGGCCGCGAGCAGTTCCTTCTTGATGCCGGGATAGTGAACCTCGACGATCTGCTGCATGGTGACCGGGTCGGGGAACTTGATGTAGTGGAAGAAGCAGCGGCGCAAGAACGCGTCGGGCAATTCCTTCTCGTTGTTCGAGGTGATGATCACGAGCGGGCGCTGTTTCGCGCGGATCAGCTCGTGCGTCTCGTACACGTAAAACTCCATGCGGTCGAGCTCACGCAGCAGGTCGTTCGGGAATTCGATGTCGGCCTTGTCGATCTCGTCGATCAGCAGCACCGTTTGCTCCTCCGATTCGAACGACTGCCACAACACGCCCTTGACGATGTAGTTGCGAATGTCCTTGACGCGTTCGTCGCCGAGCTGCGAATCGCGCAGGCGCGAGACCGCGTCGTACTCGTACAGACCCTGCTGCGCCTTGGTGGTGGACTTGATGTGCCACTGCAGGAGCGGCATGCCGAGCGCCGCGGCGACCTCTTCGGCGAGCATGGTTTTGCCCGTGCCGGGTTCGCCTTTGATCAGCAACGGGCGCTTGAGCGTCATCGCGGCGTTGACCGCGAGCTTGAGGTCGTCGGTGGCGACGTACTGCGATGAGCCTTCGAAACGCATGGCGAGATGCTCTTTTTCGGGGAAAAATCCCAGTATAAGTCAGAAGACCTGTTGGCCTGAAACCGGCTCGCGTAAGGTGTCACCCGCGGTGTCGCAGCGTGAAGCAAGGGTGCGCGCGGCGCGTGCGAGCGGCCCGGACGCTCGCCCGGCGGGCCCGGTGGGCGGGCGCGCCGGGCGGGTCGGGTGGGTGCGGCGGCGAATGCCGTGGCGAATTGGTGCGCCGCTTCGGCATGCGAAGGCGGCCGCCACGCGGCGCCGGTCAGGCGCGGCGGAGCAAAGCGGCGCTAGGCGTGGTTTTGAGCCTGCCGGATGGGCCGCCGGCCCCGCGCGGTGGACGTTTGCCGCGGCGTCGCGGTACAATTAGCCCGATTTTTTTGGCCTGCGTGGCTACCCTATAAGAATAACGGCGCGGGCCGTTGCCTTTTGGTCGCCCGTTTCCCCTCAAGCCAGGTTACATGCTATGAATAAATTCGTTGGCAAACACGTCGTGATCGCAGCGCTGTCGGTGCTCGCGGGCTATGCGGCCAGTGCGCAGGCAGCGGATGTCGTCGGCAACGCTAAGGCGGGCCAAGGCAAGGTCGCGATGTGTATCGGCTGCCACGGCATCCCTGAATACCGCACGGCTTACCCTGAGGTCTACCGCGTGCCGATGCTCGGCGGCCAGAATCAGGCGTACCTCGAAAACGCCCTGCATGGCTACAAGAAGGGCGACCGCCATTTCGAAACGATGCGCGCCATTACCGCGTCGCTGTCGGACCAGGACATCGCCGACATCGCTGCTTATTACGCAGCGCAAAATTCCTCTTCGAAAAGCAATCCCGACAAGTGATCGGCTGCGGTCATCCATCCAGTCACTCGGCTATTAAATTCGCGGGATAGGAGAATTCATGAATAAGCCCCAACAGGCACTCCACACGGTGTTCAAGGCTGCATGCGCGTCGGCGGCAGTGATCGGTCTGGTTGCAGCGAACCTCGCGCACGCCGCGGACGCCGGCAACGGCAAGGTGCTGGCGGACAGCCACAACTGCGCGGCTTGCCACGGCGTGAACCTGAACAAGCCGGTGAGCCCGGAATATCCGAAGCTCGCCGGTCAGCATTCCGATTACGTGTACTGGTCGTTGCGCCAATACCAGATGGGCAACGGCAACCCGCACTTCGGTCGCAACAACGCGATCATGCAGGCGCAGGTGCAAAGCCTGTCGCAAAGCGACATGAAAGACATCGCAGCCTATGTCGAATCGCTGAACGGCGATCTGGTGCAGAAGAAGTAAGCGAGTCGCGTGGTTTGCGCGCGGCTTTTAGATTGAACAACACCCCGCCTCGGCGGGGTGTTGTGCTTTTGGAGGGGTGATTCGTGTGCGCGGTGTTGCGCGTCCGGTATTGCGCGTTCGGCGCCGGTCTCAGTCGCGCGTGGCGCGCCGCTCGATGCGTTGAAGATACGCGTCCGTGTCCGGCGGCGTGCCGGTGCGCTGCGCTTCCCAGATGGTTTCGCCGAGGCAGTCCATGATGGCGTGCTGTGCCTCGTGGGTCGAGCCGAGGCGCGCGGCGAGCCGCTCGTGCGCTGCGCGAATGCCGGGCGGCTGATCGATCGACAACTGTTCGGTGATGGCCAGATGCATCGACAGATGCAGGAACGGGTTGGTCTGGCCGCGCTCGGGCGAGTAGTCCTGCGCCTGGGCGGCGTCGCCGTCGGTCAGGTCGGCGTGATATTCGGGATGCTCGACGATCCAGTCGGCGGCGATTGCCTCCAGCGGCGTGAGAATTTCGCCTTGACGCTGCTTGCGCCAGGTGTCGGTGAAGAAGAGGCGGACTTCGTCGCGGCTAGGATTGAACATCGTGGGACCGGTGCGTGGAGTTGGGGCGTGTAGCGTAAGTCGTTGAAGCGTCAGCCTATGAAGCCAACGAGGCAGGCCATTATTTTACGCCGCGCCGCCGCGGGCTGCTGGGGCGCCCCACGCCGCCGTGCCGCCATGCCGGGCGGGCGACGCTCACAGGTCCGGCGCCGGTGTTTTCGGACGGAACTCGCACAGCGGTTCGATCACGCAATGCCAGCATTCCGGCCGGCGCGCCTTGCAGACATAACGGCCGTGCAGGATCAGCCAGTGGTGCGCATCCTGCCTGAATTCGGCGGGGGTGAATTTCTCCAATGCCGCCTCGACTGCGCGAACGTCTTTGCCCGGTGCAAGACCGGTTCGATTCGCAACCCGAAAGATGTGCGTGTCGACCGCGATGGTCGGATGACCGAACGCCGTGTTCAGAATCACATTGGCCGTTTTCCGGCCGACGCCCGGCAGACTTTCGAGCGCTTCGCGATCCTCGGGCACTTCGCCGCCATACTGGTCGAGCAGAATACGGCAGGTGGCAATGACGTTCTTCGCCTTGGTGCGATAGAGGCCAATGGTCTTGATGTAGCCGGCCACGCCTTCTTCTCCGAGATCGAAAACCTGCTGCGGCGTGTTCGCGACCGGAAACATCTTGCGCATGGCTTTGTTGACCGACACGTCGGTGGCCTGCGCGGACAACAGCACGGCGATCAGCAGTTCGAACGGAGTGGTGTACTCGAGTTCGGTTGTGGGGTGCGGATTGAGACTCTGAAGCGTCTCGTAGATGGCGCGGCGTTTGTTCGCGTTCATGCTCGGCGTGAAGGTGCGGTTAGCGCTTGTCGGACGGCGTGCCGGTGTCGTCGCCGGCGAGTCCGAGACGGCGGCGGCGTGCTTCGGCGGCGTCGATCTGGGCCTGAACGTCGGCGCTCACCTGTTCGGTGTTCAGCGGACCCTGGCCCTTGGCGGCCAATTCTTCCTTTTTCTTGCGGGCACGTTCGAGCGCGGCCTGGATGATCGCGCGTTTCTTTGCTTCGGCGTCTTCCGCCGCGGGCGCGGACGGTGGCACTGCAGCGCCGGCTTGCGTTGTTTCGCTAACCTGAGCAGCCGGGCTGCTGCCTGTGCGCCGCGCTGCGGCACGTGCCTCGGCGGCCTCACGTTCGCGGGCGAGACGCGCTTCACGCCGGTCATGGCGTTCGCGCGCGGCGTCGGCCTGGGCCTGGCTCCACGCGTCCCAACCGGTTGCGTTGCCGGTCACGGGCGGTAGCGCGATACAGTCGACCGGGCAGGGCGGCACGCACAGATCACAGCCGGTGCAAAGCTCTGCGATGACCGTATGCATCTGTTTCGGTGCGCCAACTATTGCATCGACTGGACACGCCTGCATGCACAACGTGCAGCCGATGCAAACTTGTTCGTCGATAACCGCCAACGGACGTGGCCGTTCGACGCCATTGGCGGAATTGAGCGGAATCACCGGTTTGCCGAGCAATGCGGCGAGCCGGGCGATGCCTTCGGCGCCACCCGGCGGACACTGGTTGTAATTGGCCTCGCCGCTCGCCACGGCTTCGGCATAGGGGCGGCATGCGGGGTAACCGCACTTGGTGCATTGCGTCTGGGGGAGCAGATCTTCAATGCGATCTGCGAGTGTTTTGATTTCTGTCACGGTCACGACGTGGGGCTTTTGGCTTGCGGCCGCACAGCTTGAACTAAATAGCACATTATCGCCGATTTCCCCAATTGCCATCCGCAATCCATGTGCCATAATCGAAGCGCTTTTTCGAAAGACCGCAGAAGGGTGTTCCCCCAACCAGCCCGTTCAGTGCTGTCGGTGCAAGGCCCGAGGAGAGGCCGGCGGCGCGATCCGGATAACGCGGCTCACGAAGACGATGCCACCATGAATCAGCCGAAAATCAAAAGAGATCCTGAAGGCACACGGCGCCGCATTCTGCTCGCGGCGGCCGAAGAGTTTGCAAATGGTGGGCTATTCGGCGCGCGCGTCGATCAGATCGCCCGCCGCGCGGAAACGAATGAACGCATGCTCTATTACTACTTCGGTAGCAAGGAGCAGCTTTTCACTGCCGTACTCGAGCACGCGTTCAGCGCGCTCAATGAAGCGGAGCGCACGCTCGAACTCAACGGCATCGCTCCGGTGGAGGCCATTACGCGTCTTGCGCATTTTGTTTGGGATTACTACCGCGATCATCCCGAGTTGCTGCGTCTCATCAACAACGAGAATCTGCACGAAGCACGCTACATGCAGAAGTCCACGCGCATCCGCGAAATGATCTCGCCGATCGTCGCCACGCTTGGCGGCATTCTCGAGCGTGGCCAACGCGCGGGGCTGTTTCGCACCAATGTCGACCCGCTGCGTTTCTATGTCACGCTGTCCGGCATGGGCTACTACATTGTGTCGAATCGCTTCACGCTCGAAGCCACGCTCGGGCGCGATTTCAGCAGCGCAAGCGAGCGCAGTGAAGTGATTCAGATGAACACCGAGTTGCTGCTCGCGTATCTGTTGCGCAAGTAGGCTGCAGCGTCAATCGCGGGTGGAGGCTTCGGGATCCTCATAAACGACAACGGCCTCCGAAGAGGCCGTTGTTGCCGACTGGCTGTGCGTACGCCGCTCAGGCTTCGACTCTTTCCTTCGCGACCTTCGTCACCTTGTTGTGCTCGAGGATGAAGTCGCGCAACTGCGGATAAATGATGGTGCGCCAACGGCGTCCCGAGAAAATGCCGTAGTGGCCGCACTTTTCCGCGGTGAAGTGACGCTTGTTTGCTTCCGGAATGCCCGTGCACAGTTCGTGCGCGGCATAGGTCTGGCCGTCGCCGGAAATATCGTCGAGCTCGCCTTCAATCGTGAAGAGCGCGGTCTTCGTGATGTCCTGCGGTTTCACCCGTTCGCCGGAGACGTCCCACGTGCCCTCGGCGAGGCTGAACTCCTGGAACACCACGCGTATCGTGTCGAGATAGTAGTCCGCGTCCATGTCGAGCACCGCGTTGTACTCGTCGTAGAAGCGGCGGTGTGCTTCCGCGTCGTCTTCGTCGCCGCGCAGCAGGCTTTGATAGAAGTCCCAGTGCGACGCCGCGTGACGTTCCGGATTCATTGCCACAAAACCGGTGTGCTGCAGAAAGCCCGGGTAAACCTTGCGGCCCACGCCCGGATAATTCGGCGGGACCGTGAAGATCACGTTGTTCTCGAACCATTCATACGAATGCTGCGTGGCAAGCGAGTTGACCGAGGTCGGGCTCTTGCGCGCGTCGATCGGGCCACCCATCATGGTCATGGTGCGCGGCGTGTCTTCGCCGCGGCTCGCCAGCAGCGAAATGGCGGCGAGCACGGGCACGGTCGGCTGACACACGGAGATCACATGCAGATTCTTCGCGCCGATGTGGCGGATGAATTCCTGAATGTAGGCGACGTAGTCGTCCAGATGAAATTCGCCGGCCTCGAGCGGCACCATGCGCGCGTCGATCCAGTCGGTCAGGTAGACCTTGTGGTCTTGCAGCAACGTGCGCACGGTGTCGCGCAGCAGCGTGGCGTGGTGTCCTGACAACGGTGCGCAAACCAGCACGACCGGCTCATCTTTCAATTGGGTAACAGCGTCGCTGTCGTCCGCGAAACGCTTGAAGCGCATCAGGCGGCAAAACGGCTTCTCGATGATCGTCTGCTCGATGATCGGGATGTTGTGACCGTCTTTAACAATCTGATGAAGATTGAACTCGGGTTTTTCGTAATCTTTACCCAGCCGGTAGAGTAATTCGTACCCGGCGGAGAGGCGCGTGGCGCCCGGCACATAGGCCAAGGGGCTGGCGGGATTCGCGAAGGATTTGGAGGCGGCCTGAGCCCAGGCGGTGAGGGGGCTCAACATAGCCCGCTGGAATTCGTGCAGTTGGTAGAGCATGGGTGCTCCGTTTTAAGCGGTTCGCATGGGGCTTCGCAAACACGCGCAGGGCGTTGCGGCAGGCCAATTTGTTTGTGGGCACATTGTTTTTCGGCCGACAGTCTGATCGATCATATCGAACTAAGCGCAATTGTGCAATGCAGCAATTCGCGTGCAGCTGCCACGCAAACTGTCATTAAATCATGCTACTGGCGATGTTGCCGTGCCGCTATCGGGGCTTGCCGCAACATCAAGTTCTGTCTCTCCTGTGCCGTTATGGGGAGGTTGCCCTGTCGCCTGCGCCATCGCCTGTTCGTGCTTCATCAGGTTCAGGCCGGTATGCACGAGGGCCACATGCGAAAACGCCTGCGGAAAGTTGCCCACCAGGCGCTGCGCACCCGGATCGTACTCTTCCGCGAGCAAACCGACATCGTTGCAGAGCGCGAGCAGCCGTTCGTACATGGCGATCGCTTCGTCGAGGCGGCCTTGCAGCGCGAGGTTGTCCACCATCCAGAACGAACACGCGAGAAACGTGCCTTCTCCTGGCGGCAGGCCGTCGTCGTATTCGGTGGTGCGATAGCGCATGACGAAACCGTCATGCATCAGGTCCTTCTCGATGGCCGCCACGGTGCCTTTGACGCGCGGATCTTGCGGCCGCAGAAAGCCCACCAGCGGCATCAACAGCACGCTCGCATCGAGCTGGTCGGTGCCGTAGGACTGCGAAAACGCGTTGAGCGCGGGATTCCATGCCTTTTCGCAGACTTCCGCATGGATTTGCTCGCGGGTGGCGCGCCATTCGTCGAGCGGGCCGTCGAGCTTGAACATTTCCGCCGAGCGGATGGCACGGTCGTAGGCGACCCATGCCATCACCTTCGAGAAGGTGAAATGCTGGCGGCCGCCGCGCGTTTCCCAGATGCCTTCGTCGGGTTCCCGCCAGATCGTGTCGAGGTGGGAGAGCAGCGCGCGCTGCACGTTCCACGCCGTGTCGTCCGCCTGCAGGCCGCCGACCCGCGCGAGATGCAGCGCATTCATCACTTCGCCATAGACGTCGAGCTGGCGTTGGCCGACCGCGTTATTGCCGACCCGCACCGGTTTTGCGTCCTGATAGCCCGGCAGCCAGTCGAGTTCGAACTCGGGCAAACGCCGCTCGCCCGCGATGCCATACATGATCTGCAACTGGTCCGGCGCCCCGGCCATGACGCGGCCAAGCCAGGAGCGCCACGCGCGGGCTTCGTCGAAGTAGCCGCCGCGCATCATGGCGAGCAGCGTGATCGTGGCGTCGCGCAGCCAGCAATAGCGGTAGTCCCAGTTGCGGGTGCCGCCGAGTTGCTCCGGCAGCGAAGTCGTGGGCGCGGCGACGATACCGCCGGTCGGCTCGTAGGCGAGCGCCTTGAGCGTGATCAGCGAGCGGCGGATCGGCTCGGCCCAGCGTCCTTCGACCGTGCTGCGCGCCGACCATTCGAGCCAGTGGTTCTCGGTGCGCGCAAGTGACGTATGCGGGTCGCGCGCCGGCGGAATGCGTAGATGCGAGGGCGAATAAGCCATTGAGAACGGCACCCGCTCGCCTTCGCTGACGGTGAATTCGGCGACCGTCTTCATGTCTTCGCCGCGCAACGCGACCGGTGTGCGCAACACGGCGGTATCGGGCCCGACGATCGCCTTGATGCCGCTGTCGTGCTTGAGGCGGTCGACCCACGGAATCGAGAAACCATAATCGAAGCGCAGCACGAGTTCCATCTTCATGCGCACCGTGCCGCGTTGGCCGACGACGATCCGCACCAGTTCCGACCAGCCATTGCCCGGCGGCATGAAATCGACCAGCGTGACGGCGCCCTCGGGCGTCTCGAAATGGGTTTCGAGAATCAGTGTTTCGCCGCGATAGCGGCGGGTGACGGTGGGCGGCGTGTCCGAGACCGGTGAGATCAGCCAGCGTCCGTTGCCGGGCGTGCCGAGCAGCGCGGCGAAGCAGGCGCCGGAATCGAAGCGCGGCCAGCAGAGCCAGTCGACGGAACCTTCGCGGGAGATGAGCGCGGCCGTGTGGCCGTCGCCGACGAGCGCATAGTCTTCGATGTGTGCGGGCATGGGGAGCGGAGTCAGTATGGCGCGCGGCAAGGAGCGCCGCGCGTGTCGTTGTTGTTACCCGACTCGCGCGATGCGCTTTGGTTCACCGCACATTGCCGCGAAACGCGAGTTGGTAATCTGTCAAACGAATGCCTACAATCAGATTTCATGCCGACGCCCGGAGCATTCCGGATGATGGACCGGCCCCGCCCATGGCGCATACAGACGCCGTTTCCGAGGACCAAAGCTATGCCGAACCCGTCGAAATCCGATTGCATCACGATTCTCTCGGCCGCCAGCGAGCTTGCCGACGATTCGTTGTTGCCGCTCGATCACGGCCGGCTGGGCCTGAGCCGCAACGGCATGCTGGCAGCCGCCGCCTTTCTGGTCGAACGGGCCTGCTTCCGGCGTTATCAGGAAGGCGATGGCAATTATGCCGTGGGCGCTCTTTCGTTGCAGGGACGTCTGCGCCTCGACCAGCTTTCGAACGGCTGACCGCAGGCCTTCTTGGTCGGCGCGCCGCAGTAACCGCAATCTGATCGCGCTTGCGGCGAGGGTACACCGCTTCGCCGCGCCGCCGCGTTTTATCGCTTCCCTCGATTTCACGTCCCCCGCGTACGTGGCGTTGCGTCACGCCTTGTGTGCGCACGCGAAGCGGAACGGCACCGGGCCGTGACTGCGCCCGGTCGTGCGTCTCATGCATGCGCAGCGGGTGCCGCCCGGCTTCAGAAGTGCGAAGACCCCACGCCGAAGATCCCAATGATGCCGATGATGATCAGATAGAGCGCGACGATGTAGTTCAACAGGCGCGGCATGACGAGAATCAGAATACCGGCGATCAACGAAACCAGCGGGCCCAAACTGAGTGTGACGTTCATGAAGACTCCGTAGAGTGAGACGCGATTGAAAAAATGCCCCGTCAGGCGGGACAATGGTTACCCATGCTGCGGCTCTCGGTTCCACTGGATACCGCCAGCCGCATTAACAGCATGATCCGACACAACGCTTTTATACTTCTTTCGATAAGAACAACGCTCGACCGATGGCGCGGCAGACCAGAGACACTCTTACAACCGGTTCAACCCAATAACGAATGAACAGGAGGTCATATGCTTCGTCGTCACCGGGCCGCGACGCGTGCCGTTGCAGGTTCTCACCTGCCTGCTGCTAATGGCATTTCACAACGCGCGGGGCAAGCTGCTCCGTCGCGCTCCGCCCGCTCGATAATAAAAGGTTTCGCGCTCATGGTCTCGATTGTTGCTTCGCACGCGTTTGCGCAAGATTCCGGCCCGGTTCCCGCCGACGGTGTCTACGACATGCTGGTCGGCACGTACACCGGCGCCAGGAGTGAAGGCTTGTACGTCTATCGCTTCGACACGAAGACGGGCGAAGCGACGCGCGTCTCGGTCGCGCCGACGGTCAATCCGTCGTATCTCGTGGTGAGCCGCGACCGCCGTTTCGTCTACGCGGTCAACGAACTGCCCGGTGACAATGGCCCGGCCTCCCAGCGCGGCGACATCAGCGCGTTTCGATTCGACGCCGCGAGCGGCCAGCTGACGTTCCTCAACAAGGTGTCGGCGGACGGCAATGATCCGTGCTATCTGAGCCTCTCGCCGGACGGCAAATATCTGCTGACCGCGAACTACTCAGTGGCAGCCGACCCGGGCGGCAGTTTCGCCGTGTTTCCGTTGCAGGCCGACGGCCAGGTCGGCGCGTCCGTGCTCACGGTGCATCACGAAGGCGGTGGTCCGGTGAAAGGCCGCCAGGACAATTCGCACGTTCACTCCACCGTGTTCTCGCCGGACGGCCACTATCTGTTCGCGCAGGATCTCGGCGCGGACAAGCTGTACTCGTACCGCTACACGCCTGATGGCAGCCGCGGCCTGTTCGGCCCGACCGACTGGCGCTACACCCAGGAGAAAGCGGGCACGGGGCCGCGCCATCTGGTGTTCGGCGCGGACGGCAAGCACGCGTATCTGACCAGCGAACTGGCCGCCACGGTCAGCACGTTCAATTACGACGGCGGCAAGCTCACGCAGGTGCAGACCGTGCCGCTGACCGAGCCGGGCTTCAAGGGCGCGGTAGGCGCGGCGGCGATTCATCTGTCGCCGGACGGGCGCTTTCTGTATGCCACCAATCGCGGCGACGCGAACGAGATCGTGATCTTTTCGGTGGACCCGACCAACGGGCATCTCAAGAAGATCGGGCATCAATCGAGCCTCGGCAAATCGCCGCGCGAATTCGCGATCGATCCGACTGGCAACTGGCTGATCGTCGGCAATCAGAATAGCGATACCGTGTATGTGTTCAAGCGCGATCAACAGAGCGGTTTGCTCGAAGCGAATCCGAAGCACTTCGAGCTGGGATCGCCGGTGGATTTCAAACTGGTCTCGCCGTCGTAAGCGATGACGACGCGTGTGATTTGACTATGCGCGCTGAATAAAAAATGCGGCCGCTTGTTGTTCAAGCGGCCGCATTTTTTTTGCGGCTGGCTTTACGCGAGCGATGGCCCGCGATAGTGGTTCACTCCGCCGGCCCGGGCGCCAGCACTTCACGGCTACCGTTGATGCCCATGGCGGACACGAGGCCCGCCGTTTCCATCTGTTCGACGAGACGCGCCGCGCGGTTATAACCGATGCGCAACTGGCGCTGCACCGAGGAGATCGACGCACGCCGCGTGCGCACCACGAAGGCGACCGCCTCGTCGTACAGCGGATCGGCCTCCGCGTCCGGCGATTCGCCGAACAGGTCTTGCGCTGCGCCGCCTTCGGTGGCCGGGCCGTCGAGAATGCCTTCTTCGTACTGCGGTTCGCCGAACTGCTTCAGATACTCGACGATCCGATGCACTTCCTCGTCGGCGACGAACGCGCCGTGCACCCGTTGCGGGTAGCCCGTGCCGGGCGGCAGGAACAGCATGTCGCCCTGGCCCAGCAGCGACTCGGCGCCCATCTGATCGAGAATCGTGCGCGAGTCGATCTTCGACGATACCTGGAACGCCACGCGCGTCGGAATGTTCGCCTTGATGAGGCCGGTGATCACGTCCACCGAAGGACGCTGCGTCGCCAGGATCAGGTGGATGCCGGCAGCGCGCGCCTTCTGCGCGAGCCGCGCGATCAGTTCTTCGATCTTCTTGCCGGCCACCATCATCAGGTCGGCCAGCTCGTCGATCACGACCACGATCAGCGGCAGCGGCGCGAGCGGTTCGGGCGCTTCCGGCGTCAGCGAGAACGGGTTGCCGAGCTTCTTGCCCTTGGCTTCGGTGTCGCGGATTTTCTGGTTGAAGCCGGCCAGATTGCGCACGCCGACCGCGGACATCAGGCGGTAGCGCTTTTCCATTTCGCCGACGCACCAGTTCAGCGCGTTGGCGGCCAGCTTCATGTCGGTGACGACCGGCGCGAGCAGATGCGGAATGCCTTCGTAGACCGATAGCTCCAGCATCTTCGGATCGATCATGATGAGGCGTACTTCCTCGGGCGTCGCCTTGAAGAGCAGCGAGCAGATCATCGCGTTGATCGCCACCGACTTGCCCGAACCGGTCGTGCCCGCGACCAGCATGTGCGGCGCCTTCGCCAGATCGGCGACCACCGGATGGCCGGTGATGTCCTTGCCCATGGCGAGCGTCAACTGGGAATGCGAGTTCTGGTAGACGCTGGCTTCGAGGATCTCGGACAGGCGGATGGTCTGGCGCTTGGCGTTCGGCAATTCCAGACCCATGCAGGTCTTGCCGGGAATCGTCTCGACCACGCGGATGGATGTCAGGCCGAGGCCACGTGACAGATCCTTCATCAAGCCGACGATCTGACTGCCGCGCACGCCAAGCGCCGGCTCGACTTCGAAGCGCGTGATGACCGGCCCGGCCGACGCGCCGACAACGGTCACCGGCACCTTGAATTCCTGCAGACGCTGTTCGATCAGCAGGCCGGTTTCGATGAGCTTTTCTTCGGAGACCGGTTCGACGTCGATGTCTGCGGGCGCGAGCAGGTCGAGCGTGGGCAGTTCGACCATCGATGCCGCGGGTGCGCGGAACTCGAAGCCGTTGGTGGGGCTGTGGCCGCGCAGCGGCGGGCGTTGGACGGCGGGTTCGGCGGGCCCGGTGGATGCGGGCGCGGTTGTGGTCGGTGCAGCGGGGGGTGTTGCGTCGAGTGGCATTGCGTCGAGCGGTGCTGCCGCGAGCGGTGCGGATGCCGCCGGCGCGAAGGTGGCCTCGTCGACGCGGTCTTCCACGGCGACCGGTTCGTCGGCAACGACATCGGATGCCACGGGCGCGGCGTGAACCGCGAAGCCCGGAAAGCGAACCACGTTCGATGCCTGCGCCACGATGGTGGGTGGCGGCTCTGCGGCTGCTGTGTTGTCGGCGTATGCGGTGGCCGGCGACTCCGACGCGTGCGGCACGATGCTTTGCGGCAGCATTGCGGCCGATGCGTTTGCAACGTGTTCGGTGGTCGGCAATTCCGACGCATGCGACGCTACGTTGAGTGGCGGCATTGCTGCGGTTATGTTTGCAGCGTGCGTGCTGGTTGACGCGTCCGATGCCTGGGTCGCGTCCGGCAGAGCAGGGGAGTTCACTGCCTCCATTTGGACCGGCGCGGCAGATTCGTCAAGGCGCGCTCCGCTCAGCGACGGCATGACGTCATGCATCGCCACGGCTTCACTCGACGCGGCAACGCTAGCGACAGCCGGCCCGCTCGACGACGAAGCCGCGTGTTGCGCCAGGACGGCATCGAGTTCGGCTTCCCAAGGCGCGAGGGTTTTATCGAACACGACGGAAGCGACCGGGGCATACGCCGGCACAGCGGATGGCGGCTCGATGACCGGTGCGGCTGCTTTAACGTGTTCGGTGGCCGCGGATGTAGTTGGCTGCCCGGCAACCTCAGATGCGATGACTTCTGAATGATCCGCCGGCTGGCTAGGCGTTTGCGCGACTTCAGCTGTCGGGCTCGCGTGGCTGTCGGCGTGAGGTGCCAGCTGCGCTGAGTCGTCTTCGAGCGGCGGTTCGCCCGCGTGAGCTTCGCTGGCTTGCAACTGCGCCGCGAAGATCTGAAACGGCGTAGGTGTAGCAACCGATGGCACATACTGCGACGCAGGCGCAGGCGCAGGCGCAGGCGCAGGTGCAGGTGCAGGTGCAGGTGCAGGTGCAGGTGCAGGTGCAGGTGCAGGTGCAGGTGCAGGTGCAGGTGCAGGTGCAGGTGCAGGTGCAGGTGCAGGTGCAGGTGCAGCCGCAGCCGCAGCCGCAGCCGCAGCCGCAGCCGCAGCCGCAGCCGCAGCCGGAGCCGCAGCCGCAGCCGCAGCCGGAGCCGCAAACACAGGCTCGACTACGGGCGCCGCCGTCAACGGTCGTTGAATGATCGGTGGCTCGATCGGCCATTGCACGACGGGCTCGTGCCTGACCTCCAGCGGCACTTCGATCGCGGTTTCCGTGCGCGTCGTTTCGATCGGCGCTTTTACCGAGTCGTCAGCCGATGCACTTTCCACAACGTCGAACGAAGGCACAGCCTCGTCCGGCGTCAATGGCATCAAAGGCGTCTCGAGTACCTCCGCTCGCGCCACATCCCCGCCCGATGGCCGAACCTCGAACGACCCCAACGCGTCCGGCGCGCTCGTGACTTTCGGGGCGTCCGCGCTGCTGCTGCGCGCGAGGCTCACCCCGGCAAGGTCGGTCCAGCGGGCGGCGTTTTCAGCAATGCTGCGAAGCGTCTCCTGCACACTCGGGGGTGGCGTGACTTTCTGCGTCGTGGGCATAGGCCGCGTGAAGCTGGGCGGCGCCCGACGCGTTTCCGACGCCGGCATGTCGTCGCCTGAACGCGGGGCGGCCGGGAAAGCCTGCCGGGGCGCCGCGGCGCGATTGACCGAAGCCGCCGGGGCAGAGGTGCCTTGGGCCGCCACCGACGGACGACCCGCGCCGATGGTTGTGTTGCCCACGGACCCCGCAGTCGAGTGCGAGGCCGCGCCGGGGACGCCGCGCGCCGTTGCCGTCGCGTGCGTCGATGTCTGAGCCACTCTGGTTGGCACAGCCGCGCGGCCCGCGGCACCTGCCGCGCCCGCCGCAGCTGCACCACCCACAGTACGTGCCGCACTCGCAGTGCCTGTCGCGGCTGCCGAAGTTGCACCCACTGTACCCACTGCACCAGCCGCAGCCGCACCCGGAGCGAAGGCCGCACCTGCCGCAAGGCCGGCACCGAACCCTGACGATCCGACGGCCCGCTGCTCGCCAGCCGATCGACGTCCAACCTGCGATGCGCTGTCGCGAGCCGCGGCACCGGATGCACCCGATCCGGCGACCGAATCCTCCGCCGGCGCAGCCATGCGTGATCCGGAGTCGCGCAACCAGCCGGTCGGTGCGACCGGCTCGGCCGGCATCCACGCGGCTTTGTCCGGGTTGAGTGATCGCGTTTGCATCGGTACATGGCGCGGCGATGTCGTCGCTGCGCCCGTGCGCAGCACCGGCTCGGACTGCGTCTGACCGCGCGGCGCCGCCGCCCCGCTGCGCCAGCTCGCGCCGGCGCCACGCGCCGACGCATCCTTGCCCGCGGCAGCCGCAGCGGCGCCCGCGGCCGCGTCGCGCCCGCGCGCGGGCGGCCGCCACACCGTGGGGCGCGCGTAACGTCCATTGGTTTTCGGCGCCATCGTATTGGTGGCCGGCGAAACGTGCGACGGCACACCGTCGTCGATACTGCGATGACGGCGTGCTTCCTCGTCGCGTTTGGCAAGGCCGCGCGACAGGCCGAGGCCGAACGCGCCGTCGGCCCATGCGGCGAAGTCGCGCCAGCGGAAATCGATCAGCCAGGGCAGGCTGATCAGCAGCAGCGCGAGCGCCGCGAGAGGCGTGCCGATATGCCCAAGCAGATGACCGAAGCCCGCGGCCAGCGCATGGCCGAAGCCATTCACACCGGCCACGCCGATCAGCGACGCCTCGAGTGTGCAGCTCGCCACCAGCACGCAGACGAAGCCGAGCCAAAGCCGGATCGTGCCGGGGCCGCGCAAGCCTGCGCCGCCCGGCAGCGCGGACTTCACGAGACGCCACACAAGAGGAATGAACCAGACGGCTGACCCGCCGAACCAGCCGAAAACTACCGTTTGCATACTAGACATCAACGAATGACGGACGCGCGCAAACGCAATCCGTCGAGTTTAAACCGGCGAAGCCCGACGCTTCGAAGGCAGACGCAAGTATGCTTGCGTCCCATTGGAAAGCAGACCGGCGCGCGGCCTGCCGTCGGTGAAAAACAACGGCTGTCGGGACAGCCTTCACCCTTCATGCGGACCGTTCCGACCGTGGCGCGCGCCGCAGGCCGGTTGGCCAGTCAGCGTGCCTTCCTCTCGTCCGGCGATCCGCGCCCCGCTCATTTCGTGCTGCTGTCGAAGGTCAGCGTGTCGCCGTTGTCGAGCACCAGTTGCATCTGCTGCGGCGCGCGCATCTGCACGCCGGTGCGATCGATATGCGTCAGCGCATTGAGATACGCGCCCTCGATCTGTCCGCCCGGCGTCATGCACGCCATGCGCGTGCCGCCCAGCGTGCCGAAGCTCAGCTTGCCGTCTTTCAGCGCATACGAGCCCATATAGCGGTTGCAACCGGAAAAGCCGCTGGCGTGCCGTTGACCGGTCGAGGTGGACAACGTGAGCGTAATCGGCGCACCCTGGTTCGCGGACGGAATCGCGCGTACGGTGCCGTCAGCCTGTTTCCAGGCGCTCAGCACCCAGCTGGTGTCGTCGAGCAATTGCGCGGCGGCGGGGTTGAATGGATCGGGCGCGGCGGCTTCCGAGTCGGGATGTTTCGGGATCGCGCAGGCGCTCAACAGCGCGGCGACGCTCAACGCGGCGATGGCGGTGCGCAGATGCGGGGTGAAATACGGGGCAAAGCGCGCAACACGTCGCGCGGAGGAGCTTTGGAGCATGGCGTCGTTCCTCTTCAAACTGGCGAAGGCGTAAGGGTAACGCACTAAGCTCGCCGCACGCGAGAGCATTGGCGTGCCACGAGCTTATTCAGCGCGCCGTGGCGGCCTTGCACGCCGCCGTTGTGCGCAGGTTGTGCGCAAGTCATGCGCAGTCGTTGCCCGTCACGCGCGGATCAGGATGTGGCCGCCGCGAGCAAGGTGCGGCGAGGGGCCCGCATGTTAACATCGTGCTCTACCCAATCCCACCCTCATCCGACTTTTATCTGGAGACCTCATGCAGATCGGCCAACGGATCGGCACGCCCCTTTCTGAATCCGCCACGCGTGTCATGCTGCTCGGCGCCGGCGAGCTCGGCAAGGAAGTGATCATCGCGTTGCAACGGCTGGGCGTCGAAGTGATCGCCGTCGACCGTTACCCGAACGCGCCGGGTCATCAGGTCGCGCACCGCGCGCACGTGATCGACATGACGGATCGCGCCGCGTTGCGCGCGCTGGTCGAACAGGAGCGCCCGCATCTGATCGTCCCCGAGATCGAGGCGATCGCGACCGACGAACTCGCCGCTATCGAGGCCGACGCGCTCGCCGAAGTGATCCCAACGGCGCGCGCCACGCAGCTCACCATGAACCGCGAAGGCATCCGCCGTCTGGCCGCCGAGGAACTCGGCCTGCCGACCTCGCCGTACGCCTTCGCCGACTCGCTCGACGAATTGCGCGCGGGCATCGCCAAGGTCGGCTATCCGTGCGTGGTGAAGCCGGTCATGTCGTCGTCGGGCAAGGGGCAGTCGGTGCTGCGCAGCGACGCCGACGTCGAACCCGCATGGCAATACGCCATGGCCGGCGGCCGGGTGAACCACGGCCGCGTGATCGTTGAAGGCTTTATCGACTTCGAATACGAAATCACGCAGTTGACCGTGCGCGCCATCGACCCGGCGAGCGGTGAAGTCAGCACGTATTTCTGCGACCCGATCGGCCACGTGCAGGTGGCGGGCGATTACGTCGAATCGTGGCAGCCGCAGCCCATGAGCCCGCTCGCGCTCGAACGTTCGCGTGAAGTGGCGCACAAGGTCACGGCCGCGCTCGGCGGGCGAGGTTTGTTCGGCGTGGAACTTTTCGTGCGCGGCGATGACGTATGGTTTTCGGAAGTGAGTCCGCGTCCGCACGACACCGGTCTCGTCACGCTGTGCTCGCAGCGCTTTTCGGAATTCGAATTGCACGCGCGCGCGATCCTCGGTTTGCCGGTGGATACGTCGCTGCGGGCGCCGGGTGCGTCGGCGGTGATTTACGGCGGCCTCGACGAGACCGGTATTGCTTTCGAAGGTGTCGCCGCGGCGTTGGCGGTGCCGAATTCGGACCTGCGCCTGTTCGGCAAGCCGGAGAGTTTCGTCAAGCGCCGCATGGGCGTGGCGCTCGCCACGGGCGACACGACCGACGAAGCACGCTCGCGTGCGAAGCAGGCTGCGGCGGCGGTGCGGCCGGTGTCGGCGAAGTAAGTGCCGGCGGGGCGCGCTCGGCATGGTTGTGACGAACCGCCACGCGCCGCTGGTTTCGCGCGGCCGGCATAATCGGCGCGCGCAATCTGAAATGATTGGGCTCGTCGAGCTCATCGACGTTGAGGTACGTATGGCGCTGGAAATCGGCAACAACACGCGGCGCGGGGTGGCCGGCCGTCTCGGCACACTCGGCGTGCTGTTCGCGCTGTGTGCCGGTTTGACGGGGTGCGGTCTCGCGGCCGCGCCGTGCCGGATCGCTTCGGCCGGCTTGAAGATCGTGCCGGTGGTCGGGCACGTGGCCGCCGCGCCGACCGATGCGTGCGCCGACGTGATCGATCCATGATCGATTCGCGTCGACTGTCCTGAGCCGCAGCCACGAGGCGCGGCATACCTGGGGCTTGCCTGGCATCGCCCGTGTTTGACTGGCAGCAACGATCGAGGCTTCCCATGAAGAGATGGCTGGTTGCGTTAACCACGGCGGCGGGACTCGCGGCGTCATATGGCATTGCATGTGCCGCGCCGTTGCAGTTTTCAGAGATTCGGGCGAAAAACCGTCAGACCCACAAATACACCTGTGCGACCGGCAAGATCCTGCAGGTCACCTACTGGAACACGGCGAACGGCCAGAGCTTCGCGCTCGTGCCGGTGAAGGGCAAAGCGCTGCTGTTCGTCAACACCATGTCGGCCTCCGGCGCGAAATATCAGGCCGGCAGCTATACCTGGTGGACCAAGGGCCCGCGCGCCGACCTGTACGACGCCATGGACGGCGAAAACGCGCCGCCCATGCTGTCGGACTGCGTCACCATCAATCGCTAGGCATGCGGCGGCGGGTTATCCCAACTGCGCCGCTGATTGCCTCATCATGCTCCTGCCGCGCGGCATTGGCCGCCGGCCGCACATCATTCCCGTTCGAGTAGTAAGCTGTCTGGCGTGGCATCTGCAGCGCGCTCACGTTATGCCATCAAGCCATGCCGGGCGGTGTCCGCATGGCCGTCGTCGTCTTTCGATCGTCCGTTTCCGGACCCCGGCAAGGGGTCGCGGCCCGCGTCCGTATCATCAAGCGAGACCCTCAATGAAAGCATCGGACCTGTTCGTCAAATCGCTGGAAGCCGAAGGTGTCGAGTATGTGTTCGGTATTCCCGGTGAAGAAAACCTCGATCTGCTCGAATCGCTGCGCCGCTCGAAAATCCGTCTGATCCTCACGCGTCATGAACAGGCGGCCGGTTTTATGGCCGCCACTTACGGGCGTCTCACGGGGCGCATCGGCGTGTGCCTGGCGACCCTGGGCCCGGGCGCGACCAACCTCGTGACAGCCGCGGCGTACGCGCAACTGGGCGGCATGCCGATGCTGATGGTCACCGGGCAAAAACCGATCAAGGCGAGCAAGCAAGGGCATTTTCAGATCGTCGACGTAGTGCGCATGATGGAGCCGCTGACCAAATACACGCGGCAGATCGTGTCGGTCAGCAATATCCCGGCGGCGGTGCGCGAGGCGGTGCGTCAGGCGGAAGAAGAGCGGCCCGGCGCCACTCACCTCGAGTTGCCGGAAGACGTCGCGCATGAAGAAGGCGACGGCAAGCCGATTCCGAAGAGCTACAGCCGCCGTCCCATCGCCGAGGAAAAAGCCGTGGCGCACGCGGTCGAGGCGATCACCCGCGCGAAGCATCCGTTATTGATGATCGGCGCGGGCGGCAATCGCAAGACGACCACCAAGATGCTGCGCGAGTTCGTCGACCAGATCGGCATTCCGTTCTTCACCACGCAGATGGGCAAGGGCGTGATCGACGAATCGCATCCCATGTGGCTCGGCAACGCGACGCTCTCCGACGGCGACTTCGTGCACCGCGCGATCGACCACGCGGACTGCATCATCAATGTCGGTCACGACGTGATCGAAAAGCCGCCGTTTTTCATGCGCAGCGGCGAGGCCGGCGAGAAGACGGTGATTCACGTCAACTTCCTCGGCGCCGAGGTCGACACGGTGTACTTCCCGCAGATCGAAGTGGTCGGCGATATCGCCAACGCCGTGTGGCAACTCAAGGAAAGTCTCAAGGAGCGCCAGGAGCATTGGGACTTCACGCGCTTCAAGGAAATCAAGGAGCACTTCGAGGCGCATCTGATCAAGGGCCAGCACGACGATCGTTTTCCCATGTATCCGGTACGGATCGTCAACGACGTGTACGAGACCACGCCGGTGGACGGCATCGTATGTCTGGACAACGGCATGTACAAGATCTGGTTCGCCCGCTACTACCGCGCGCACGAACCGAATTCACTGCTGCTCGACAACGCGTTGGCTTCGATGGGCGCGGGGCTGCCGTCCGCGATCGCCACCAAGATCGTGCATCCGGACCGCAAGGTCATGGCCGTGTGCGGCGACGGCGGTTTCATGATGAATTCGCAGGAACTGGAAACGGCGGTGCGTCTGAGGCTGGATCTGGTGATTCTGATTTTGCGCGACGACGCGTTCGGCATGATCCGCTGGAAGCAGGAAAACATGAACTTCCCCGATTACGGCATGACGCTGAGCAACCCGGATTTCGTCGCGTATGCGCAGAGCTATGGGGCAAAGGGTCACCGTATCGAATCGGCGGCGGAGTTCGCGCCGCTGCTGCGCGAATGTTTCGTGACGCCGGGCGTACATGTGATCGATCTGCCGATCGACTATTCCGACAACGAGCGCGTGCTGAATCGCGAGATCAAGCGGCTGTCGGCGCAACTATGAACGGCGGGTGGCTTCACCGGCGACTGACAGGCGAGCGGAAAATGGGCGCGGCTAGTGCGCGGCACGCGAACGGCACACTAGTGGCAAGTGAGCAGCCAATGAGCAGCCAAGGGGCATGCCCCTTGCTGGCAGTCTTGCTTCTACAGGTATCGGATCAAGGAGACGCATCATGTTGAACAAGACCTACCCGTACTATCTCGCCAACGTTGCGGTGGCCGCCAACACCGATCTCGAAGTCACCGATAAATTCAGCGGCGAAGTCGCCACCCGCGTGGCGATGGCCGACGCCGCCGCGATCGACAAAGCGATCGGCCACGCCGTCGAGGCCATGCCCGCGCTGCGCGCTTTTCCGCCGTTCAAACGCCAGGCGGTGCTCGAACATTGCGTGAAGCGCTTTCGCGAGCGCTACGACGAACTGGCGCTCGCGCTGTGCATCGAGGCCGGCAAGCCGATCAACGACTCGAAAGGCGAGGTCACGCGCCTGATCGATACGTTCAAGGTGGCCGCGGAGGAGTCGGTGCGCATCGACGGCGAGATCGTCAATCTGGAGATTTCGCCGCGCGCCAAGGGCTACCACGGCTACGTGAAGCGCGTGCCGATCGGCCCGTGCTCGTTTATTTCGCCGTTCAACTTTCCGCTGAACCTGACCGCGCACAAGGTCGCGCCGGCTATCGCGGCAGGTGTGCCGTTCGTGTTGAAGCCGGCGAGCCGCACGCCGGTCGGCGCGCTCATCATGGGCGAGATTCTGGCGGAAACCGATCTGCCCAAAGGCGCATTCTCGATTCTGCCCGCGCATCGCGACGGCGCCGATCTCTTCACCACCGACGAGCGCTTCAAATTGCTGTCCTTCACCGGCTCGCCCGCGGTGGGCTGGGATTTGAAGAAGAAGGCGGGCAAGAAAAAGGTGATTCTGGAATTGGGCGGCAACGCGGCTGCGATCGTCGACGGCGATCAGGGCGGAAAGCTCGACTATGTGGTCGACCGGCTCGCATTCGGCGCGTTCTATCAGTCGGGGCAGAGCTGCATCGGCGTGCAGCGGATTCTCGTCCACGCCAGTTTGTATGACGCCTTGCGCGAGAAGCTCATTGCCAAGACCAAATCGCTCGTGATGGGCGATCCGAAAGACGAAAAGACCTTTGTCGGGCCGATGATCTCCGAATCGGAGTCCAAACGCCTCGCCGGCTGGATGGAAAGCGCGGTGCAGGCGGGCGCGAAAATCATTGCCGGCGGCAAGGTCGAGGGCGCGATGTTCGAGGCCACGCTGCTCGAAGGCGTGAAACGCGACACCGATCTGTATCGCAAGGAAGCGTTCGGGCCGGTGGCGATTCTGGAGCGCTTCGACGATTTCGACGCCGCGCTCGCGACCGTCAACGACAGCGACTTCGGCCTGCAGGCGGGCGTGTTCACGGATTCGCTCGCGCATGCGCATCGCGCGTGGGACAAACTCGACGTGGGCGGTGTGGTGATCAACGACGTGCCGTCGTTCCGGGTCGACAACATGCCGTACGGCGGCGTGAAGGATTCCGGGTTGGGGCGTGAAGGCGTGCGCTACGCGATCGAGGACATGACCGAGCTGCGCCTGATGGTGATGCGCGAGACGTGGTAGGACGGCTGTCACGCAACTGTCGTCTGAGCCCACTACGCTGCGAGCGAAGCGCGACGGCGCATGGGGGGGCCCGAGTGCCGGCGCCCCGGCTTTCGCCGGCGTAAGCAGAAAGCCGGCACATGCGCCATGAGTGTTTTTGCTGAAGTGCTACAATACCGGCCTTTCCGGCGGGTGTTTCCGCCGGCCGGAGCCGGCCGCATTTTTTCCCGCAATACTATCGGGTCCCGTGCGGAACGCCGTGGCTCCGCCTTCATCACAATGCCCTCTGCGGTTCCGACCGCTGCCGCGCGCACGCGCAAAGCGCATTTTTAGCGAAAGCCACCATGTCCGACACAGCCGTCACGCCCAGCACTGCGACTTTTGATCAATTCGGTCTCGCGCCCGACATCCTGAAAGCCGTCAAAGAATCGGGCTACACCATCCCCACGCCGATCCAGGCGCAGGCGATTCCCGTCGTGCTGGCCGGCCGCGACGTCATGGGCGCCGCGCAAACCGGCACCGGCAAGACCGCGAGTTTCTCGCTGCCGATCATCCAGCGCCTCTTGCCGCAGGCGAGCACGAGCGCGTCACCGGCCCGCCATCCGGTGCGCGCGCTGATCCTCACGCCGACCCGCGAACTGGCCGACCAGGTCGCCGCGAACGTGCAGTCGTATGCGAAGCACACTGCGCTGCGCAGCGCAGTGGTGTTCGGCGGCGTGGATATGAATCCGCAATCGGAGCAACTGCGCCGCGGCGTCGAGATTCTGATCGCCACGCCAGGCCGTCTGCTCGATCACGTGCAACAGAAGACCGCCAACCTCGGCCAGGTGCAGATTCTCGTGCTCGACGAAGCCGACCGCATGCTCGACATGGGCTTCCTGCCGGATCTGCAGCGCATTCTGAACCTGCTGCCGAAAGAGCGTCAGACGCTGCTGTTTTCGGCCACGTTCTCGGGCGAAATCAAGAAACTCGCTGCCACTTATCTGCACAATCCGCAAACCATTGAAGTCGCGCGCAGCAACTCGACTGCGACCAACGTAACGCAGATCGTCTTTGAAGTCGCCGAAGGCGACAAAACCGGCGCGGTCGTGCAACTGATTCGCGAGCGCAGCCTCAAGCAGGTGATCGTGTTCTGCAATAGCAAGATCGGCGCGAGCCGTCTCGCGCGCAGCCTCGAGCGCGACGGCGTGGTGGCGACAGCGATTCACGGCGACCGCTCGCAGAATGAACGGATGCAGGCGCTCGACGCGTTCAAGCGCGGCGAGATCGAAGCGCTGGTGGCGACAGACGTCGCCGCACGCGGCCTCGATATCGCCGAACTGCCGGCGGTGATCAACTTCGATCTGCCGTTCAATGCGGAAGACTACGTGCACCGGATCGGCCGTACCGGCCGCGCGGGTGCTTCCGGCGACGCCTTGTCGCTGTGCAGCCCGAACGAGCGCAAGCAGCTTGCCGATATCGAGAAGTTGATCAAGCGTCCGTTGGACGTGCAACGCCTGACGGTGGAAGCGCCGGTGCGCCACCACCATGAAGAGCGGGCGCCGCGTCGCGAGCGTAGCAGCGAAGGGCGGGAAGGGCGCGAAGATCGCGGCAGCCGTCGGCGCACGGGTGCGTCGTCGGGTTCGTTCGACCGGCCGCATCATCATCGCGCGCAACCGGTGGATGATTTCTTCCTGAAGCCGTATGAGCCGTCGCCTGCTTCGGTTCGCAAGGTCGAGGAGGCCGACGCTGCTTCGGCCGCGCCGCAGAAGTCCGCTTCCAAGCAGCCGTTGGCGGCGCTGTTGGGCGGGTTCGGAATGCCGAGAAAGTCGCCGTCGTCTTCCTGATCCAGGCGCGAATCGCGGTTATCCTGCTGCGGGTAATCCCATTCGTTTTGCCCATGCCACCGTGGCGGCGGCATAAAAGCCGTCTAGCGTTGTATGGTCCGCAGCGCTTTCCAGCTTGAGCCCCAGATGCCGCGCCGCCGCGCTCAGCGCGTCGAGTGGCTTATCGCTGTCCAGCGCCGTGGCGCCGTTCTGCTTGCTGAGTTTTTCGCCCTGTTCGTTCATGACGACGGGCACATGCAAATACTCAGGCGTCGGCACGCCCAGGCAGCGCTGCAAATAGATCTGCCGTGCCGTTGAATCCATCAAATCCGCGCCGCGCACAATGTGCGTGATGCCCGCGTCCGCGTCGTCGACGACCACCGCCAGTTGATACGCCCATTGGTCGTCCGCGCGCTTCAGCACGAAATCGCCCACCTCGGTGGCCAGGTTCTGTGTCTGCGTGCCTTGCCAGCGGTCCTCGAACGTGATGATCGCGGCGTCGCCGTCGGGCACGCGCAGTCGCCATGCGCGCGCCGGTTTGCCATGCAGGCCTTCGCGGCAGGTGCCGGGATAGGCGAGGGTGGTGTTGCGCGCATGCGCGTGCAGCAGCGAGTCGGCGATTTCCTTGCGCGTGCAGCCACACGGATAGATCATGCCGCCGGCCTTCAATTCCTCCAGCGCCTGCTGGTAGCGCGCGAGGCGTTTGCTTTGCCAGACAGGCGGTTCGTCTGCCTGCATGCCGAAGCGTTCGAGGGTGGCGAGAATGTCTTCGGCGGCGCCCGGCACGGTGCGCGGGCCGTCGATGTCTTCAATGCGCACGAGCCACGCTCCCCGATTCGCACGCGCGTCCAGCCAGCTTGCAAGCGCGCTGACCAGCGAGCCGAAATGTAGCGGGCCGGTGGGCGACGGCGCGAAACGTCCGCGGTAGGGCATGCCGGCCTTGGCCCCGGCCCGCAAGCCTCGGCCCGATTGTTGCGCCGGCTGCGCGGCCACCATCACGCGGCGCGTGCCGCCTTGCTGTCCGGATGACATTCCGGACACGTCTTGCCCGCCACGTACATGGGCGATTGTTGCGCTTCCGGCGAAACCACGGCGCGGCAGCCGAAGCATTGCGTCGTCTTGCTGGGCTCAAGTTGAGGATTGAGCGCGGTGCGGTAGTCGAACACGAAGCAGTCGCCGTGATAGTGGGCTCCGCCCACTTCCTCGAAGTACTTCAGAATGCCGCCTTCGAGCTGGTACACGTTCTCGATGCCCACGTCCTTCATGTGGATCGCCGCTTTCTCGCAGCGAATCCCACCCGTGCAGAACGACACAACCGTCTTGCCTTCCAGATCGGCGCGATTCTGCTCGATGACTTCGGGAAACTCGCTGAATTTCGTAATGCGGTAGTCGAGCGCGTTATCGAACGTGCCGACGTCGACTTCGAATGCGTTGCGCGTGTCGAGCATCACGACGGGGCGGCCTTGATCGTCGTGACCGCGGTCCAGCCAGTTTTTCAGCGTGGGCGCGTCGACGAACGGCGCACGGCCTAGCTCCGGCCGGATGGCCGGTTTTTTCATTGTGATGATCTCGCGCTTGAGTTTGACCAGCATGCGCGTGAACGGCTGCTTCTCCGACAGGCTTTCCTTGAACTGCAAATTCGCGAACTTGCCTTCGAACAGCGCGTCGTGACGGATGTAGTCGATGAACGCGTCCGTAGCCTCACGCGTGCCGGCGACGAACAGGTTGATGCCTTCCGGCGCCAGCAGAACAGTGCCCTTCAGGCCGAGCGCATTGCAGCGCTCCGTGACGAACGGGCGCCATGCGGCGGTGTCTTCGATAGTCGCAAATTGATACGAAGAGAGGTTGACGATACTCATAAGTGTCCAGCGGTAAGAGGTGACCGGCGTTGCGGAAAACGGGGCGCATTGGGCTCCCGCCTTCAGGCGCCACGCGGCACGGCCACGTCGAATGGGGCGAAACCCCTATTATCTCTCAACCCGGCGCGTTCCCCGACTCGGCCGAATGGCCAGCGGGTTGCGGTAGCGCAAATCGTTCTCGAACTTGCTGTCGATTTGCCGCGCTCAGGCGGACGTCCGCATGCTCCGCCACCTCAGAAACGCCTGTGCACGCGGCTCGCGCGTTTGCGCCCTAAGCCGGACGGCCAACGAGCGGTTTTGGCCTGAAAACTCCGGAACGGTGGAGTTACAATGTCGCCCATGTCAGATCCCCGCTTCGTTCATCTCCGCGTTCACTCCGAATTCTCGATTGCCGATGGCATCGTGCGCCTCGACGACGTCGTCAAGGCCGCCGCCAAAGACGGCCAGGGCGCGCTCGCCCTCACCGATCTCGGCAACGCATTCGGCCTCGTCCGTTTCTACAAGGAAGCCCGTGGCAAAGGGGTCAAACCCATTGCCGGCTGCGACGTCTGGATCACCAATCCGGACGACCGCGACAAGCCTTCCCGTTTGCTGCTGCTGGTCAAGGACCGGCGCGGCTACCTGAACCTGTGCGAACTGCTCAGCAAGGCGTCGCTCACCAACCAGTATCGCGGTCGCGCGGAAGTCGAGGCCGGCTGGCTCGAAACGGGTCTCGGCGAAGGGCTGCTCGCGTTGTCCGGCGCGCAGCAGGGCGACATCGGCCTCGCGCTCGCGGCGGGTAACGAAGAAGCGGCAAAGCGCAACGCGCTGCATTGGGCGAAGGTATTCCCGGGCGGCTTTTATATCGAGTTGCAGCGCTGCGGTCAGCCCGGCGGCGAGCACTACGTGCAGCAGGCGGTCGCACTCGCGGCGTCGCTGAAACTGCCGGTGGTCGCCACGCATCCCATGCAGTTCATGACGCCGGACGACTTCACCGCGCACGAAGCGCGCGTGTGTATTTCCGAAGGCGACATTCTGGCCAATCCGCGCCGCCCGAAGCGCTTTACGTCCGAGCAGTATTTCCGCACACAGGAAGAGATGGCCGCGCTGTTCGCGGACATTCCGTCGGCGCTCGCCAACTCGGTGGAAATCGCCAAGCGTTGCAACCTCACGCTCGAACTCGGCAAGCCGAAGCTGCCGCTCTTCCCCACGCCCGACGGCATGTCGCTCGACGACTACCTCGTGCATCTGTCGAAAGAGGGCCTCGAAAAGCGTCTCGAGCAGCTTTATCCGGACGAAGCCGAACGCGCGGCGCAACGTGCCACGTACTACGAGCGCCTCGAATTCGAGTGCGGCACGATCATCAAGATGGGCTTTCCCGGCTACTTCCTGATCGTGGCGGACTTCATCAACTGGGCGAAGAACAACGGCGTGCCGGTCGGTCCGGGCCGGGGCTCGGGCGCCGGGTCGCTGGTCGCATACGCGCTCGGCGTGACCGACCTCGATCCGCTGCGCTACAACCTGCTGTTCGAACGTTTCCTGAATCCGGAGCGGGTGTCCATGCCCGACTTCGACATCGACTTCTGCCAGCACGGCCGCGATCGCGTGATCCAGTACGTGAAGGAAAAGTACGGTGCGGACGCCGTGTCGCAGATCGCCACGTTCGGCACGATGGCGGCGAAGGCTGCGGTGCGCGACATCGGCCGCGTGCTCGATCTCGGCTATATGTTCACGGATGGCATCGCCAAGCTGATTCCGTTCAAGCCGGGCAAGCACGTCACCATTGCCGACGCGATGAAGGAAGAGCCGCTGCTGCAGGAGCGCTTCGACAACGAAGACGAAGTGCATCAGCTGCTCGAACTCGCGCAGCGCGTGGAAGGGCTGACGCGTAACGTCGGCATGCACGCGGGCGGCGTGCTGATCGCGCCCGGCAAGCTGACCGATTTCTGTCCGCTGTACACGCAGGGCGACGAAAGCGGCGTGGTGAGCCAGTACGACAAGGACGACGTCGAAGCCGTCGGCCTCGTGAAGTTCGACTTCTTGGGTCTGACCACGCTCACGATTCTCGACTGGGCCGAGCGCTATATCCGGCGTCTCGATCCGTCCAAGCAGGACTGGTCGCTCGGGCAAGTGCCGCTCGACGACCCGGCGTCGTTCTCGATCCTGAAGAAAGCGAATACGGTCGCCGTGTTCCAGCTGGAAAGCCGCGGCATGCAGGGCATGCTGAAAGACGCGCAGCCTGACCGCTTCGAGGACATCATCGCGCTGGTCGCGTTGTACCGTCCGGGCCCGATGGACCTGATTCCGAGCTTCTGCGCGCGTAAGCACGGCCGCGAAGTGGTGGAATATCCGGATCCGCGTGTCGAATCTGTTCTGAAAGAGACCTACGGCATCATGGTCTACCAGGAGCAGGTCATGCAGATGGCGCAGATCATCGGCGGCTATTCGCTGGGCGGCGCCGACTTGCTGCGTCGCGCGATGGGTAAGAAGAAGGCCGAGGAAATGGCCGAACATCGCGAGTTGTTCCGCCAGGGCGCCGCGAAGAACGGTCTGACCGCTGAGAAGGCCGACGAAATCTTCGACTTGATGGAGAAGTTCGCGGGCTACGGCTTCAACAAGTCGCACGCGGCCGCGTACGCGCTGCTGGCGTATTACACCGCATGGCTGAAGGCGCACCATCCGGCGGAATTCATGGCGGCGAATATGTCGCTCGCCATGGACGACACGGACAAGGTCAAGATCCTGTTCGAAGACTGTCTCACGAACAAGATGGCGGTGCTGCCGCCGGATGTGAATCTGTCCGCGTATCGCTTCGAGCCGGTCGCCGAGCCTGACGGCAAGCGCTCGAAAACGATCCGCTACGGCCTCGGCGCAATCAAGGGCAGCGGCCAGAACGCGATCGAAGAAATTCTGCGCGCGCGCGAAGACGGTCCGTTCATCGATATTTTCGATTTCTGCAACCGGGTCGACCGCCGCATCGTCAATCGCCGCACGGTTGAAGCGTTGATCCGCGCTGGCGCGTTCGACACCTTGCATGCGAACCGCGCGCAACTGATCGCGTCCGTTTCGCTCGCCATGGAAGCCGCCGAGCAGGCGAGCGCCAACGCGCTGCAAGCGGGCCTGTTCGACATGGGCGACGCGCCGTCGCAAGGTCACGAACTGGTCGACGAGCCGGAATGGCCGGAAAAGAAAAAGCTGCAGGAAGAGAAGGCCGCGCTCGGCTTCTATTTGTCGGGCCATCTGTTCGACGCCTACAAGAACGAAGTGCGCCGCTTCGTGCGCCAGAAGATCGGCGAGTTGAAGGAAGGCCGCGACAAGCTGGTCGCGGGTGTGATCGCGTCGCTGCGCACGCAGATGACCCAGCGCGGCAAGATGCTGATCGCGCTGCTCGACGACGGCACCGGGCAATGCGAAGTCACGGTTTTCAACGAAACGTTCGAAGCGCACAAGCAGCTGTTCAAGGAAGACGAACTGCTGGTCGTGCAGGGCCAGGCGCGTAACGACGCGTTTACCGGCGGGATTCGCTTCACTGTCGACACGGTCATGGACCTCGGCCGCGCACGCTGCCGTTACGCTGAGGCCGTGAAGGTGCAGATGAACGGCAACGCGGACGCGCTGGCATTGCGTCGTGTGCTTGAAGCGCATAGCGCAGGCAAGGACGAACCGCCGGCGGCAGCGGCGCCGGCGGCTTCATCGCGCGGCGGGAACGGCGGTGGCAACGGTGGTGGCCGCAATGGTGGCGGCTACGGCGGCGGCGGGCAGCGTCAGGCGGTACAGATTCCGAACGGGCTCGCCGTGCAGGTGGTGTATCGCAGCCAGAACGCGGAAGGTGAAATGCGTCTGGGCGACGCGTGGCGCGTGAAGCCGACCGACGAACTGCTCGCGGCGTTGCGCGGCGAGTTCGCCGGAAGCTCGATCGAGATCGTGTATTGATGGTGGGTTGATGCTGGCTTTTGCCGCGCCAATGGCGCGGCAAAACCCGACTGTGACTCGCAGCGGCGAATCCCTGCGACGCGGGCATGAGCGAGTGCCGCTAAGCACGCCGCGTTATCAGGCGAGTGATCTTTCATGGGCGCGAGGCAATCAGCCGGCTAGACCAACCGACGGTGATTGGCGACCCATGCCCCGAAAGCTAGCGCCGCGCCTTCTCCCTCAAGCGCGCCAGCTTCAAAAAGCGGTAATACACCGTCTCCGCATTGAACACCGCGATCATGAAACCGGCGCGGCCGTCCAGAAAACCGCGACGCAGCAAATAAGTCCGCACGAACGCCCACGCGCCGCGCCCGAGCGCCTTGCCGAAGCTGCCTCGCTGGCCCGCCACGTGACGTTGCTGGGCGCCCGCGGTCGAATATGCGTCGAGCTTGCGCAGCACCCCTTCGAAGTCCTCGTACGAGTAATGCATCAGCTTGCCGGTGAGACGCTGCGCCGGCGTGTCGAACACCAGCCGCTCGTGCACCAGGTCGTCGGAGAAGCGCGCGGCGCCACGTTTGAACAGACGCGGAATCCAGTCCGGATACCAGCCGCTGTGATGAATCCAATGCCCGCAAAAACTCGACAGCCGGTCTACCGCATAAACGTCGGCGGTGGGGGCGGCCAGCGCCGCGCGGATCGCTGAGGCCAGCTCCGGTGAGACGATTTCGTCGGCGTCGATCGAAAGAATCCAACCGGTGCCGAGCGCGTCGACCGCGCGATTCTTTTGCGGGCCGTAGCCCGGCCAGTCGGTCTGTTCGATCACGCGAGCGCCGTGCGAGCGAGCGATGTCGGCGGTGCCGTCCGTGCTGCCGCCGTCGATCACGACGATCTGATCGGCGAACGCCACGGCTTGCAGGCATTCAGCCAGCCGCGCCGCCGCGTTTTTGGTGATGATGGCGACGCCGAGGGTGGTTTCTTGCATACCTGAGTAGCGTGAAGGGCAAAATGACGGAACGCTTCGCACCAGCCGGCGCCCCCCAGGCATGTTGCGCGAAGCAGCGGGCATAAGCGGGCTGCCGAAGCGAGTGGCCGAAGCGAGTTGCCGAAGCGAGTTGCCGAAGTATACACAGCCGATCCCCAACCGCCGACGCCCATCCCCAACCGTTTACAATGCTCTTTTTTGATATTCCGCCCGGCCGGCATTCCGTCTGCCGCGCGGTTGCCGTCCCGCATTCTCAGAGGATTCCTTGAGCGCGAAGCCAACGTTAAGCAAACCCATCGGTACAGGTGAGGCGTCGTCTCCCTCCGTCGTCTTTAAAAGGCTGTGGCCGTATATCAAGCCGCTGATCTGGGTTCTCCTCGGCGCAATCGTTGCAATGGCCGTCAGCGCCGCGACCGACGCGGCGATTCCCGCGTTGCTCAAGCCTTTGCTGGACAAGGGCTTCGGCGCGCATGCCAACGACAAAACCAAGTGGTTCGTGCCGGCCGCGGTGATCGGCCTCGCGCTGGTGCGCAGCCTGTCGCAATATGCATCCGGGTATCTGCTTGCCTACGTGACGAACAAGATCCTGCTCGATCTGCGTCTGAAGATGTTCAGCCGCATGATTCATACGAGCGTCGCGTTCTTCCAGCGCGAAACCGCGAGCACGGTGATCAACGCGATCGTCTTCGAGGTGAACCAGATTCTCAACGTGCTGCTGAGTGTGCTGGTCACGCTGGTGCGCGATTCGCTCACCGTGGTCTTCCTGCTCGGCTATCTGTTCTATCTGAACTGGCGTCTGACGCTGATCGTCGCGGTGCTGCTGCCGGCGATCGGCTGGCTGGTCGGCAAGATCAACCGCCGCCTGCGCCGTCTGAACCGCGAGCATCAGTTGCTGACCAATGAGCTGTCGTACATCGTCGAAGAGTCGGTGGGCGGCTACAAGGTCGTCAAGGTGCACAACGGCGAGCAGTACGAGATGGATCGCTTCGAGTCGATGAGCAAGCGTCTGCGCGGCTATGCCATGCGCATGACCGTGTCCGGTGGACTCGCGCAACCGTTGACGCAGTTCCTCGCGTCGATCGCGCTCGCCGTGGTGATTACGATCGCGGTGGTGCAGTCGTCGTCGGATCAGACCACGGTGGGCGGCTTCGTCGCCTTCGTCACGTCGATGCTGCTGATCATCTCGCCGCTCAAGCACCTGATGGACGTGAACCAGCCGCTGCAGCGCGGCATGACGGCGTGCGAGCTGATTTTCGGCCTGATCGACGAGCCGTCCGAACCGGAAGGCGGCGGCAAGCCGCTGGAACGCGCGCGCGGCGAAGTGGAGTTCCGCGACGTCTCGTTCAACTACAGCGCGAACGCCACGCACAACCGCCACACGCTCGACCAGGTGTCGTTCAGGGTGGCGCCGGGTGAAATGGTCGCGCTCGCGGGCCCGTCGGGCAGCGGCAAGACCACGCTGGTGAATCTGCTGCCGCGCTTTTTCGATCCGAGCGGCGGTCAGATTCTGGTCGATGGCGTCGCGATCCCCGAATACGATCTGCACGCGCTGCGCAGCCAGATCGCGATGGTGAGTCAGGACGTGGTGTTGTTCAACGACACGGTCGCCAATAACGTCGCGTACGGACAGGTCGCCGATCCAGACAAGGTCAAGGCGGCGTTGCGCGCGGCCAACCTGTGGGACACCGTCGAGGCCATGCCGAAAGGCATCGAAACGCTGGTCGGCGACAACGGCATGATGCTCTCGGGCGGCCAGCGGCAGCGTCTGGCGATTGCGCGGGCGATCTACAAGGACGCGCCGATCCTGATCCTCGACGAAGCAACGTCGGCACTGGACTCCGAATCCGAGCGCCACGTCCAGGCCGCGCTGGAAACGCTGATGAAGGGCCGCACGACGCTCGTCATCGCGCACCGCCTGTCGACCATCGAGCGTGCCAACCGGATTCTGGTGATGGAAGCGGGGCGGATCGTCGAGAGCGGCAGTCATCGTGAACTGCTGGCGAAAGACGGGCTGTACGCGCATCTGCACCGCATCCAGTTCCAGCAGAGCGCGGCGTAACGCACGCGACACGTCGATCGGCCATTCGGGTCTCCATTCACGCGGTTCGCCAGCGCGGACCGCGCATGACTTGCCCCTTAACATTTGACGAGGCGCTGGCTCGCGCTGTCTGCTGAATGAAGAAACTTGGACTTTCCAGTAACGCGCTGCAGCACAGCGGCGGCCTAGAGCGCTACGCCATGGACCTGGTGCGCGGCCTCGCCGCGCGCGGCATCGAGCCGGCTTTCTTTGCGCGTCGCTTCGATGCGTCGCTGGCGGAATACGCGATGGTCGAGCCACACCGCATCAACGTGTCGTTTCTGCCGGGCAAGTTGCGCGACCGCTGGTTTTCATGGCGGCTGCGCGGCGCACGTCGCGCGGCGCAAGTCGATGTGCTGATCGGCTGCAACCGCGTCGACTCGTCCGACATGGCGATCTGCGGCGGCACGCATCTCGGCTTTTTACGGGCGACAGGGCGTGCGCAGAAGCGTTCGGACCGCTGGCAGATTGCGCTCGAGCGCCGTCAGTACGAGCGCTCGAAGGTCGTGGTCGCGCATTCGCAACTGATGCACGACGAACTTCGCGAACTGTACGGCGTAGACGAGGCGAAAATCCGCGTGTTGTACCCCCCCGTGGACGGCACGCGTTTCGCACCGACCGACGCCGCGACGCGCGCCACCCTGCGTCGCAAATATGGTTTTGCCGACGACGAGATCGTCCTGCTGTTTCCGTCGAGCAGCCATGAGCGCAAGGGTTTGCCGCTTATCGAAGCCGCGCTGCGCGACACGGCGCTGCCCGTGGTGGTGGCCGTGGCCGGACGGCCGCCCGCGCGTACGTCCGGGCGGCTGCGCTATATCGGCTATGTGAAGGAGCTCGCCGAGTGTTATCAGGCCGCGGATTTCACGATCCTCGCATCCACGTATGAGCCGTTCGGGCTGGTCGGTATCGAATCGGTGATGTGCGGGACACCGGTCATTTTCCCGTCGACCATTGGCTGCTGCGATGCGATTGCCCCTCACGCGAAATTCATTTTCGCACCGGACGACGTGGCGGATCTGCGTGCCACGCTCGAGCGGGCGGTGGCGGCGCATCGCGACGGCGTGCGTCGCGCGCCGTCGGAACGGGCCCGCGATGCGGTGCTTTACGACCCAGGCGTAGCCACTCACGTGGACGCGCTGCTGAGGTTGGCCGAGCAACTCGACGCGACGCGTTAGGGGCCGCCGGACCCTTGTCGCACAAGGAGCGGGCGGCCTTGCTGGCGCGGTTTCGCGCCGTTCCGCGGCAGGGTCACATGTTATAATTTTTCACTCTTAACGCTCGAACTCAATTCGGGCCGAACACCCACTTATTTCATCGAGCTTTCCATGCCGGCCTGGACAGGCGGCGGGCGAGAAGCGCCGCATCCCGAGCCGCGCCGGCCCGTCGTGACGGGGCCGTAGCCGCTGCACTGGAGGCCTTCGGGAAGAATACCGCTGGAGATTGTGCATGGCGAACGCGACCTCGCGCCGGGTATCGGCGCACAGCAAGATCGCGGCGGGAACCAACGCGCCGATGAGCCTATGAGTCGGCTTGCCGGGCGTCTTCGTATTTTTGCGCGGGCTATCCCGCGACTGTTGATCAAGCCACTGCGCCGCGAGCCACGGCAACCGCGCAGCATTCTGATTGCACACCATTTGTTGCTTGGCGACACGCTGCTGCTCACGCCGCTGCTCGCCAAGTTGCGCGCGCAATATCCGCAAGCGCAGATCGTACTGACCTGTCCGAAGGCGATCGTGCCGCTGTATGCCGGTCGGCCTTTCGACGTCACGGTCTTGCCCTTCGATCCGCGTGATGCGAAGTCGGTGCGGGACGTTTTGCTTTCCGGACCTTACGACCTCGGCATGGTGCTCGGCGACAATCGTCACAGCTGGCTCGCGTTGGGCGCGGGCTGCCGCTGGATCGTCGGACACGCGGGCGATGAGCCGGCCTGGAAGAACTGGCCGCTCAACCGGAGCGCGCCGTATCCCGCGGCGCCGGCCGCGTGGGCCGACCTCGCCGCGGAACTGGTCGACGGACCGCCGCCGCGCGCTTACGCGCCCGCCGACTGGCCCGCGCCGCAGCATGCGGCGTTACCCGAGCCGTCGCTACTGGCGAAACCTTACGTCGTGCTTCATCCGGGGGCGAGCACCAGCGTCAAACGCTGGCCCAATACGCGCTGGCGCGAGCTTGCGCAACGTGTGGAAGCGCTTGGCTATCTGCCGGTCTGGACCGGCGGCCCCGGCGAAGCCGAGCTGATTCGCGCGATCGACCCGGACCCTCATCATCCCAACCTGGCGGCGCGGCTTGGCCTCGGCGAGTTGTGGCATCTGTTTGCCGGCGCACAAGCCGTGGTTTGTCCCGATACCGGGGTCGCGCATCTGGGGCGTCTGATTGGGGTGCCCACGCTTGCGCTGTTCGGCCCGGGCAACGCTTCGATTCATGGCGCGGGGCGCTACTGGCGCGAAGTGCCGTTCGTGCCCATTACGATCGCGGAGATGCCCTGTCGCGATCAGCCTTTTATATTCCGCCGCAAGGTAGCATGGGTGCGGCGCTGTGATCGCAACGAGACGACCTGTGTGGCCTGGCGCGGCGACCATGCCGAGTGTATGGGCCGGCTGTCTGTCGAGTCGGTGTACAACGCATTGCAAAATGTTCTGGTGAAAGTGTAATGACTCACACGGCTGCGCGAGTGGAGCGCGTGTTATGGGTTGCCTGTCCCGTGATTCTGTTCGTGGTGATGTTCGGCCACATGACGGCGCTCGTCTTCAATGCGCTCGCACTGATGGCGCTCGGCGTCGTGGCGGCCGCCTGTTCGGCGAACCGGCCATCGCTATTGAAGTGGCCGCTGGTGCTGCCCATCGTGGGTTGGGCCGGCTGGAGCCTCGCTTCTGTCGCATGGTCCATGTATCCGATGATCAGCCTGCACGCGTGGTGCGACGAGGTGCTCTATCCGCTGGTGTCGTTCTGGGGCTTCTGGCTGTTCGGCACCGAACTGCGGCGGCCGGCGCCCGTGGTGCTCGTCAACTGGGGCGCCTGCGTGGTGCTCGCCGTGATCAGCGCGCTCTACTGGGGGCATCTGCAGCCGCCCACCGCCAATACTTTTCCGCTGCATTTCTATAATCGCGTCGGCCATACCAGCACGCTCGCGGTGTTTGCCATGCCGCTCTTCGCCGGCTTCCTGCTGAAGCCGCGTTGGCGCGTGATCGGCGCGAGCGGCATCGTGCTGTGCCTGTTCATCGGACTGGCGACCCTCAATCGATTCTTCTGGCCGGCGGCCGCCGTGACGCTTCTGGTCGCGTTGTTTCCGCTCTACCGGCGCCGCCTGTTGCTGGCGGTGCTGGTCGTCGCCGTGGTCGGCGCAGCCGGCGTCGGCACGCTCGAGTTCAGCTCCCGTCTGCGCACGGCCGGCACCGCGCCCGCCGCCAGCCAGCCGCGCGACGTCGCGATCGACGGTCATCAGGTCTACGTGCCCGGCTCGCTGTCCGCGATCGGCGACACGGTATCGGCTGACACGCGTCCGAAGCTGTGGGCGTTTTATGTCAGCGAAGCCGAACGCCATGCGTGGGTCGGAGTGGGCTTCGGCAAGCCGTTGCCGGGGATCGTCTATCGTGGCGAAATGCCCGCCAGTTTGCTGGCGGTCGAACCGCAGGCGCTGACTCACGCGCACAACCTGTTCATCAACACGTGGTTGCAGACGGGCTTCATCGGCGTCGCGCTGCAGACGGCGTTGTTGCTGTGCCTCGTCGCGCGCTTCTGGCGGCTTCGGCGGGTCGAGCCCTGGTTGTGCGCAGCGGGCGTCGCGCTGGTGGCCGGCATGATCGCGAAAAATACCACCGACGATTTCATGTGGCAGACCACCATGCTCGCGTTCTGGGCGTTTGCTGGCCTGCTGCTGGGTTGCGCGGAGCAAGTCGGCGCATCCGGCGAAGCGTCGCTCGACACTGTACGCGGCAAAGCCACGGCAGCACGCAGTGAACAGCGGCGTGAAGCGCCAACAGCCAAGCTGGGCGAATAACCAAGGTGACCAACGCAAACCCGCACGCTACCGAAGCTGACCGCACGCCGCTGCGTATCCTGTTCCATATCAACGATTTCGGTAAAGGCGGCACCGAGACCGCGCTTCTGTCGTGGCTCAAGACGCTCGACCGGCGGCTGTTCGCGCCGAGCCTCTCGGTGGCGTATCCGACCGACGACCTGTTGTTCTGGCGCGCGCAGTCGATCCCCGACGACGTGCCCGTCCATGTGCTCGCCTCATCGAAGTGGATGTACTCGCTTCATCAGGAGGCCCGAAAGCGCAAGCTGGGCAAGGGCGAGAAGTTATTGCACAAGCTGCTGACCTATGGCGCGATCCGGCCGCTGGCTGCGCTGCGCATGCGGCGTCTCTCCAGGCAGCACGATCTGATCTGCGATTTCGATTTCTCGCTGCGCCACGTGGCGGGAAGCGGCCATGTGCCCTGGTTCGGGGTGAGCCATTTCAGCCTGGCGGCGCGGCTCGGCAGCAAGAGCGCGCGCTACATCGCCCGGCGGGTCAAGCATTACTCACGTTACTCGGCGATCGCCGTGCTGACGCCCGCCATGCTGCGCGAGGCGCAGGAACTCTTCTCGGCAACCGCGCTGGATATCGTCGAATTGCCGAACGTGATCGACGTCGATGCGCTGCGGCGCGCGGCACGTGCGCCGATCGAACGGCCGGCCGACTCGTTCATCGTTTCGGTGGCGCGTCTGGACGAAGGGCAGAAGGATCACAAGACGCTGCTCAGAGCCTACGCTCAGGTGCGCGAGCGTGGCCGTTGCAAGGCGGCGCTCGTCCTGATCGGCGAGGGGCGCGACCGGCGCGAACTGGAGCAACTCGCCGACGAACTCGGGATCGGTACAGCGGTGCATTTTCTGGGTTTCTGCGCGAATCCAGCGCCTTACATCCGGCAGGCGGAACTGCTGGTGTTGAGCAGTCGTTACGAGGGTTTCGGCATGGTGCTCGGCGAGGCCATGGCGCTCGGCACGCCGGTGCTGTCGGCGGATTGTCCGACCGGGCCAAGGGATTTGCTGGAAGGCGGCAAGGCCGGCCTGCTAGTGCCGGTCGGCGACGAGGATGCGATGGCGCGCGCAATCGAACGTCTGCTGACCGACACGGAACTGCGCCGCACGCTCGTGCAAGCAGCGCAGCAAAAGGTCGAAACGTTCACGCCGGCCAGCGCCAACCAGCGCATGCTGGAACTGGCGTTGCGCCTTTCGGCGCCACAGGATTCACAGGCCGTGCAGGCGTTGCGCTGAAGCGCGCGCCAGGCTCACGCGCACTGGCGCTGTGCCGTTGCACGATGCAGGATTCGCCGGGCGCACCAACGTTACGCTGAACCGCGCCAGATTCACACGCCGCCAGTCACCAGTGGCAACACGGTCAGATCTGGATGCGTGCCTTCCACAATGCTGCGTCCCACATGTACACCTTCGTACAACGCCTCGTCCTCGCCCGCGAAGCTCTCTTCGCCGTCGGCGTGAAACGGCACCGCATGCCCTGGGATGGTCGGGTCCGCGCCAGGATGGCAAACATAGCCGACGTACGTATAGCGGTTATCCGCTGCGCCCGGCGCGTGCCCCTCGCTGGGCGGGTTTTTCGGACGAGGTGCCACGTGAATCTCGAAACCCTCGTATTCCACCATTTGCCAGGGTGCGGTTTCATCGGCCATGGCCGCCTCCGTCTAGGTCGCGCGCTTCTCAAAAAGTCTAGGTGATTTGAAGCTGAAGCGCGCTCCCAAACGGATACGGCAAAACCACTACGGCTTGATGGCGCCGAGTTGCTTGAGCAGCGTCAGATTGTCTTCAAGGTGCCAGTTCTCGACAATGCGGCCGTCCTTCACGCGATACAGATCGAAGGCCTGGAAGTCGATGGTCTGGCCGTTGCCTTTGAGGTTCTGGAACTGCCCGGTGAAGTGTCCGTGGAAATGCAGATGAACCGAGGCCCGGTCGCCCGCCACGACGAGGTCGTCGATCTCCGCGTGGAGATCGGGCACCGCCGCACGAAATCCCTTCGATGCCTGCAGCGGACCATCAGGACCTTGCGGGCGGCCGTCCGGCAAGGTGCGGTCCATGAAGGCCGGCGACAGCGCGAGTTTCGCGTAGGCCTCGTCGCCGGTGTTCCAGAAGGCGGCGTAGCGGCGCGCGCTTTGCACGATTGCGGCGGATTGCGCCGAGTTCGATACGACGGCGAGATGGTGCGGCGCGGGCAAGTCGGCGTCGCTCGCGGCATGGGCGCTCAGCGCGCCCGCGAGGCTCGCGGCAACCAACACATGACGGGCGATTCGGGACATCGGCGAGGCGGACATGGTGCGCTCCAGAGAGAGTTGAAGTGGATGAAGCGCATTCTCTGGCCAATGGCCGTGTTTGATAATTGGTCTGTCGCTTAAAGGATTGTCTATCCATTTTTGAAAATGACCGCCGTTGTATGAGCGTTTGGCTGACGCAGCGAGTCAGTTCAGCCGGACGCGCGATGTCTATCGTCAGATAGAATGGTGCGCTTTGCCCGTACACGACTCTGCCCATGTGGTTCAAAAACCTTCAGCTTCACCGTCTTCCCGCTCCGTGGTCCGTCACCCCAGAACAGATGCAGAAGTGGCTCGCGCCGCACGCGTTCGCGCCCGGCAACAGCGTCGAGATGCAAAGCCACGGCTGGGCACCGCCGCGCGAGAACGACGCTAACGACTCGCTGGTGTACGCGCTCAATGGCCAGATGCTGCTGGTGTTTCGCGCCGAGAAGAAACTCCTGCCGGCTTCGGTCGTCACGCAAGTGACCAAGGCGCGCGCGCTCGAACTCGAGGAACAGCAAGGCTTCAAACCGGGCCGCAAACAGATGCGCGAACTCAAGGAGCAGGTCACCGACGAACTGCTGCCGCGCGCCTTCAGCATTCGTCGCGACACGCGCGTGTGGATCGATTGCAAGAACGGCTGGCTCGTGATCGACGCCGGCTCGCAGGCGGTTGCCGATGAAGTGCGCGGCCTGCTGGTGAAGTCGATCGATCAATTGCCGCTCGGCACGGTGCGCGTCACGCATTCGCCGGTCGCGGCCATGACTGAATGGCTGCTTTCAGGCGAAGGTCCCGCGGGCTTCACGCTCGATCAGGACACCGAGCTGCGTTCGCCCGCGGAAGGCAACGCGACCGTGCGCTACGTGGGACATACTTTGGATGCCGAAGATATGCGCCGCCATATCGAAGCCGGCAAGCAATGCATGCGGCTTGCCATGACGTGGAACGATCGTGTGTCGTTCGTGTTGACGCCGTCGCTCACGATCAAGCGCATTGCGCCGCTCGACGTGCTGAAAGAAGCAAGCGATCCCACCGCGCAAAACGACGACGAACGGTTCGACTCCGACCTCACGCTGATGACCGCCGAACTCGACCGCATGCTGTGCGATCTGCTCGACGCGTTGGGCGGCGAGCAGGGCGAAGCGGTTCCGCAAGCCGCAGCGGCATAAGAGACTTCAGTTGCCGGCACGCCGGCGCGTCTGAATAGGGCGCGCCGCGTGCGTGTGGCAGCCTCGTCGTGGCGAAGCATTGTGCGCCCGATCCGTGAACGTGTATAAGATGGCGATCGGCAGCAGCGCGCGTCAGTCACGGAGGGCTTGCGATGGTTCGTCTCGTCATGATTCTGCTGGGAGTCGATTATCTGCGCACGCGCTGGCGGTCGCTGCGGCTCATCGGCTGCATCAGTGTGCTGCTCGGCGTCTTCGTGTTCATCGACGCGCTCGATAGCGCGCTTTACTTTCCGATCACACCGTTCGCGTTACTCCTGTTGCTGGAAGGTCTCGCCACGCTGGCCGTCGCCTGGACCGGCATGGGCGGGCAACGCACGCTGCGCTATGTGAAAGGCATTGCATTCGCCACTGCGGCGGCGTTGATTCTGGTCGGCCACGAGCACGGCAACTTCATTCTGTCGATGATCTTCGGCACGCTCTTTTTCGCCGATGGACTGCTGCAGATCGTCTCGGCCAACGTGGTCCGCTATCGCACGTGGCGGCTCGCGATGATCGGCGGTGGCGTCGAAATCGCGCTGGCGATTTTCTTCTATCAACCTTATCCGACTCACTACGTCGGCACGGTGCCTTACTGTCTCGGTCTCGGCCTGATCTTTGGCGGCTGGAACATGCTCCTGCTGAGCACGCGAGTGCGGCGGCTCGCTTCGAATCCTGCTGCCGCCGCGAGCCCCGGGCTTGCCGCGAAAGATTCCGCGGCGGATGCCGGCATCGCTGCCGCGAGCGAACTCGCTGCCAGCCGTGTGATCGCCCACGAATGGGACGGTCCGCCCGCCGCCGACGAAGCCGCGTTGACCGTGCATGTGTGGACGCCGGTCGGGTCGGCAAAAGGCGAGGCGCGGCGGCAGCCGATCGTCGACCGTTATATCGCGGCGGTGGATCGCAATGGCGTGATATCGACCGGTCATGCCGCGCTCGAATCGCCCGAGGGCATCTACATCAGCCTTTATCCGGGTGTCGAGATCGATCGCTCGCCCGACGACTTCGCGCGGCTTTTACGCGCCACGCGCGAGAACGACGTGCCGGGGCTATTCCAGCCCGATTACGCGACCGAGTCGAAAGCGTGGTGTGCTTCGACGGTGCAGGTGCGAATCCGCAACTACGATCCTGTCCGGCTGCGCCGCTTCTGGGACACGTATCGACAGGACACCACATACAACCTCACGCACCGCAACTGTTCGAGCACGGTCTCGCGCGCACTGGAGGCCGCGATCGAAGGGGCATCGGCGCGCGTGTGGGGCGGTCTCGGCGGATGGCGGCCGTTTCTGCGCGTGATCGCGACACCCGAGTTGTGGGTCGCGGCGCAAGTGCGCAAGCGAGCCGCAACGATGGCATGGACGCCAGGCCTCACGCTCGACTATGCGCGCGCCCTCAGCATGCTGGCCGATCCGCGGCCCTCGGGCTGGGTCAAGATGGCGCGCCTTGCGCTGCGCCGAATGGTTCGTTCGCGCCAGCAATGGCGTGAGGAAGCACGACATGCGCGCGGCGATGAGGATGCGGCGCGTGGCACGGTGCGTGAATGAGGCGCGAATGAGGCGTGCATGAAGCGAGGGTGAGCACGCTCGCGGGCAGCGTTGCCCAACTTCGACGTCGCGGTAAAAATGGCAGTCACATCAATAGCTTGCAGTTTTTGCCGGTTAGTTATGCACAGATTTGCGAACAGATTCTGTTGATAACTCCGAGCGCGCGCCGTACAGCCCAAATGAGTGTTTTCAACCAATATGGCGGGTGTATGCTCAACCCGTCAGTTTGTCGTTGACACCGCTCGACCACACCGGAATCCGGCCGTCGCTCATTGAGGATCAAAACCGCGCGGCGCGTTCTTCGCCCGCTGCGGCTGTGGCTTTTTTATAAGCGTGAACGCGATGGACAGGACGAACCCAGCGGCATCCATCGGGTGGTCAGATGAATGAGCCGCAGCGATTCACGGTGCGCCACGTCAGCATCTACCGTTACTCCGAACCCGTGCGTTTCGGCGAGCATCGCATGATGTTCCGTCCGCGCGCGAGTCACGATTTGCGCCTCGTGACCAACCAGTTGGTAATCACGCCCACGCCGTCGCGGCTGCATTGGCTGCACGACGTATTCGATAACTCGGTGGCGGTCGCGAGTTTCGCGGACAAGGCGCGCGAATTGCGCTTTGACAGCGAAGTGACGCTCGAGCACTTCGAAGCGCCAATGCCCGATTACGCACTCGAACCGTATGCGGTGAACTGGCCGTTCGCGTACACCAACGAGGAAGCGTCCGATCTCGTGAACGCGCGCAGCCGCCCGCATCCGGATAGCGACGTCGACGAATGGGCACGCCGTTTCGTGCCCACGGCGGGTGGCTCGGCTAAGGGCGGCAAAGGCGGCGCCGGCGGCACGATGGCGCTGCTACGCGCCATGACGCTCGAAATCAAGAGTTCGTTTTTCTATGTGCGCCGCACGGAGAAAGGCGTGAATCGCCCAGGCGAAACCTTGCGCAGTCGCAGTGGTAGTTGCCGCGATTTCGCCGTGCTGATGATGGACGCGGTCCGCTCGCTCGGTCTCGCGGCGCGCTTCGTGAGCGGCTATCTGTTCGTGCCCGACGTGCCCGAGCACGAGGCCACGCAAGGCGGCGGCGCGACGCACGCGTGGTTGCAAATCTATCTGCCGGGTGCCGGCTGGGTCGATTTCGATCCGACCAACAGCATTGTCGGCAACCGCCATCTGATTCGCGTGGCGGTGGCGTGGAACGCCTACCAGGCGTTGCCGTTGTGGGGCACGTGGCATGGGGCGCCGCATTCGTTTCAGGGTTTGCAGGTGGATGTGAGCGTGACCGAAGGCGCGTGAGTGTGACGCAAGGGCGAATAAGGACGCGACGATGTCCCGGATGCTCGAATCGAAACGTGTTCGCACGTCAATTGAACGTTTCAACTGGAAAAGGGCGCCGCGATGAAATTGCGCGTTGGGTACGAGCTGGTCTATGAATGTGTGCAACCGACGCCGATGCTGCTGATGTTGAACACCCACTATTCGCATGCGAAAGAGGTGCTCGATCCCGACCTGCTGGTGGTCGATCCGGCGGTGCCGATCCGCCAGTATCGCGACAGCTTCGGCAACCTGTGCAGCCGTCTCGTGGCGCCGCCGGGAAAAATTTCCTTTGCGACGCGCGCGGTGCTGGAGGTGTCGTCGGAGCCGGAGACGCGGCCGCCATACACCGAACAGCATCCCGTGGAAATGCTGCCTGACGATACGATGGTGTTTTTGCTGGGCAGCCGCTATTGCGAAACCGATCTGCTCTCCGAATTCGCGTGGCAGACCTTCGGCACACTGCCGCTTGGCCGTGTGCGCGTGGATGCGATTTGCAATTACGTGCACAACCACATCGTGTTCGGCTACGACTTTGCGCGGCCGACCAAGACCGCATGGCAAGCCTGGCAGGAGCGCAAAGGCGTATGCCGGGATTTCGCGCATCTGGCCGTGGCGCTATGCCGGGCCATGAATATTCCGGCGCGCTATTGCACGGGCTATATCAGCGATGTCGGCCTGCCGCCGCCCTACGCGCAGATGGACTTTGCCGCGTGGTTCGAAGCGTATATCGGCGGCTGCTGGCAGACGTTCGACCCGCGCAATAATGCGCCGCGTACGGGGCGTGTTCTGATGGCTCGCGGGCGCGACGCGGCCGATGTCGCGATCAGCAATGCCTTCGGGCCAACGCAACTGCTGAAGTTCGAGGTGGTGTGCGAGCCGGTTTAGAAGCGTGGCCGTTGAAGACAAACTTGATTCACAAGACGGCGCTCATGTGAATTGGCGCGGCATCATTCCCCCAGCGCGAGCCCGCGTTTCCTGCGCGCCAGCGCCGCGCCGATCGACACCGCCGCGCCGATACCACCCATTGTCAGCGACAGGATCACGATCAGCGGGCCGGCTTGCGTGCGTGCGGAGAACACGCTGACCAGAAGCCCGGCGAGCGGCTGTGTCATGTTGTTCAGCAGGATCACCACGCCGGTCGTCTTGCCGTAATCCTGTGGCGGAATGATTCGCTGCCGTGCGCTGCGAATGTACACGTTGAACATCTTGTCGAAGCCGACGATCAGCAGGAAGCCGAGCGCATAACCCCAGGGCGCCGCGCTGGCGCCGGCGATCACGCCGCCTGCGCAGATCGAAACGAAGGCGACGAGACCCAGGCGACGGGCCGGCCATGCGGCGCGGGCGATCGTCAACAGAATCAGCACCGTTGCCACGGCGCCGGCCGTCTGCAAGCCGGCGTAGTAGTGACTCGATTGCGCATGAACGCCGGTCACCATTGCAGCGGACGTGGCGAGCGTCACGCCGATCACCAGATTTTCGGCGGCGGCGAGCAGTACGACTTTCTTCAGGCCGGGTAGAACCAGCACGTGACGCAGCGCGATGCGCACGGGCAGCGTCCAGTGGCCCGCGTCGGCGGGCGGCGGATCCGTGGCCCGAAAACCGCTCGTACGTTGCCATAGCAGCAGCGCGCCGTCGGCGAGCAGAAACAGCACACCGGTTGCGCCGACCACCCATTCCCAACGCCACAGGCCGAGCAGCAGCGCGGCGAGCATCGGACCGAGCACGAAACCCAACTGGTCGGCCAACTGCGAATAGGCGAGTACACGCTGGAACCGCTGCGTGCTGAAGATCTGCGGCAGCATGACTTCACGCGCGACGAGCCCCTGGCTCGTCAACACGCCGCAAACCGCCGAAAGTGCGATCAGCCAGCCGATGCCGCCGAACATGGCATAAGCGATCATGCCGCCGAAACACGTCAGCGCGCGCACGGTCTGGCTGACGCGCATCAGTCTGAGCGGCGAGACGCGGTCGCACAAGGCGCCGAAGAAGGGAAACACCAGGTAGCGGGGCAGCGTTTCGATAAAGAACGCCAGCCCCGACCACGAAACCTGGTGTGTCGTCTGGAAGACGACGAGCGGCACGAGAAACAGCAGGACCTGATCGGCGAGACGCGCGACAAACAGCGAGCAGAAAAAAGCCTGATGGTTGACGCGCACCGTTGATGTCCCGCCGTTTATGGGTCGAGACCGATCCTATCAAAGATGGCGGTCTCGCGCCGCAGCGCACCGTGTTGCGCCGGGGAGTCAAGGCAAGCTCGCGAGCCGTGCGGGCGGAGCGCCGAGCTTGCGCGGAACTTTGCGCCTACCGTACGGCGAATACGCTCCAACCGCACGGCTTATCGCAACCTGCTGCTAGCCGCGATAAGCCGCTTCGAGCGGCGCGATATCCAGCTTGACCATATGCATCATGGTGGACATCACACGGCTCGCCCTGGCGGTGTCCGGGTCACGCAGCATTTCGCCGAGCACGTCCGGCACGATCTGCCACGAGACGCCGAACCTGTCCTGCAGCCAGCCGCATTGCCATGGCTTGCCGCCGTCGGTGAGTCGGGTCCAGTAGCGATCGATCTCCTCTTGCGAACGGCAGTGCACGAACAGCGAAATCGCCGGTGTGAAGGTGAACTGAGGGCCGCCGTTCAGCGCCATGAACTCCTGGCCTTCAATCTCGAACGTGACGGCCAGAACGTCACCCTTCGGCCCGGGGCCGGCGTCGGTGTAGTGCATCGTCGTGGCGATGCGGGAATCGGAAAACACGGACGTGTAGAAGCGGGCCGCTTCCTCCGCTTGGCCGTCGAACCACAGACACGGTGCAATCTTTTGCATGACGTAGCTCCTCCTTCTCACCGGACGAACCGCCCATTACTTCATGGCGGCCATGGCTTGCTGGATTTCTTCCGCGCTCAGGTCGCGCTTGTGCGTGGCCAGCGACCAGCTATGGCCGAACGGGTCTTTCAGCTGGCCGTAGCGGTCGCCCCAGAACATGTCGGTGACGGGCAACACGACGGTCGCGCCGGCCTCGACGGCCTGCTTGAAGCTGGCGTCGACATCTTCCACATAGTGGTGAATCGTGACCGGCGTGCCTTTCAGCGAATTCGGGCCGAACGAGTGGTGCTCGGGCCATTCGTCGGTCAGCATCAGCATGGAATCGCCGATCTTCAGGGTGGCGTGCATGACCTTGCCGCCCGGGCCGGGCAGGCGGATCTGTTCGACAGCGTTGAAGGCCTTGGTATAGAACGCGATGGCGTCCGCGGCGTTGGCGCAGATCAGGTACGGGGTGAGCGCGTGCATCCCGTCGGGGATCGGTTTGACAGCGTTGCTGGACATGACGGCGACTCCTTGAAGTAACAGGTTCGTGAGTTGAAAGACCGACTGTGCGAGTCAGGCCTTCAACGTTACGACGAGTGCATCACCGTTGAATCGACACTCCGGAAAAAATATTTTTTGCGCCGGGCGCGCTATGAACGCCCGGTCGGCCGTTTCAACCGGCGGAGTTGTCCTCCTCCGGCGGTGCGGTGGACGGCGCCGGAACGCCGCCATTCGGCGCGCCGAGGATGCTGATCTGGAAGGTCGGCGTGGCGGCCAGCGATTGCAGCGTGGCGTCTTCGGGGATGTGTTCGAAGAGCGGCAAGATCACCGAGCCGCCGATCACCGCGCGCCGGCTATTGTCGGCGGGCCGCAAGCCCCACACGTCCTGATAGACGACCGGCACCGCGCTGCCGTTGCGCGTGGTGTTGCCGATATACAGCATCACATGGCCGCCGATGTAGATCAGCGTGCGCAACGGCTCGCCGTGCTGCGCCAGATAGTCGAGCCGCTGGGCGGGCGTGGACGACGACAGGTCGATCAGGCGCCCGGCGCTCATCTGCGTGGACGAATGGCGCGGCAGCCAGACGCCGAACGCCGCGAAGATGCTTTGCAGCTCCGACGAGCAGTCGTTGTAGATGCCGCTATTGCCCCATCCGTAAGGCCGTCCGATCAGCGTTTTCATCAGCGTCGCCAGATGGCGCGGCGTGGCGGCGAGCGGTGTCGGCGCGATTTGCGCGTCGCTCAGGGCGGCGGTGCGGATCAGCGCCTCGCCGTCCGCGTTGCGGGCCGGAACGAGCACCCGGCGCGTCACCGGGGTCGTGCTCGTGCCGGTCTTGTCGCTTGCTTCGCCCGTGCTGCCCGGGTCGCTAGGGTCGCTTTTCCGGCTCGCGTTACCCGTGCCGCTGGCGACGCGTTTGCCCGACGCCGGCCGTGCCGCATCGGCTGGCACGAGGGGCAGCAGCGTGCCGGCCGGCGCGTCGAAGCGGAACACGCCGCGGCTGTCGCGTACAGGCGCCGACGCGACGATCACCGCCCCGAGCGATTTGCCGGTCGCGGCGCGCCATGTGTCGACGAAGCGATCGTCGGTCATGCCCACGCCGTCGCTGCGCACCCAGCCCTGCACATCGGGCGTCTGCACATAGAGCCACGCACCGTCGACGCTGCCCCCGAGCACGTACAGCGGCGTTCCCGGCCGTGCGGCGGAAATCTGCAGGTTGTCGAACGGATAGCCTTCGCCGGCCAGACGGTGGTCGTAGAACGAGGGGTCGGTGGTCGGCAGTTCGCGCAGCATCAGGTTGCCGGTGGCGATCGCGCGGCGCTCGGGCCGGTAGACGGGCGTCTGCGTGAACTGCCCGACGTTCATGTTGTGCGCGATTGCGTCGATCCACGCCTTGTCGTGCGGCCGGAAGTTTTCTCCGTAGCCGATGCTCGCGCCAGGCTTGCCGGTGTTGTCGAACTTGTCGATGCGCCGCTGCTGCAATGCGGCAATATCCGCACCTTGCTGGCGATAGACGCGCATCGTCACGAAGCTGGCGTTCCACGGCGAGGACGCCGCGGTGCCGGTGCCGAAGTAGCGCGCGTAAAGCACCTGGAAATGGGCGTGCTGATCCGCGGGGCTCAGGAACGGCTGGTCGTAGCCTGGGCTGTCCGGTTCGAGCCAGTGATCGACGTTCTGGTCGTAGCCGGCGATCGGGAACAGCGAGACGGTGTCGACCGGCGCGTGCGTGTCGCGCGTCGGCGACGGGTTGCTGCAGGCGGTGGCCGCCACCAGAGCCGCGCCCAGTGCGGCGGCGCGGCAGGCGTTCGGCCATGCGGCGGCAAGACGGGATAGAACGACAACGGGCATGAGATTCAGCGGAGTAAGTAGAGGACACGATGATACGGTGTCGGCGCGTCGTGGCGCATGTCGTGCCCGCGCCGCATGATGGCGGCTCGTATGCAACGCGTATGTGGTTTCATTGGGGTTCGTATCGTCAATAGCGGCTGCGCGATAGTGTGCTTTACGCGCGGGCTGCCGCAACCGGCGAGCGTTCCACTACACTCTCTGCCTAACCAAACGCATCGCCTCGAAACATGCTCGAGAGGCGGCATGACCAGGAGAACACCATGCAAACCAGCGCACGTAACCATTTCGCCGGCGAAGTCATCGGACTCACCCATGGCGCCGTGAACGACGAAGTCACGCTGCGCACTCAGGAGGGTCTCGAGATCGTCTCGATCATCACGCATGGCAGCGCGACCTCGCTCGGCCTCGCGGTCGGCAAGAAAGCGTTCGCGCTGGTCAAGGCTTCGTCGGTGATCGTGATGGTCGACGTGACGAAGAACCAGGTGTCGGCGCGCAACTGCATCGCCGGTACGGTGTCTGCGGTCACGAAGGGTGCGGTGAACTCGGAAGTGTCGATCGGCGCCGGCGGCGCGCAGATCGCCGCGATTATCACCAACGAGAGCGTCGATCGTCTCGGTCTCGCGAACGGCAAAGCGGCGACGGCGATTTTCAAGGCATCGAGCGTGATCATCGGCGTCGAGTAACGGTCGATCGCGACCGGATTCATTTTCGTCGGCTTGCGCGTTGAACGACAGCCGGCAGGCAGATGGAGCCGGAAGAGCGAGGCCGTGTGCCCAGCGAGCGTGGTGAAGGAAACGGCAGCTTGCTTTAAACTGCACGACTCGCTATTCCTCTTTCCGCTTTCATCACGGACGCCGTCATGTTCGAAGTCTCCTCCGCCTCGCATCTGCCCAAAGCCGCGCACTACGAAGAATTGATCGGCCAGGCGCGCTCGCTGCTCGCCGGCGAAACCGACTGGATCGCCAACGCCGCGAATTTTTCCGCCTTCGTGTTTCATTCCCTCAGTGATCTGAACTGGGCCGGCTTCTATTTCCACGACGGTCACGAACTGGTCGTCGGGCCGTTTCAGGGCAAGCCCGCGTGCGTGCGCATCGCGCTCGGCAAAGGCGTATGCGGCACGGCGGCGCAAACCCGTCAGACGCAGGTCGTGCGCGACGTGCATGAGTTTCCCGGGCATATCGCCTGCGATTCGGCCTCGCAATCGGAAATCGTCGTGCCGCTCGTCGCGCCGGACGGCACGCTGATCGGCGTGTGGGATGTCGACAGCCCGGTCGTCGCGCGCTTCGACGAAGAAGACGCGAAGGGCATGGAAGCGCTGTGCGCGGTGTTCATCGAGGCAGCGTTGCCGCGCGCCGCGTCGGCTTCCTGAGGATGAAGCGGCGGTGGTGCCGAAGCACCCCATCCTTTTTCATCCGTAGAGTAGCTTCAACGTTCCCCCGCATTACCCCGCAATTGCACTTTCGATAGCCGCGACTGCGACAGTCTCAGCCGCTATCGGCATCCGGTGGCGTTCGCCACCGAGATCGCCGACCAACCCATCAGCGTGATTCCGCTCGACGCACCCTTGTGGTGTTCCGCGTGAGCGGTTAACTGGCGCGCATGCGATAACTGCCTGTCACGATCAAAACGCCTGCCACTCCCTCCGTCGCCGTCATGCCCGAAAGCAAGGGGGCGCCATAGATAAAAAATCGCCACCGATGCAGCAACGAATCGGGGATTACACCAAGGGAAACGATTGGCGCGACGAATGCGAGGCCTGCGAGGTCGGCGGGGGTGCGAAAGCCGTTATCATACGCACGATCCTCCAGTACATTGGACCCGATTTTCAAGGCCTTACAGTTTGCGCGCGCGTCAAGAACACGTTCGATCACATCCACTACTCAGGAATATCAAAAGGCTGGCGCGATGCACGACCACCTCTTCGCCGAATCGCGCACGCGCGACGCCGCGCTAGCCTCGGCGCCTTGCGGTATGTTCATCTGCGCCGCGGACGGCACCTTCGAGTCCGTCAATGCTGCTTTCGAAAAGCTAACGGGGTTTGCGGCAGAACACCTGATCGGCGTGCGTACCTTCGAATCGTTGTTCGATCCGGCCGAATTCGCGAGGCGCCACACCGAACTGCCGCCGCTCGCCATGGTGACCTCGCGCTATGAAGGCGAATGGAGTTTCCTGCGCCGCAATGGCACGCCGATTCGCGTGGTGCTCGCGTTGGCGCCGCTCGTCCAGGGTCCGGCGCATGCTGGCGGAATCGCCGCGCGTCCGGCGCGCTACGTGGGCATGGCCTTCGACATGACGCGTTACGCGCAGTCCGAAGCGCGCCTCTGGTACGTCGCACATCACGACGGCGTGACCCGTCTGCCGAATCAAACGCTGTTTACCGAACGGCTGGAACTGACGATCGCGCGTTGCCAGCGTAACGGCAGCGGTTTTACCGTGCTGATCGCCGAGCTCGATCATCTGCGCAAACTGCGCGATGCGCTTGGATTGCACGCGGCCGAGCTCGTGCTGCAGATCGTCGGTGAACGGTTGCGTGGTCTCTTTCCAAACGACGGCACGATCGCCTCGATCGGCGGAACGCAGTTCGCGTTGCTGGTCAACGAAACCGGTGCGGCCGCCGACGCCTTCGCCGCTGAAGCATTAGGCCGTATCGCCGAAGCAATCGATTACGCCGGCACGACGTTGAACATTACCGCGAGCATCGGCATCGTGGCTTATCCAGCCGACGGCGGCGATGCGCCTACGCTGATGCGTCGCGCGGGCGTGGCGTTGTCGGCGGCCTCGGCCGTGACCGGCAATGCGGTGCGGCGTTTTTCCACTGCACTGGAAGGTCAGGCCGCGCGCCGCTTCGAACTGGAGACCATGCTTCGCGAAGCGATCGAGCGGCAGCAACTGCATCTCGTGTATCAACCGCAGGTGACGCTCGCCAACGGCCACATCGCGCAAGTCGAAACCCTGCTGCGCTGGAACCATCCGCAGCGCGGCCTGATCAGCCCCGTCGAATTCGTGCCGGTTGCGGAGGAGGCGGGTTTGATCGAGCAGATCGGCGAATGGGTGATCCGGACCGCATGCCGCGACGCCGGCAAATTGCTCCGGCTGACCGGCACGTTGCCGCGCTTCGCGGTCAATGTGTCGCCGCAGCAGTTCCAGCGGCAAAACCTGTTCGAGACGATCCGCGAGGCGCTGGAAGAGGCCGCGCTCGACCCTTCCTACCTCGAGGTGGAAATCACCGAGGGTGTCCTCCTCGGCGACACCGAGCAAGCTTTGCAGACGCTCTTTGCGTTGCGCGATCTGGGCGTGGAAGTGGCGGTGGACGACTTCGGCACCGGCTATTCGAGCCTCGCGTATCTGACGCGTTTTCCGCTGAATCGCCTGAAAATCGACCGCTCTTTTGTGATGCGCATGAGCACCGATCCACAGTGCGAGGCGCTGGTCGGCGCGATCATCGCCATGGCGCATGCGCTCAAACTGCGCGTGACGGCCGAAGGCGTCGAAACGGCGGAGCAGGCGGCGCAACTGGAAGCGCTCGGTTGCGATGAAGCGCAAGGCTTCTGGTTCTCGCGTCCGATTACCGTGGGCGCGCTGCGCAATCTGTTGAGGCCGTTGGGCACACACTGAGGCGCGCGCTTGACGGCGGGTTGCTAACGGGCCAGCAAGCTTTGCCGATCGCGGCGCCATAGTTCGCAGGTCAATCAATGTGCTTAGCCATCCGTATTAAATGACGCCTGGCGCTCGCGTCTCATTCATTTCCCGATCCGATGCAATGCGTCGCCGCGATGAACGGCCCGCTTGCCGCTTTTCTCACTTTCCACTTCGTAATGCGGATCGGACTTCGACGCATTGACGGTTCTGCCGTCCACGCTCGTATGGGAAGAAATGACACGCACGACCTTGCCATGCGTGACGCCTTGCGGCGTATTCCAACTTACGCGATCTTCCGGCTTCAGATGTTGAGACATGAGACGCTCCTGTGCGCGGGCTAACGCGGCTTGAAATCCCCTTGCTTACAAGGCTTTGCATGATTGCACTGCTTTGGTTCGCAACAAGGAGCAAACAGCGTGCCTCCGCCCACGAAACGAAGGGAGCAGGAACATATCCTGCTTCCTGCGTCAGGATATTTCTATCGCAACGGAACGAAGACTCAAGATGAATGATCTCCTTACCCGACTCTTTCACTTCCAGCCGTCGTTGCTCGTCACCCTGACTCACGACGCCCTTCATATCGTGCTGGCCGTGCTGATCCTCGTAGTCGGCTGGTGGCTGTCGAATCGCGTCGGCGCGATGTTCGCGCGCGCGCTCGCGCGTACGCATGCCGACCCGACGCTCGCGCCGATGCTGGCGGCCATGAGCACCTGGGCCGTGCGCGTGCTGGTGTTCATCGCGGCGCTGAGCGAGGTCGGCATCGCGACCGCCAGCGTGCTCGCGGTGCTCGGCGCGGCGGGCCTCGCGATCGGACTCGCGTTGCAAGGCACGCTGCAAAATATCGCTGCGGGGATGATGCTGTTGATGTTGCGGCCGTTTCGCGTCGGCGACGTGATTGAAGGCAGCGGCGCGGCAGCGGGTATCGTTCGCGAAGTGGGGCTTTTCACCACGCGCATCGAGCGCGGCGACGGCAACGCGGTGTTCGTGCCGAACAGCCAGATCTGGAGCAATCCGGTGATCAACTACAGCAGCGGCGGCACGCAGCGTATCGAGGTCGAAGTGGGGCTCGCGCAGCGTAAAGACGTCGACGCCGCGATCGGCCAATTGAAGAAACTGGTCGCCGACGAACCGCGTGTGCTGAGCGGCGCCACGCTCGCGCCGATCGTCACGGTGGCGGATTATCCCGACGATGGCGGCGCGACGCTGCGCATCGCGGCATGGGTTCGCACGCCGGATGCGTCGCTCACCAGCGACGACCTGCACGACCACGCGCAGGCCGCGCTCGAGCAGGCCGGTTGCCCGGTTGCGGCCTAGTTTGCGGCGCGCCTGGATCGTGCCACCTGGTGCTCGCTCAACGAGTGCCTCGCGGCTGGAACACGCCTCAACGCGCGAGGCACCCCGTGCAAAACGCGTCTCGCGCCACCAGACAGCCGCCCCTATAATCAGACCCTGCTCATTCATGTTGAACCGGACCCGTTTGATCGACACACCTGAATCCGCCAGCCGCTCACCGAGCGGCGAGGACGGCGCAGTCGGCGCAGTCGGAGTGCTGGGCGCGCTGCGCGCCGCGACCGCGCAACGCCATGAACTGCTGCACGAGATCATGCCGCTGTCGGTGGACAGTGTGGCGTTGCGCGACTACCTCGCGCATCTGGCGATTCTGCGTGACTGGCTAGCGCCGCTCGAAGCCTGGCTCGACACTTTCAGCGACGGTCCGCAATCGCCGGCGTCGCCGGCACGCATGAATCGCCTTGCGCTGATCGACGCTGATCTTTCGCACGAATCGGTCGAACCGCAAGACCGGGGCGGCACGCTGTCATCGAACACCACGAGCAGCTGGCTCGGCGACGCCAGCGCGGCTTACCGCTGGGGCGTCTGCTACGTGATCGAAGGGTCCCAGCTAGGCGGCGCGGTGTTGTACGCGCGTCTGCAAGCGCGCCTCGCTCCGCATCCTCTCGGCTATCTGAACGCGGGGCGCGAGTCGCTCGGCGCGCGCTGGCAAGTTTTCCATCGGGCGATCGCCGCTGAAGTCGACACACCCACCCTGATTGACGAAGCGTGCGGCGGCGCGGCCGATGCGTTCGACCGTTTGATCGAGCTCGCTCGGCTCCGTGTCACGGCTGCCTGCGTGAGCGCCGATTGAAGCGCGACCGGAACACGCCTATGGATAGCCGCCACCAGGATTCTTCCTCGCCGTCTCACCAGTTCGACGCAGCGGTCGCATTCGAGGCGCTGCCCGATGCCTATCTGATTCTCAACCATCGCTACGAAATCCTGCTCGCCAACGCGCGCTATCTCGACCTGACGGGGCAGTCGTTGAGCGATCTGCAAGGTAAATCGATTCTCGACGTCAATCAGTTCGGACCGGCAGAACAGCGGGAAGCGCGGCGCGCATGGCTGATCGGCGCATTGCGCGATCTGTCGCCGGGCGGCTCGAAATGGTCGCCGCTGTTTCGCTACGAAATGCCCGAGCACCGTGACGCCAAGCCCAATGGTGAGGCAGCAGGCGAGCTACGGGTGCCGCGCTACTGGAAAATCAAGGCGAGCCTGCTGGGTGCGCGTCACGGGCAAGGCGGCACGATCGCGCTGCGCGTGAGCGAAGTGACCGAGCGGGTCTCCGATTACGAACGCGATCAGCGCGAACGCGCGAAGCTGCGCTCGCAGGCGCAACTGCGGCAGCTCCTCGCCGATGAAGCCAAAGCGCAATTGCGCGAGCATCAGGAACGCTTTCAGATTGCCATGGCGTTTTCGCAACTGGGCGCATGGGAGCTCGATCCGGTAACCGGCGCGATCGAATGCACCGATCAATGCAAGTCGAACCTGGGTCTGGATTCGAACGCGTTGCTCACCGAACAGCGCCTGTTCGGCGAAGTCGTGCATCCCGAAGACCGTAGCCGGTTGCGCGACGCGATGAATCAGGCGCTGGCGGCTCACGACCATTTCGAAGTCGACTTCCGCATTGGCTGGGCGAGCGGCGCGGTCCGCTGGATTCTGGTGCGCGGTGTCGGACGGTTCCTGCCGGATGGCACGTTGAGCTCCGTCATTGGCTTCACGCTCGACATCACATCGCGCAAGGAGGCGGAGCTCGAGCAACGCGAGATCGCCGCGTCCGAAAAACGCGCGCGCGAACACAGTGAGCGCCTTGCCATGGCAATGGATCATTTCGTCACCACGGTCAGCCACGAACTACGGTCGCCGCTATCGGCCATCATTTCATGGACCGACCTGTTGCAGCGCGCGGCCGATCCTTCGCATCTCGCGCGCGCCACCGGCGTGATCAGCCGCAACGCACGGCAGCTCTCGCATATGGTGGACGATCTGCTCGATAGCGGCGCGATCGTGACCGGAAAACTGTCGGTCAATTTGCAGCCCGTCGATCTCGGCGCGCTGGCCGGGATTGTCGTCGAAGATATGCGCATGCATGCCGAAGCCAAAGGTCTGCGGCTGATCGCGGACGATCTGACCTCGGCCATGGTGCTCGCCGACGAAGGCCGGATGAAACAGGTGGTCTGGAATCTCGTGTCGAATGCGGTGAAGTTCAGCGCGCAAGGCACGATTGAACTCTCGGTTCGGGCGGACGGCGAGCGCGTCGAACTCGCGGTGCGCGATACGGGACTCGGTCTGGATGGGGAGTCGCTGGAGCGGATATTCGACCGCTTTCAGCAATTCGGCGCCGACGGGTCGGGACGCGTGGCGGGTCTCGGGTTGGGACTGTGGCTCGTCAAGAACCTGGTGGACCTGCACGGCGGCACGATCACCGCTGAGAGCCCAGGCTTGGGGCAGGGCGCGACGTTCCGCGTCAGGTTGCCGGCATACCGCTAGGCGGCTTCGTTTCGCGCGGTGTGCCCGGCTTTGCTATTTGGGCTTTCCACGCCGGCAAGCGCCGGCGCTTCGATGAATTCGCCCAGCGCATTGGTCAACGTGGGTACGGCGGCGGTTCGTTCAGCACAGCCCAGAACATGCCGAGGTCGTTGATGGCAGCCATGAAGTCGTCGAACGCGACCGGCTTTACCACGTAGGCATTCACGCCCAGATCGTAGCTGCGCAACAAGTCGCTTTCTTCCCGCGACGAAGTCAGCATGACCACCGGAATACGCTTGAGTTTTTCATCGCCGCGCACGGCCTTCAGGACTTCGTGACCGTCGATCTTCGGCAGCTTCTTGTCGAGCAGAATCACGGCGGGATTGTCTTCCGAGCGATTCGCCCATTGCCCTTCGCGGCGCAAATATTGGAGCGCTTCCTCGCCGTCGCGCAGCGACACGACCGGATTCGCGAGGCGGGTTTTCTCCAGCGCGATCAGCGTGAGTTCCACGTCGTTCGGATTGTCTTCAACCAGCAGGATCGGTCTTAGCACGCTCTGTCCTTCATTTCGGTTCATCTTTCGACTCCTTCGGCACGGGGCGAAAGCGCTTGCCCGGTGACAATGCAGTCAGCCGTGCCACTGCCGCCGCCGCGGACTCTTCGCCCTGGCTTGCGTCGGCAATGAATACATGAGGCAGCGAGAAATAAACGGCCGCCCCTTTGTCGATCTCGCCGGTCGCCCAGGCTTTACCGCCGTGCCGCTCGACAATGCGTTTAACGCCAGCAAGCCCGATGCCCGTGCCGTCGAATTCTTCAATGCGATGCAGCCGCTGGAACACGCCGAACAGTTTGTCGACGTAGCGCATGTCGAAACCGACGCCGTTGTCTTTGACGAAAAAGACGTCCTGGCCAGCCAGTTCGCCTTCACCCGCATAGCGGCCGATTTCGATTTCCGCGTGCTCGCGGGTCGCCGTGAATTTTACCGCGTTCTCGATCAGGTTCCGAAGCACCACGTGCATCAGCACGGCGTCCGCGTTGACGTGACCCAGTGGGCCGACGCGCCATGCAATGTTGCGCGAGGGCGCATCTTTGACTTCGTCGGCGATCAGCGCGTCGGTCATGACTTGCAGATCGACCGATTGCGGACGCAGCGCCGCGCGTCCCATCTGCGAAAAAGCCAGCAGGTCGTCGACCAGTTTGCCGCCAAAGCGCGCCGACGAAATGATTCGCTCCACGAAATGACTGCCGCGCTCCGACAGACGCTCGCTTTCCATTTCGCGCAGCAGATCGGCAAACCCGACGATGTGCCGCAGCGGGGCACGCAAATCGTGCGACACCGTGTACGAGAAGCCTTCGAGTTCCTTGTTGGCGCGCCCGAGTTCGAGCGCCAGTTGCGCGAGTTCTTCCGCGCGACGCAGCACGATGCCGAGCAGCGCGGTGCGGAATTCGACGGCGATTTCGAGTTCGGCAGGACGCCAGGCAAGTGAGCGTCCACGCACGGTATCGGTCCAGACGTCGAAGCTCTGGCGCGGCGAGAGCGAGGCGGACAAGCCCGCCAGCTTCGCGCGCGGATCGCCCGCCCATTTGATCGTTTGAACGACTTCTTCGCGAAACCACAGCACGTAATTGCGAAACAGCTTCGAAATCGACACGGCGAGCAGGCCCGCGTAGTGCGGATTGGCCGGCAGGACGGGGCAGGCCGTGGCAAGCGAGTCGGTGTCGAAGGTGTCATCTACTCGCGTGTCGAGCCACTCGACGAGCTTCGCGACTTCCGGCTCGGAAGGCGTGGTGCCGACCAGCAGCACGCGCCCGTCGAAGACGATCGCCGCGCCGTCCGATGCGGTCAGCCCGAGCAGATCCTTCGGGTCGTTGGCGAGCGCGTCCGTGAAGCTTTCCGTGTTGGCCATCGCGGCCAGCAGGCGCGCGAGCGTGCGACGCAGTTCGAGCCGGTATTGGGCTTGCGCGTGTTCCTCTTTCGCTTCGATCTGCAGCGACAGGATCTGCGCGATATGCTCGCACGCGGTGCGCACCTCGAAGGGCGGCACACGCGCGCTGTCGTGATGGCAGGAGATCAGCCCCCACAGTTTGCCGCGCACCACGATCGACATCGACATGGACGACAGCGTGCCCATGTTCTTCATGTATTGCACGTGTACCGGCGAGACGCTGCGCAGCGACGCGTAGGTCAGATCGGTCGGTTTGCCTGTCGAGGGATGCAGCGGCGGGACCAGCGGCGAGGGCCGATAGTCGGCGTCGGCGATCAGGCGAATGCGGTTGCGCACATAGAGCGCGCGCGCTTGCGCAGGGATGTCCGAGCCAGGAAAGTGCTGGTCCGCGTAGGAGGCGTAGCCAGGTTCGACGTGCTCGGCGATCACGTGGCCGCTGCCCGTGCTGTCGAAGTTGTAGACCAGTGTGCGGCCGTAACCGGTGATGCGCTGGACTTCGTCGGCGGCGAGTTGCGCGAGGCCCTCGACGGTCTGCACTTCCTCGAGACGGTTGATGAACGTGCGCACCAGCGGGTACATCGACGAGAACACGTCGAGCGTGCCGCGCGCGGGCTCCAGTTCGACGATCGCGATGCCCTCATGACGATGCACGATGACCGCGAACGGCGTGGCGCGCGCGCCGTTGGCATTGGCGCGCCGATCGCTCATCGAGCCGATATAAAGCGGGATGCCGTCTTCCTGATGCGTGGCCAGCGCCTCGACGATGAGCGCTGCCCATTCGTCGCCGACGATCCGCGCAATCGGCTGGCCCGGCGCTTGTTCGGCGGGCGAGCCCGTCAACGCTGCGACGTTGGCGCTGACTTGCAGCAGGGTGCCGTCGGGCGCGATGCTGAACAGAAAGCCGTGCGGCTGGATGCCGCCTGGAATGTGGATGGGTTCTCTCGCGCAGTCGGCTTCGACTGTCGAAGACGCGGAAGATGTGAGGTCTGCCATGCGTGCTCCACGAACGGTACGCTGCATTTTCGCATAGCAGGCGTGCGTTCGTGGTTCGCTGCTAACAGCGTGACTCAATCGCGGCGCGGATGGGCGAGAAAGAATTTCAGCATTTCATCGGCGGCATCGGGGCCCGACGGGTCCGTGTACGAACCGCGCTGACTGCCTCCGGACCATGCGTGACCCGCGCCGTGAATCGACCAGTACTCCGCTTCCACGCCGTTCGCCGCGACATGCCGTTGTCGCGTATAGGTGCGCTGGCTGCTCGCCGCGCCGGATGGCGCGCTGACGGTGGTGGTGCCGGCGTCGAAGGAGGCCACGATCTCGGCCGCATTCGACGGATGCACCGTCGCGTCCGCATCGCCATGAAACACGATGAGCGGACGTTGCGGTGCGCCGCGCGCCCGATTGCGTTGCGTCTTGCCGCCTTTCATCGCGCCGAGCGCCGAGGGCAAGTCCTTCGCGCTGCCGTAGGGGAGACCCGAATGCACGCCCGCCGCCGCATAGAGATCGGGCGAAGTCTTCAGCATGATGTCCGCCATCGCACCGCCTGCCGAGAGACCTGCCACATACACGCGCGCCGGATCCACGCGATAGCGGCCCATCACCTCGCGCGTGATGCCGGCGATCAGCGACGGCTCGCCCTGATCGCGCTGCTGATCGGTGGGCTTGAACCAGTTCCAGCATTTCGAGTGATTGGCCGTGTGGGCCTGATTGGGATACACGACGATGAAGCCATGACGCTCGGCCATTTCGTTCATGCGCGTGCCGGCGGCGAAGTCGTCGGCGTTCTGCGTGCAGCCGTGCAGCATGACGATCAGGGGCAACGGTTCAGCGCTGTAGACAGCCGGCACGTACAGCTTGTATTGGCGTTGTCCGGCCGCGTTGCTGAACATATGCGTGCTGAAGGTGCCTGGCGTGTCGGCGTCGAATGCCGGTGCGGCAGGGGCGCGCGGAACGGGGCTCGCTTGCGTTTGCGCCTGCGTCCACGCTTGCGTCCATTCGTTCACGTTGGGCGGCGTGTACGGGGCTTGTGCGTGGTCCGCGTGGGCCTGATTCGCGTTGTTGCCCGAGAGCGCGCGCTGAACTGCCGCGGTGGCTTCCTGCGGGCCCTTCGTGCGCAATAGCTCGAAGGCGTCTTTCATTGATTTCAGGAAATCTTCGTTCATCTTCATGATGGTTTGCGTTGACCTGTGTGGGGCGTGAATGAGCAAGACGACCGATAGGTCACTGCGTCAGTCACGGTCGTGAGTCGAGTGTCGTGCCTAGCTGATGCGGCCGGCAAGCGCCGCCTTGACCGCGGGCGATGCGTGAAAGGCGCCGAGCACCACCACCGACGCAATCGTGGCCGCCGCGAGTTCCGGTGGCACATCGGCTGCGATGCTGGCGAGGCCGAGCACATGAATGTCGAGTTGTTCGTGCGCGGCTTGCGCCGCTTCGAGATCCTGCCGGGAGAAATGTTGCAGCCCGAGCACGAGGGCGCGTCGCGTCACCGTTTCCGAGACCACCTGCGCATGGATGGCGAGCTGGTTGCGAATCGCCGTGCGGATCAGATCGGTGCGGTTCGAGTAAAAGCCTTCTTCAACCAGAAGATCGATCTGGCCGAGGTCGATCGGACCCAGGTTGATGGTGATTTTTTCGGTCTCGCCGCCTTTGGGGCGGGAGGTGTCGATAAGGCTGAGTTTGGTCATTTGCACTCCGGGAGGCATCTTGAGGCCATCCAATTAACATCCAATGGGATGGTTATACGCCTTTGGGCCGGAGGGGGTCAATGAGAATAAAGGGGGTTCGTTCGGGGGGTGGCGATGACCGAGCGGATGCGAGCGGCGCGTTTTGCGGCGCCGAGCGAGACTGCGGGAGGGAGTGGTTTCGGGACCGATTGCTGCTGCTTGTGCAGAATCGGCCATTCCGACAGTGGCGCGCGTGTTTGAATGGCGCGCGGCGGGCGCTACCGGTGCACTCGAACTGGCACCGGTAGGGTGATGCGGTTTTTAAGGGGTGTTGAACGAAACGACGGAGTCTGGCGGAGACTTTTACATCAAAACAATATCGTACTGTTCCTGACTCAAATTCGACTCCACCTGCAGCGACACCGGCTTACCAATAAAATCAATCAACATCGCCAGATGCTGCGACTCTTCCTCGAGAAACAGATCAATCACCTGCTGCGACGCCACCACGCGAAACTCGCGCGGATTGAACTGCCGCGACTCGCGCAGAATCTCGCGCAGCACGTCATAACACACCGTACGCGGCGTCTTGACCTGCCCCTTGCCCTGGCAAACCGGACACGGCTCGCACAGCACGTGCGCGAGCGATTCACGCGTACGCTTGCGCGTCATCTCCACCAAGCCAAGCTGCGAAAAACCATTCACCGTCACGCGCGTGCGATCGCGCGACAACGCCTTCTTCAATTCGCCCAGCACCTGATCGCGATGCTCGACGTTTTCCATATCGATGAAGTCGATGATGATCACGCCGCCCAGATTGCGCAGACGCAATTGCCGCGCAATGGTGTGCGCGGCTTCGAGGTTCGTCTTGAAGATCGTATCGTCGAAGTTGCGCGCGCCGACGTAGCCGCCCGTGTTCACGTCGATGGTCGTCATCGCTTCGGTCTGGTCGATCACGAGATACCCGCCCGACTTCAGATCCACCCGCCGCGACAACGCCCGCTGAATTTCCGCCTCGATGTTGTACAGATCGAAGAGCGGTCGCTCGCCGGTGTAGTGGTGCAGTTTCGACGACACCGCCGGCGTGAACTCGGCCGCGAAGTCGGCCAGCATCTGATAAGTCTCGCGCGAGTCGACCTGAATGCGCGACGTCTCATCGTTGACGAAATCGCGCAGCACGCGTTGCGCGAGATTCAGATCCTGATACAGCAGGCTCGTGGGCGGCATGCGCTGCCCTTGCGAGATGATCGTCGCCCACGTCTTGCGCAGATACGCGACGTCGCCGGCCAGCTCTTCGCTAGTCGCATCTTCGGCGATGGTGCGCACGATGTAGCCGCCTTTTTCATCGGCGGGCAGCACGGCGGTCAGGCGCGCGCGCACGGCTTCACGTTCGGCTTCGCTCTCGATCTTCTGCGAGATGCCGATATGCGGTTCCTGCGGCAGATACACGAGTGTGCGACCGGCAATGCTCACCTGGGTGGACAGGCGCGCGCCTTTAGTGCCGATCGGATCCTTCACGACCTGCACCATCAGCGTCTGGCCCTCGAAGACGATTTTTTCGATCGGCTGATGCGGCGCCTGATGCTGTGGTTCACCGGCAATGCGCGGATGCCAGATGTCGGCGACGTGAAGGAACGCGGCGCGTTCTAGACCGATGTCGATGAAAGCGGACTGCATGCCCGGCAAAACGCGTACGACCTTGCCGAGATAGACGTTGCCGACGCGGCCGCGCGACAGCGTTCGTTCGACGTGAAGTTCCTGGACTGCGCCTTGCTGGACCAGCGCGACGCGCGTTTCCTGCGGCGTGACATTGATCAGGATTTCTTCATTCATGGTGTTATTTTAGAAGTCGATGCGCGCTGCACGCAGGAGGGCAGCAGATTCAAAAAGCGGCAAACCCATGATACCTGAATAGGACCCGTCGATATGCTCGATAAACTCCGCAGCGCGCCCCTGCACACCGTACGCGCCTGCTTTGCCGAGCGGCTCGCCGCTCGCCGCATAGCGTCGGATCGCGTCTGCGTGCAGTGCAGCAAAACGCACCTTCGACACGGATAGCGCGGCGGGCAGCAGCGTGCCCTCGGCGTCGACCACGGCCACGGCCGTCAGCACTTCGTGAGCGCGGCCGGCAAGGCGCGTGAGCATCGCGACAGCGTCGTCGGCATCGACGGGCTTGCCGAGAATCGCGTCGTCGATCGTGACGGTTGTGTCCGCAACCAGGATTGGCCGCGCGGCATGAGCGCCGGCCACGAGGCGCGCGCGTGCCGCATGCGCCTTGGCGACGCACACCCGCTGCACATAGTCGCGCGCGCGCTCGCCGGGAAGTTCGGCTTCGAGCGCTTCGGCGTCTTCATCGGGGCGCGGCAGCAGCAGTTCGAAACGTACGCCGAGCTGTTGCAACAACTCCTGGCGGCGTGGACTTTGCGAAGCGAGGTAGACGAACGGATGCAGCGATGCGGCGGACGTGGACATGAACAGGTCTCGATGAAGCGGATTGCATGGACATGCGACGGGCGCGCCGCGCAATCCCTGCGCCGCCTCGTCCATTCACACGCGATGATAGGGGTGATTTTGCGTGATGGTCCACGCGCGGTAAAGCTGCTCGGCCAGGAGTACGCGGACCATCGCGTGCGGCAAAGTCAGGCTCGAGACGCGCAGCAACATGTCGGCGCGCGCTTTGAGATCGGGGTCGAGACCGTCGGCGCCGCCAATCAGAAACGCCACGTCGCGGCCGTCCTGCTGCCAGCCGGGCAGGGCGCCGGCAAGCTGCATGGTGGTCCAGTCCTTACCGCGCTCGTCGAGCGCGACAATGCGCGCGTTCTTCGGCAACGCGGCTTCGATCTTCAGCCGCTCGGCGGCCATCACGCTTTCCGCCGGCCGTCCCGACGAACGTTGCTCGGGTTTGATCTCGCGCAGTTCGATGCGCAGCTCGGGCGGCATGCGCTTCGCGTATTCGTCGAAGCCGGTGGCGATCCAGTCCGGCATCTTGTGGCCGACGGCGAGGATATGCAGTTTCATTGCGCAAGCATTCGCGAACGAGAACGGTGAGTGGGCCGAAGCCCGCTCACTTGCGGCGTGCGGGCGCTTTGCGCGCGGGCTTCTTCACGGCCGGCGCGGCTTCCTCTTCGTCCTCGTCTTCGTCGGGCTCGCTCGAACGCGCACCGCCGAACGGATCCGGCGTGGACAGCTTGATGCGCACCGGCTTGTCGCCCCAGATTTCTTCGAGGTTGTAGTACTGACGCAGGGCCGGCTGCAGGATGTGCACGATTGCGTCGCCGCAATCCACCAGCACCCATTCGCCGATGTCCTCGCCTTCGGTGCTGATGATCTCGCCGCCGTTTTCCTTCACGCTCTCGCGCACGCTCGAAGCGAGCGCTTTGGTTTGCCGGTTCGAGGTGCCGCTCGCGACGATCACGCGATCGAACAGCGCGGTCAGGTGGCTGGTGTTGAACACCTTGATGTCTTGCGCTTTGACGTCTTCGAGAGCGTCGACGATCACGCGTTGCAGTTTGCGAATATCCATGGATTTACCGGTGGTACAGATGATGTTGAAGAATATAGTCCCACACCGCGGTGGGGACATGGCTCGCCGCCTGGTCTTGCTGTTCGCCGCCCGCGAGGGCAAGCCGCTGGTTCACCTGCTCGCGCAGATGCGCGCGAATGTCGGTGGCCGAAACGTTGAACGCAAGCGTCGTATCGATCAGCAAGTGGCCGCAGGGCGTGGCTTGCAGAACGTCGGCGCGGGCACGGCGCGCGTCGATTTCTTGAGCGACCGCCGGCGGAATCGACGTGAGGTCGAAACCGGGCCGGGTGGCCGCGCAGATGTGGGCGAACTCGAACAGGCGCCGCCAGTCGCGCCACGTGTCGAGATGCACCAGTTGATCCGCGCCGATCAGGAGCGCAATGGATGCGTCCTCACCTTCGCGATCACGCCAGCGTTGCAGCGTGTCGATCGTGTAAGTCGGGCCTTCGTGCTCGATTTCGTCGGTCGCGACCCGTACGGTCGTGCCCGGCAGCACCAGTTCGCTCGCCGCCGCGCGCGTCATGGCAAGGCGGTGCACGGCCGGCGACACGTCCGATTTCTGCCAGGGCTGGCCGGCCGGCAACAGCACGAGTTCGGTCAGATGCAGCACATGCGCGAAACGCCGCGCGAGCGCGAGATGGCCGTCGTGGATCGGATCGAAAGTGCCGCCGAGCAGTCCGATCCGGCGAGGCAGGGCGACAGGATGAGCGTTCGGCTTCAGGTGAAGATCCTTTGTCGTGACGATTGGAGCAAGGTGCGGGCGCTGCCCGTCACACCCACTCGCGCGGCACGAGAAAATCGCTGTAAAGACGCGCTTCCGGCGTGCCCGGTTCGGGCTGCCAGTTGTAGCGCCAGTTCACCACAGGCGGCATCGACATCAGGATCGATTCCGTGCGTCCACCGCTCTGCAGCCCGAACAGTGTGCCACGGTCGAAGACCAGATTGAACTCGACGTAGCGCCCGCGCCGGTATGCCTGGAAATCACGCTCGGCTTGACCGTACGGAATGTTGCGGCGCTTTTCGATGATCGGCAGGTACGCTTTGAGGAACCCGTCGCCCACACTCTTGAGCATCGCGAACGATTGATCGAAGCCCGGCGCCGAGAAATCGTCGAAGAAAATCCCGCCGATACCGCGCGGCTCGTTGCGGTGCTTGAGGAAGAAATACTCGTCGCACCAGCGCTTGAAACTGGGGTACAGGTCCGCGCCATAAGGCTGCAGCGCGTCGCGGCAAGTGCGATGGAAATGCTGCGCGTCTTCTTCGTAGCCGTAGTACGGCGTCAGATCCATGCCGCCGCCGAACCAGAAGACCGGTTCTTCGCCGGCCCTGGTCGCGACCAGCAGACGCACGTTCATATGCACGGTCGGGCAGTGCGGATTGTGCGGGTGCAGCACGAGCGATACGCCCATCGCTTCGAAACCCCGGCCGGCCAGTTGCGGACGCGCCGCGCTTGCCGAACCCGGTAACGCGTCGCCCGCGACGTCCGAGAAACCAATGCCGGCGCGCTCGAAGAAGTTGCCGCCTTCCAGAATCCGTGTGCAGCCGCCGCCGCGCAGCTTCTCGCCGGGGGCGCGCTGCCATGTGTCGGTGGCGAACGGCGTGCCGTCGAACGCGCCGAGCGTGTCCGCGATCTGCGTTTGCAGGCCTTGCAGCCAGTTGCGCACGGCCTGTGCGTCGTAGCTCGATTCGGTCATGAATGCAGATGCTGAGGGCGGCACGCTCGTCGTGCCGCGGGTTCGTCGTGAAGGGCGTTGGCCGGGCCCGCGTCAGGTCGGAACCTGCGAAGGCGCGCCTGACGTATTTTCGCGCCCGGCGAAATGCTCCCGGCTTCGTTCAGCCCGCATGAGCCTGGATCGGCCCACATGGTGCGGTGGGCGCCGGTGTCGCTGCTAAAACCCGCCGCGAAAACCCGCAGTGTAGCGCTGTTGGCGCCGCACGCGGGCGAGCGGGGTAATGGCCTGGTGCGGCGCAGTGCGGCTTAGTGCTTGCCTTCGGTCTTGGCGTCGTGCTTGCGGTTCAACGCACGGTAGCCGATGTCGCGCCGGTACTGCATGCCGTCGAACGAGATCTGGTTGATCGTTTCGTACGCGACCGACTGCGCGCTGCGCACCGAATCCGCCAGGCCGACCACGCACAGCACGCGGCCGCCCGAGGTGGTCAGCTTGCCGTCCGTCAACGTGGTGCCGGCGTGGAACGTGACCGAATCCGCGGTTTCAGCCGGAATGTCGTTAATGCGGTCACCCTTGCGCGGCGTATCCGGATAGTTGTACGCGGCGAGCACCACGCCGAGCGCGGTGCGGCGATCCCATTCCAGCTCGACCGTATCGAGCGTGCCGGCGATTGCCTGCTCGACCACCTTCGAATAGTCGCCCTTCAGACGCGCCATGATCGGCTGCGTTTCGGGGTCGCCCATGCGGCAGTTGAATTCGAGCGTTTTCGGGTTGCCTTGCGCGTCGATCATCAGACCGGCGTACAGGAAGCCGGTATAGCGGATGCCTTCCTTCTCCATGCCGCGCACCGTCGGCAGGATGATTTCGCGCATCACGCGGGCGTGCAGTTGCGGCGTGACGATCGGCGCGGGCGAGTAGGCGCCCATGCCGCCCGTGTTCGGGCCCTGGTCGCCGTCGAGCAGACGCTTGTGATCCTGGCTCGAAGCGAGCGGCAGCACGTGCTTGCCGTCCACCATCACGATGAAGCTCGCTTCCTCGCCGGCGAGGAATTCCTCGATCACGACACGCGCGCCGGCGTCGCCGAGCTTGTTGTCCGACAGCATCATGTCCACTGCGGCGTGCGCTTCTTCCAGCGTTTGCGCGACCACCACGCCCTTGCCCGCGGCGAGGCCGTCGGCCTTGATGACGATCGGCGCGCCCTTGGCGTCCAGATACGCATGCGCGGCGGCGACGTCGGCGAAGGTTTCGTATTCGGCGGTCGGAATCGCGTGGCGCTTCATGAACGCCTTCGCGAAGTCTTTCGAGCTTTCGAGCTGGGCGGCTTCTTTGGTCGGCCCGAAAATCTTCAGACCGCGCGAGCGGAACAGATTGACGATGCCGGCCGCGAGCGGCGCTTCCGGCCCGACCAGCGTGAAGGCGATCTGCTCTTTCTCGACGAAATCGGCGAGCGCGGCCGGATCGGTGATGTCGATGTTGCGCAGACGCTCGTCCTGGGCGGTGCCGCCGTTGCCAGGAGCCACGTAGACGAGCTGGACCCGCGGCGATTGCGCGAGCTTCCATGCGAGCGCATGTTCGCGACCGCCGGAACCGACGACGAGTAACTTCATGTGAATCCCCGAGACTTAAAAACCATAAACGGCTGACGCAACATGCTCAGCCGTGCAATGACAACGAGGTTCGCATTGGGCCCGCAGCCAGTAGCGGCGCAGGGCACGATGCGAAGCCGGGTGGAAGCGCGGTGCGTAAGTCGCACTCACGCGCTTCGGCGCTTCAGCAACGACGCGAGGGCCGGCGGCGTGGCGCGGTTCGACAGGAACCGCTGCACTGCGCGCCGCCGGGGCACGCTCATTCGTCGGCGATCGCGGCGTTTGTATAGACTTCCTGCACGTCGTCCAGATTCTCCAGCGCGTCGAGCAGCTTCTGCATTTTCACGGCGTCTTCGCCGGTGAACTCGACTTCCGTCTGAGGTTTCATCGTCACCTCGGCCAGTTCGGCCTTGAAGCCGGCGGCTTCGAGCGCGGACTTCACCTTCGGGAAATCGTTCGGCGGGCACAGCACCTCGATACTGCCGTCTTCATTCGTGACGACGTCGTCAGCGCCGGCTTCGAGCGCGGCTTCCATCAGCTTGTCTTCCGGCGTGCCGGGCGCGAACAGGAACTGGCCAAGGTGATCGAACATGAACGACACCGAGCCGTCCGTGCCCATGTTGCCGCCGTTCTTCGAGAACGCGTGACGCACTTCCGCCACGGTACGCGTGCGGTTGTCAGTCATGGTGTCCACGATCACCGCCGCGCCGCCAATGCCGTAGCCTTCGTAGCGGATTTCCTCGTAGCTTGCGCCGTCCACGCCGCCCACGCCACGCTGGATCGCGCGGTTGACGTTGTCTTTGGGCATGTTGGCGTCGTACGCCTTTTCGACGGCGAGCCGCAGACGCGGGTTCGAGTCGATGTCGCCGCCGCCCATGCGCGCCGCGACCTGAATTTCCTTGATGAGCCGCGTCCAGACCTTGCCGCGCTTGGCGTCGGCCGCTGCTTTCTTATGCTTGATGTTGGCCCATTTCGAATGACCCGCCATACCTTTCTCCGTCGCGCGCGCCAGTGGGGCGCACGCAGTGTGCAATTGTCGTTGCGATGTCGGGCGCTGACGCGTTCTGCGTTTGTGCGCCGCGATGTCAATCCGCCCGGTGCTTAACTGTCCGGGTCAACCATTCGTGGCTACCCGTCTCGCGCCTCGCCACGCCCGGCCGGACCCGGCTAGCGGGACCGCAGGTCGGCAGCGCGGTTGGGACAGGGCGATCTGGCCAGACCCCACGCGACAAATGCCGCGCCGGCCTGCCGGGCCCCGCGAAAGGCGCGGTGCGCCAGGCGGTGGTGCAAGTTGAGCCGCTCTTTGAGCGGATTCGAATTTTATCACGCCGCAAGGGTGCGGCAGAGGGCGAGATAGCCGCAAACGACGCGAAAAGTGCGCGGCGGCGGCCTTGGCCGCACGCCGTCGTGCGCTTTTCAGGCCGCTTTCAGTTCTTCGTGCCGAACAGGCGGTCGCCGGCGTCGCCGAGACCCGGGACGATATAGGCGTGCTCGTTCAGATGCGAATCGAGCGAGGCGACATACAGCTTGACGTCCGGGTGGGCGTCCTGGAACACCTGCACGCCTTCGGGCGCGGCGACCAGCGCGAGGAACAGGATGTTCTCGCCCGCCACGTTGCGGCGCTTGAGCACGTCGACCGCGTGCACGGCGGAATAGCCGGTCGCGACCATCGGATCGCACAGAATGAACACACGATCTTCGAGGTCGGGCAGGCGCACCAGATATTCGACAGGGCGATGGTCTTCAGCGCGATACACGCCGATGTGGCCCACCCGCGCCGACGGCACCAGTTCCAGCAGGCCGTCCGACATGCCGATGCCGGCGCGCAGCACCGGCACGATCGCCAGCTTCTTGCCGGCGATCACCGGCGCGTCGATCTCGACGAGCGGCGTGGTCAGGCGGCGCGTGGTCATGGGCAGGTTGCGGGTGATTTCGTAGCCCATCAGCAGCGTGATTTCACGCAGCAGTTCGCGGAACGTGCGGGTCGAGGTGTCCCGGTCGCGCATATGCGACAGCTTGTGCTGGATCAGCGGGTGATCGAGGATGAAGAGATTGGGGAAACGGCTGTCCTGAGTCATGGCGGGGGCGCAAGCGGCGGCTAGAGGGATCGGTTCGGCGCGCCGCATGGCCGGGGGGCCGGCTGGCTGGCGGACGCGCCACGGCGCAAGTTTACCGAAAGAGTGCGCTCCGAAGATACCGGAGATTGCAGCGAGCCGGCGCAGTCCGGCACCGATTCTTCTAGAATCGGGGGAAACTTCGCCACGGGAGCCCGCCGGACCCGGCGCTTCGGGCGAGACTCACGAGCGGGGAAAAAGCTGAGGCCGCCTGGCGCTTTCTCACGACGCACAACTTCACGAGGTGAATACACATGGACATGGGAATCGCAGGACGCACCGCGCTGGTCTGCGCGGCCAGCAAGGGACTCGGCCGCGGCTGCGCGGAAGCGCTCGCCGCCGAGGGCGTCAACCTGACGATCGTCGCGCGCACCGCCGAGACGCTCGAAGCCACCGCGGCGGAGATCCGCCAGCAAAGCGGCGTGGAAGTGAAGACGGTGGCCTGCGACATCACCACGCCCGAAGGCCGCGCCGCGGCGCTCGCCGCCTGTCCGCAGCCGGACATTCTGGTGAATAACGCGGGTGGTCCGCCGCCGGGCGACTTCCGCAACTTCACGCATGAAGACTGGATCCGCGCGCTGGAGAGCAACATGCTCACGCCAATCGAGCTGATTCGCGCAACCATCGACTCGATGAGCGAGCGCGGCTATGGGCGTATCGTCAACATCACGAGTTCCGCGGTGAAGGCGCCGATCGACGTGCTCGGGTTATCCAACGGCGCGCGTTCGGGGCTGACCGGCTTCGTCGCGGGCCTCGCGCGCAAGGTCGCGCCCACCGGTGTGACCATCAACAACCTGCTGCCGGGAATTTTCGACACCGACCGCATTGCCGTGACCTTCGCGGCGCAGGCCAAGTCGCAAAACATTTCCGTCGACGACGCCCGCAAGCAGCGCATGAAGACGATCCCCGCCGGCCGTTTCGGCAACCGCGACGAATTCGGCCGCGCCTGTGCGTTCCTGTGCAGCGTGCATGCCGGCTACATTACCGGGCAGAACTGGCTGATCGACGGCGGCGCCTATCCGGGCACGTTCTGATCGGCAGTTGCGGCAGTTCCATCATCACTACAACAACGACAATCACAACGGTTTCAGGAGTCTTACGTCATGACCACCCGTATCGCGCTGATCGCGCACGATCATAAAAAAGACGACATCGTCAAACTGGCCGGCGAATACGTCGACACGCTCAGGCGTTGCAACATCGTGGCGACCGGCACGACCGGCGGGCGCATCGCCGACGCGCATGGCCTCGCGGTCGAGCGGATGCTGTCCGGCCCGCACGGCGGCGACCTGCAGATCGGCGCGCAACTCGCGGAAGGACGTGTGGACATGGTGATCTTCCTGCGCGACCCCATGACACCGCAGCCGCACGAGCCGGACATCAACGCCCTGGTGCGCGCGTGCGACGTGCACAACATTCCGTGCGCGACCAACATTTCGACCGCGCGCATGGTGCTCGATTCGCTGACCTTGCGCCTCACGCAACAGGTCTGAGATCAGCGGCATTGCACACGCGGCACGCTCCAATTCCAACCCAACCCCAAGGAGACATGATGGTCAAAGCAATCCGATTCGATAAAACCGGCGGCCCGGAGGTCATGAAGTGGGTCGACGTCGAAGTCGGCGAGCCGGGCGCGGGCGAGATCCGCGTCAAACAGACGGCGGTTGGACTCAACTATATCGACGTGTACTTCCGCACGGGCCTGTATCCGTTGCCGTTGCCAGGCGGCCTCGGCATGGAGGCGGCCGGCGAGGTGACGGCGCTCGGCGCGGGCGTGAGCGGTCTCAAGGTGGGCGATCGCATTGCCTACGTGGCGCGTCCGCCCGGCGCGTACACGCAGGAGCGCGTGCTGCAGGCCGCGCAGGTCGTGAAGGTGCCCGATGCCCTGAGCGACGAGCAGGCCGCCTCGGTGATGCTGCAAGGCCTGACCGCGCAATATCTCCTGCGTCGCACGTATCCGGTGAAGGCCGGCGACACGATCCTGATTCAGGCGGCGGCGGGCGGCGTCGGCCTGCTGGTGTGCCAATGGGCAAAGGCGCTCGGCGCGACGGTGATCGGCACGGTCGGCTCGGATGAAAAAGCGCAGATCGCCACGGCGCACGGCTGCGACCACGCGATCGTCTACACGCGCGAGAACTTCACCAAGCGCGTGCGCGAGATCACCAACGGCGCGGGCGTGCCGGTGGTGTACGACTCGATCGGTAAAGACACGTTTGCGGGCTCGCTCGATTGCCTCGCGCCGCTCGGCATGTTCGTGAGCTTCGGCAACGCGTCGGGGCCGTTGCCGCCGATCGATTCTTCTGAATTCGCCGGGCGCGGTTCGCTGTTCTTTACGCGTCCGACGCTCTTCACCTATATCGCCAAACGCAGCGACTACGAGGCGATGTCCGCCGAGCTGTTCGACATGCTGGTGTCGGGCAAGGTGAAGACGAGCATCAATCAGCGTTACGCGCTGGCGGATGTCGGAAAGGCGCACGCGGATCTCGAAGGACGCCGCACCACGGGCTCGACGGTTCTGCTGCCGTGAGGCGTCGCGGCATAAACGTGCCGTAAGCCCTACAAAAATCGCGCGATCCTCGAAGTCGCGCTCGACGCACTGGAAAAGTCGGCGCGTCACGCCGTAAACCCATGCCAGGCATGCACAAGGCCGTTCCGTCTTGCGATGGAACGGCCTTTCCCGTTTACGCGATTTTTATACACGCCCTCCCATCTTTGACCAGCCCTTTACGCGGTTCGGCATAACGTTGCACCCATCCAAAGTCCGTGTAATGGAGAACAAAAATGGATGTGCTGTATGTCGGGGGCCTGGTGCTGTTCGCCGCACTGACCTTTGCGTTAATTGCCGGCTGCGAGAAGTTGATGCAGTTCCGCCGTGGTCAGGGAGCGCGCTCATGAGCTGGATTCTCTGGTTGTCCGGTGCGGCGACCGCGCTGCTGTTCGTCTACCTGGTCTATGCGCTGCTGCGCGCGGAGGACATTGAATGAACTCCAACAATGTCCTGCAAGCGGGCCTGTTCATCGTCGTGCTGCTGGCAGCCGCGGTGCCGATGGCCCGTTATCTGAGCGCCGTGATGGACGGCAGCTCGCGCGTGGTGCGCCTCGGCGGTCCCGTCGAACGCTTGCTGTATCGCATCGCGGGCGTCGATCCTTCCACGGAAATGAGCTGGAAGCACTACGCGATCGCCACGATCGCGTTCAACACGCTCGGCGTGGCGTTTCTCTATGTGCTGTTGCGCGTGCAAGGCTGGCTGCCGGGCAACCCGCAACAGTTCGGCCCGATGACGGTGGACGGCGCGTTCAACACGGCAGTCAGTTTCGTGACCAACACGAACTGGCAGGATTACACGCCGGAACAAACCGTCGGCTATCTCACGCAAATGCTCGGTTTCACCGTGCAGAATTTCTTCTCGGCCGCCACCGGCATCGTGGTGGTGATCGCGTTGATTCGCGGCTTTGCGCGCCACACCGCGCAAACCATCGGCAATTTCTGGGTCGACCTGACGCGCGTGACGCTCTACGTGCTGCTGCCCATGTCGGCGATCATCGCGGCGCTGTTGATGAGCCAGGGCGTGATCCAGAACTTCAAGTCGTATGAAGACGTGCCGACCTTGCAGACCACCACCTATGCCGCGCCGAAGCTCGACGCACAAGGCAATCCGGTGAAGGACGCGAAGGGCAATCCGGTGACGGTCGATACGCCGGTGAAGACGCAAACGCTCGCCATGGGTCCGGTTGCATCGCAGGAAGCGATCAAGATGCTGGGCACTAACGGCGGCGGCTTCTTTAACGGCAACTCGGCGCATCCGTTTGAAAACCCGACGCCGTTCTCGAACTTCCTGCAGATCTTCTCGATCCTGCTCATCCCGGCGGCGCTGGCGCTGGTGTTCGGTCGCATGATCGCGGACCGCCGGCAAGGCGTGGCCGTGCTCGCCGCGATGACGATCGCTTTCGCGGTTTGCGTGTTCGGCGAAATCAGCGCGGAGCAGACCGGCAATCCGGCCATCGCCGCATTGCACGTCGATCAATCGGCCAATGCGTTGCAGTCGGGCGGCAATGCGGAAGGCAAGGAAACGCGCTTCGGCATCGCGCAGTCGGGCATCTTCACGGTTGCGACCACTGCGGCTTCGTGCGGCGCGGTCGCCAACACGCACGATTCGCTCACCCCGATCGGCGGCCTGTATCCGATGCTGCTGATGCAACTGGGCGAAGTGATCTTCGGCGGCGTGGGTTCCGGTATGTACGGGATGCTCGTGTTCGCGCTGCTGGCCGTGTTCGTGGCGGGCCTGATGATCGGCCGCACGCCGGAATACGTCGGCAAGAAGATCGAAGCGTACGAGATGAAGATGGTGTCGATCGTCGTGCTGCTCACGCCGCTGCTGGTGCTGGTGGGCACCTCGATCGCGGTGTTGAGCGACGCGGGCAAGGCCGGCATTCTCAACCCCGGCGCGCACGGTTTCTCCGAAATCCTCTACGCGTTCAGCTCGGCCGCCAACAACAACGGCAGCGCGTTCGCGGGCCTCACCGTGGGCACGCCGTTCTACAACTGGCTCACGGCGATTGCGATGTGGTTCGGCCGCTTCGGCACGATCGTTCCGGTGCTCGCGATTGCCGGCTCGCTCGCCGCGAAAAAGCGCATCGGCGTGACCGGCGGCACGCTGCCCACGCATGGACCGCTGTTCGTCGTGCTGCTGCTCGGCACGGTGCTGCTGGTCGGCGCGCTGACTTATGTGCCTGCGCTCGCGCTGGGTCCTGGTGTCGAACATCTGATGATGATGGGCGCCCATTGAGACCCGCGATGAAAACGAGTGATCACGCGCAAACGGGAAATTCGAGGATTCAATGACTGAACATAATGCAACCAGGTCCATGTTCGACCCGGCGCTGGTGCGCCCGGCGATCGTGGACTCCTTCAAGAAGCTCACGCCGCGCACGCAGTTCCGCAATCCGGTGATGTTCTGCGTGTACGTGGGCAGCATTCTCACCACCATTCTCTGGATCGCCGCGCTCGGCGGCCAGGCCGAGGCGCCCGCGGGCTTCATTCTCGCGGTCACCTTGTGGCTGTGGTTCACGGTGCTGTTCGCCAACTTCGCGGAAGCGCTCGCCGAAGGCCGCTCGAAGGCCCAGGCGGCGTCGCTGCGCAGCGCGAAGAAAGACGTGATGGCCAAGAAGTTGAACGAGCCGCATCCGAAGTCGCCGATCCGCATTGTGACGGCTTCCGACCTGCGCAAGGGCGACGTCGTGCTGGTCGAAACCGGTGACGTGATTCCGGCCGACGGCGAAGTGGTCGAAGGTGTCGCGTCGGTCGACGAATCGGCAATCACGGGCGAATCCGCGCCGGTGATCCGCGAGTCGGGCGGCGACTTTTCGTCGGTGACGGGCGGCACGCGCGTGCTGTCGGACTGGATCGTGGTGCGCGTCACGGCGAACCCGGGCGAGGCGTTCCTCGACCGCATGATCGCGATGGTGGAAGGCGCGAAGCGTCAGAAGACGCCGAACGAAATCGCGCTGACCATTTTGCTGGTCGCGTTGACGATCGTCATGCTGCTGGCCACCGCCACGCTGCTGCCGTTCTCGATGTTCTCGGTCGAAGCCGCGAAGGCCGGCCACGTGGTGACGATCACCGCGCTGGTCGCGCTGCTGGTGTGTCTGATTCCGACCACCATCGGCGGGCTGTTGTCCGCGATCGGCGTGGCCGGCATGAGCCGCATGATGCAGGCCAACGTGATCGCCACCTCGGGCCGCGCGGTGGAAGCCGCCGGCGACGTCGACGTGCTGCTGCTCGACAAGACCGGCACCATCACGCTCGGCAATCGCCAGGCGTCGCAATTCGTGCCCGCGCCGGGCTTGACGGAAGAAGCGCTCGCGGATGCGGCGCAACTCTCGTCGCTCGCCGATGAAACGCCGGAAGGCCGCAGTATCGTCGTGCTGGCGAAACAGCGCTTCAATATCCGTCAACGCGATATGGCGTCGCTGCATGCTGTGTTCCTCGCGTTCACCGCGCAAACGCGCATGAGCGGCGTCGATCTGCCGGGCCGTGAAATCCGCAAGGGCGCGGCCGACGCGGTGAAGAACTATGTCGAAGCCAACGGCGGACGTTTCCCGAACGAAGTCAGCAACGCGGTCGCCGAAGTCGCGCGCCGCGGCAGCACGCCGCTCGTGGTCGCGGAGAAGGGCGAGCAGGGCGCGCGCGTGCTCGGCGTGATCGAGTTGAAGGACGTGGTGAAGGGCGGCATCAAGGAACGTTTCGCCGAACTGCGCAAGATGGGTATCAAGACCATCATGGTGACAGGCGACAACCGCTTGACCGCCGCCGCGATCGCCGCGGAAGCGGGCGTCGACGATTTCCTCGCCGAAGCCACGCCGGAAGCGAAGCTCTCCACGATCCGCGCGCACCAGGCCGAAGGCCGCCTCGTCGCGATGACCGGCGACGGCACCAACGACGCCCCGGCGCTCGCGCAGGCCGATGTCGCGGTGGCGATGAACACCGGCACGCAGGCCGCGAAGGAAGCGGGCAACATGGTCGACCTCGATTCGAATCCGACCAAGCTGATCGAGATCGTCGAGATCGGCAAGCAGATGCTGATGACGCGCGGCTCGCTCACCACGTTCTCGATCGCCAACGACGTCGCCAAATACTTCGCGATCATTCCGGCTGCGTTCGCCACGACCTATCCGGCACTGAACGCGCTGAACGTGATGCACCTGGCCACGCCGGCTTCGGCGATCATGTCGGCGGTGATCTTCAACGCGCTGATCATCGTGCTGCTCATTCCGCTGGCGCTCAAGGGCGTGCGTTATCGCGCGCTGGGTGCGGCGATCCTGCTGCGCCGCAATCTGCTCATTTACGGTTTGGGCGGGATCATCGTGCCGTTCATCGGCATCAAGCTGATCGATATGGTGCTGGCCGCGTTCGGTTGGGTCTGAGCGCTAGTCGCTAGTTCAAGAGGAATCATTCATCATGAAAAATCTGTTCCGTCCGTTGATCGTGCTGTTCGCGGTGCTCACCGCCGTCACGGGGCTGGCTTATCCGGCGGTGATGACGGCAGTCGGTCAGGCGGCCTTCCACGATCAGGCCAACGGCAGCATGCTCGAACAGGACGGCAAGGTGGTCGGCTCGAAGCTGATCGGCCAGCAGTTCGACGCGCCGCAGTACTTCTGGGGCCGTCTGTCGGCCACCAGCCCGATGCCGTACAACGCGCAGGGTTCGAGCGGGTCGAATCTCGGCCCGACCAACCCGGCCTTGCTCGACGAAATCAAAGGCCGCATCGACGCGCTGAAAGCCGCCGGCACGGATATGTCCAAGCCGGTGCCGGTCGATCTGGTGACGTCGTCGGGCAGCGGTCTCGATCCTGAGATCAGCCCGGCTGCGGCGGCTTATCAGATCGAGCGCGTCGCCAAGGCTCGCAAGCTCGCGCCGAACGACGTGCAGGCGCTGGTGGACCGTTATACGAGCGGCCGTCAGTTCGGCATTCTGGGCGAGCCGCGCGTGAACGTGCTGCAACTGAACCTGGCGCTGGACGAGATGAAGCGCGGCTGATCCTCTGAGCCTCTGAGGCGCAGCGTTTCGCAAAGGCGGCGTCCTCGCGACTCCGCCTTTGGCTTTTGACGGCGCGGCGTAGCGCGCATGATGGCGGTGCGGCATGAGCGTAGCCGCGGCGCGAAGCGATCTGTGCTGGCCGCCATGAGCGGCCCCCGCCATTTGCGGCCGCGCCGCCGCCGTGCCACCATGCGTAGACTGACGCTCGCCCAACGATGAAAACCATTGAGCATGAACCGCCCCGATCCCGATGAGCTGCTCGACAAGCTGCAACGCGACGAAGAAAAACGTCAGCGAGGCAGGCTGAAGATTTTTTTCGGCGCGTCGGCCGGCGTCGGCAAAACCTATGCGATGTTGCAGGCCGCGCGCCGCCGTTACGATGAAGGCGCGGACGTGGTGGTCGGCATCGCCGAAACCCATGGCCGCAGCGAAACCGCGGCGCTGCTCGAAGGCCTCGACGTGCTGCCGCTCGCGCAGATCGAGTATCGCGGCCGCAAGCTCGGCGAGTTCGATCTGGACGCCGCGCTCGCCCGCAAGCCGCAACTGATTCTCGTCGACGAGCTCGCGCATTCGAACGTGCAGGGCGCGCGCCACCTGAAGCGCTGGCAGGACGTCTACGAACTGCTCGACGCGGGCATCGACGTCTATACGACGGTCAACGTCCAGCACCTCGAAAGTCTGAACGACGTGGTCGGGCAGATCACCGGCATTCGCGTCTGGGAGACCGTGCCGGATCGCGTGTTCGATCGCGCCGACGAAGTCACGCTGGTCGACTTGCCGGCCGAGGAACTGCTTGACCGCATGCGCGACGGCAAAGTGTATTTGCCGCAGCAGGCCGAACGCGCGGTGCGCAACTTCTTTCGCAAAGGCAACCTGATCGCGTTGCGCGAGTTGGCGCTGCGCCGCACCGCGGATCGCGTCGATGCGCAGATGCGGGAGTATCGCGCCGACCGTTCGATCCAGCGCATCTGGCAGGCGCGCGAGCGCTTGCTGGTGTGCGTCGGCCCCGGCCCGGAAGCGCCGATGCTGGTGCGCGCGGCGGCGCGTCTTGCCGCCAGCCTGAAGGCCGACTGGATTGCCGTCTATGTCGAGACGCCCGCGCTGCAGCGTTTGCCGGATGCGCGCCGTGAACGCACGCTGAACGCGCTGAAGCTCGCCGCTGAACTCGGCGCCGAAACCGCGACGTTGGCGGGCGCCGACGCGGCCGCCGCATTGATCGGCTACGCGCAGGCTCGCAACGTGTCGAAGCTCGTGGCCGGCGCGTCGGCGCGCACGGGCCTGCAGCGCTGGTTGCGCAAGCCCCTCGGCGAGCGTATCGCCGAAACGGCAGCGGGCGATCTCGATCTCACGCTGATTCGCGCTTCTTCCGAACGCGACGGCGGCGAGCATCGGCATCTTTTGAACACCACCGCGAACGCCTGGCGCGATGCATTGAGCGCCGCGCGCGAACGCCGCTCGCCGCCGCGCGCCTACGCTTTCGCGCTGGCGATCTGCGCGGCCATCACCCTGCTGTCGAGCCAGTTGATCGACCATATCGATCTGACCAACCTCGTCATGCTGTATCTGCTCGGCGTGATCTTCGCCGCGGTGAAGCTCGGGCGCGGGCCCGGTGTGGTGCTGTCGTTCATGAGCGTGGCCGCGTTCGATTTCTTCTTCGTGCCGCCGCGCATGTCGCTGTCGGTCTCGGACACGCAGTATCTGCTGACCTTCTTCGGCATGCTGCTGACTTCGCTGGTGATCAGCCATCTCACCTCGAGCCTGCGCCGTGAGGCGAGCGTGGCGCGGCGGCGCGAGCAACGCACCGGCGCAATGTACGCGATGGCGCGCGAGCTGGCCGCGGCGTTGACCACGGAGCAGATCGTCGGCATAGGCAGCCGTCATGTGAGCGAGGTGTTCGGCGCACGCGTCGCGATTCTGTTGCCGGATAGCGCCGATCAGGTCAAACAGAAGATCGAGGATCCCGACGCGGCGGTCACGCTCGAAGGCGAGATGCTCGATAGCGACGTCGGCCAATGGGTCTACGATCAGCAGAAGCCGGCCGGTCACGGCACCGACACGCTGCCGGCCGCCGCGGCCCTCTACCTGCCGCTCAAGGCGCCCATGCGTACGCGCGGCGTGCTGGCGGTCGTGATGCGCAACGAGGGCGAACTCGACGTGCCCGAACAGCAGCGCATGCTCGACGCGTTCGCCGCGCAGATCGCGCTCGCGCTGGAACGGGTGCACTACGTGGACATCGCGCGCGACGCGCTCGTGAACATGGAGTCGGAGCGCCTGCGCAACTCGTTGTTGTCGGCGATCTCGCACGATCTGCGCACGCCGTTGACGACCATCGTCGGCTTCTCGTCGATGCTCGCGCAATCGCCTGATACGCAGCCCAACGGCGAACTGGTCGAAGCGATTCACGAGGAGGCGCTGCGCATGACCGGCATCGTCACGAATCTGCTCGACATGGCTCGCCTGCAGGCGGGCAGTCTGCAACTTAATCAGCAATGGACGCTGCTCGAAGAAACCGTGGGGGCCGCGCTGCGCGCGTGCAAACGCGTGCTGGCGAATCATCCGGTGCAGGTGAAGTTGGCCGCCGACTTGCCGCTCTTGCACCTCGACGCCGTGCTGATGGAGCGGCTCTTTTCCAACCTGTTCGAAAACGCGGCCAAATACACGGCGCCGACCACGCCGTTGACGATCGGCGCGCAGCGTCTCGACGCGGACGGCAAGTCGTTCGTGCGCGTCACTGTCGACGATGACGGCCCGGGCCTGCCCGCCGGCATGGAAGCGCGTGTGTTCGAGAAGTTCACGCGTGGCGAGAAAGAATCGGCCAAGCCGGGCATCGGTCTCGGGCTTGCGATCTGCCGCGCGATCGTGGAAGCGCACGGCGGTACAATCGGCGCGCTCAATCGCGTGTCGGCGGACGGCCATGTGGAAGGCGCGCGCTTCTGGTTCACGCTGCCCGTGGAAACGCCGCCCGACGCACCGGACGCACTCGAAGACGAAGACGCCGATGCTTTGACGCACGCCGACACCGACAGCGAACCAATTCCTAACCCGCTTGCCAAGCCTACCCATGAGTGACCCGAGCATCACCGTCGTCCTGATCGAAGACGAAAAGCAGATTCGCCGCTTTGTGCGAACGGCGCTGGAAGGCGAGGGCATCGTCGTGCACGACGCCGAAACCGGCAAGCAGGGTCTCGTCGAAGCCGCCACGCGCAAGCCCGATCTGGTGATCGTCGATCTTGGCCTGCCCGACACCGACGGCCTCGACGTGATCCGCGAACTGCGCGGCTGGAGCGAATTGCCGGTGATCGTGCTGTCGGCGCGCACGCAGGAAAGCGAGAAAGTCGCCGCGCTCGATGCCGGCGCGGACGACTACCTCACCAAGCCGTTCGGCGTGTCCGAGTTGCTCGCGCGAATCCGCGCGCATATGCGGCGGCGCAATCAGGGTGGTGCGAACGAGTCGCCGCAAGTGCGCTTCGGCGCCGTGACCGTCGACCTGGCCTTGCGGCAGGTGAGCCGCGACGGCGCGGCCGTCCACCTGACACCGATCGAATACCGGCTGCTCGCCACGCTGGTGCGCCACGCCGGCCGCGTGCTCACGCACCGCCAGTTGCTGCGCGACGTGTGGGGGCCGTCGCATGTCGAGAGCCATCACTATCTGCGCATCTATATGGCGCATCTGCGCGGCAAGCTCGAGCGCGATCCGGCGCAGCCGGAACATATCATCACGGAAACCGGGGTGGGATACCGGCTGGTGGGCGCGGCTTGAGGCGGTGATGTGACGCGGCGCTGTGATGGCACGCTGTGATGCGGTGCGTTGACGCAGCCTGGCGGCGCACTGTGGTGAATCCGCCACGGCCGGCGCGATCTCTTGTCGCGAGTCGTTCCCGGCGGCTTACCGGCGATCCCGGTATAATTACATTTCGTAAGGACGACCTTGCGGTTTCACGAACGGGGACGGCCCCATCTCACCATGGAGCTGTCTCATGCCCTGGATTCTTCTGTTGATCGCCGGTTTGCTCGAAGTCGCCTGGGCGGCCGGTCTTAAAACCTCCGACGGTTTCACTCGTCTCTGGCCCTCCGTGTTCACGGTCGTGACGGCGCTCGGCAGCTTCATACTGCTCGCCATGGCCATGCGCCAGTTGCCGCTCGGCACGGCCTACGCGGTGTGGACCGGCATCGGCGCAGTCGGCGCGTTCATCTTCGGAATCGTGATGATGGGCGAGGCGTTGACCGTCGCCCGGGTTGCCAGCGCTTCGCTCATCGTGATCGGACTGATCGGGTTGAAGCTCTCTTCCGGGCATTGAGCGCCGTATTCGATCCCGTCGCCGGACGTATCCGTTGAGTCCGGCGGCGCCCGGCTCGCGCCCGCATCGAACTCCCCATTTATTCGCCGCTCTGCGTTCTGCGAATTAACGTGGCTATAATGAGATCGAATCCAACCTGACATTGTCCGCGGCCCATTTGGCGCGGCCGGCTTGGCGCGGGTCTGACGACTTCGGTGCGGCTCCCCCATTATTGGCCCGTCGAAGCCGCCCGGCACGCACAGCGCGCCCGGAGGCGGCCATGCTTGAATCACTTTCGCTCGCTGCGGGCCTCTCGTGGGGCAGCGGTCTGCGCCTCTATCTGACGGTCCTGCTGGCCGGCGTGTTCGCCCGTCTGGGCCTCGTTCATCTTCCCGATACGCTGTCCGCATTGTCCTCGCCTTGGGTGATCGGCGTGGCGGGCGTGCTGACCGTCACCGAATTTCTCGCCGACAAGATTCCCGCGTTCGATTCGCTGTGGGACGCGGTTCATACCTTTATCCGCATTCCGGCGGGCGCCGTGCTGGCCGCCGGTGCGCTCGGCCATGCCGATCCGGCGCTGTTGACCGTGGCCGCGCTCGCGGGCGGGACGCTGGCGGGCACGGCGCACCTCGCCAAAGCGGGGACGCGCGCGCTGATCAACCTGTCGCCGGAACCGGTGTCGAATGTCGTGACCTCGACGGCTGAAGACGGGCTCGTGTTCGGCGGCATGTTGCTCGCGCTGTTCGTGCCGCTCCTCTTTCTGGTGTTGATGGTGGGCTTCCTGATGCTGGCCGGCTGGGCGTTGCCGCGGCTCTGGCGTGGGGTCCAGGGCGGTTTTCGCGGCATGGCGACGCACATGGTGTCGCGCTTTGCCAGGAGCAGGCACGATTGAGCGATACGGTACGGGGTTCCGCGGCGCGCATGGCGACACCGCCGACGCGCCGGTTCGGCGGTAGGGATCTGTTGCGCCAGTCCGTTCGTATGACGTCGCGCGACTGGCGCGCGGGCGAATTGACGATGCTGCTGCTGGCGCTGGTGCTGGCCGTGGCGGCTTTGTCGAGTGTCGGCTTTCTGGCTGACCGTTTGCACCAGGGGCTCGAGCGCGACGCGCGACGCATGATCGCCGCCGACTTCATCGTGCGGGCCGATCATCCGGTCGATCCGCAATTCGCCGGGCAAGCCAAAGCGCTCGGTTTGAACACCGCCAGCACGGCGATCTTTCCCAGCATGATCAACTCGACCGGCGCGCAGCCGGTCTCGCGGCTCGCCGCCATCAAGGCGGTGTCGCCCGGTTATCCGCTGCGCGGCGCGCTGCGCATTGCCGCGGCGCCGGGCGCGGCGGACTATCCGGCGCGATCGATTCCGCCGCCGGGCGTTGTGTGGGTCGATCAGGCGTTGCTCGACGCGCTGAAGGTGCATGTCGGCGATACGGTGAAAGTCGGCAATCGCAATTTCACGATCGGCGCGGTCATCACGCGCGAACTCGACCGCGGTTTCTCGTTCGTCAATTTCTCGCCGCGCCTGATGCTGCGCGCCGACGACGTGCCGTCGACCGGCCTCATCGCTTACGGCAGCCGCGTGACGTACCGCTTGCTGGTCGCGGGGCCCGACGAAGCGGTGGCGCGTTTCGCGCAATTCGCGCACGACCGCGTGGACGGCGGCAAGATGCGCGGCGTCGCGCTCGAATCGTTGCAGGACGGGCAGCCGCAAGTGCGCCAGACACTCGACCGCGCGAGTCATTTCCTCACGCTCGTCTCGCTGCTCACCGCGTTGCTGGCGGCCGTGGCGATTGCGATGGCCGCGCATCGATACATGCGCCGGCATCTGGACGGCTGCGCAGTGCTGCGTTGCCTCGGCGTCAGTCAGGCGACACTGCGCGCGCTCTTCACGCTCGAATTCGTGGGGCTCGGGTTGATCGGCGGCGCGCTGGGTGTGGCGCTCGGTTATCTGGGGCACCTCGCGTTGCTCACGTGGCTCGGCAGTCTGATCGATGTCGCGCTGCCATATCCGACCGCATGGCCGGCGCTCGAAGGCATCGCGGCGGGTCTCGTGCTGTTGCTGGGCTTCGCGTTACCGCCGCTGTTGCCGCTCACAAGAGTGCCGCCGGTGCGCGTGCTGCGCCGTGAATGGGGCGAGGCGGGCCGCACCGCATGGGCGGCTTACGCGCTCGGCATCGTGCTGTTCGCGGCGCTGCTGATCGTCGCGGCCGGCGAGTTAAAGCTCGGCGGGATCGTGGCGGGCGGCTTTGCGGGCGGGCTGCTGGTGTTCGCGTGCATCGCGCGGCTCGCGTTGTGGGGCGCGGCGCGCGTGGTGCGCAGCGAGCGCGTGAATGCGGGAATCGGCTGGCGCTATGCGCTGGCATCGCTCGAACGGCGCAGCAGCGCGAGCGCATTGCAGATCACCGCGCTCGGCATCGGGCTGATGTGTCTGTTGCTGATTGCGATGACGCGTAACGACCTCGTGGCCGGCTGGCGCAAATCGACGCCGCCCGATGCGCCGAACGAATTCATCATCGATATCCAGCCTGATCAGCGCGACGCCGTCACACACTATCTGAGCACCCACGGCGTGCCGGGCACGGTGCTTTCGCCGATGGTGCGCGGCCGGCTGACGGCGATCAACGGCAAGCCGGTCAATCCGGATGCGTTCAAGGGTGACGACGCCAAACGTCTCGTGGATCGCGAGTTCAATCTGTCGTACACCACCGAGTTGCCCGACGACAATCGACTCTCCGCCGGCACGTGGTATGGCGACACAACCACGCCGCAGATTTCGATCGAGCAGGGCCTCGCCAAGCTGATCAACGTGAAGCCCGGCGACATGCTGCGTTTCGACGTGACCGGCTTGCAGATCGACGCGCCCGTCACGAGTGTGCGCAAGCTCGACTGGGGTTCGTTCAAGGTCAACTTCTTCGTGCTGATGCCGCCCGCCGCATTGCAGGATTTTCCGGCGACGTTCATCACGAGCTTCCATCTGCCGCAGGAGAAGCAGTCGACTATCGACGGCCTGATCTCCACTTATCCGAACCTCACGGCGATCGATACCGGTCCGATTCTCGCGCAGGTGCAGCGCGTGTTGCAGCAGGTGATCGGCGCGGTGCAGTTCCTGTTCGCGTTCACGCTTGCCGCGGGTGTACTCGTGCTGTACGCGGCGCTCGCCGGCACGCGTGATGAGCGCATGCGAGAATCCGCGCTGCTGCGCGCATTAGGTGCGTCGCATCGTCAGGTGCGCTCGGTGCAGGTCGCCGAGTTTGTCGCGGTGGGCGCGCTGGCGGGTCTGATGGCGGCGGTGGGCGCGCAGGCTATCGGCTACGTGCTGGCAACGCGCGTGTTCGAGTTTTATCTGAGCTTCGATCCCTGGCTCTTGCCGGCGGGCATTGCTGCCGGCATCGCGTGCGCCGGCGCGGGCGGCTGGCTGAGCTTGCGGCATGTGCTGGCGCGGCCCGCGTTGCAATCGCTGCGGGATGCGTGAATTCCTTTTTTCTGGTTGGTGAGTGGGTATGAGTGATTTGAACGACGAAGTGTCCACGGCGCAGCCCACGGCCTTCGAACTGGTGGGCGGCGAGGCGCGCGTGCGCGAACTGGTGGACCGCTTTTACGATCTGATGGATCTTGAAGCAGACTTCGCCGGAATTCGGGCGTTGCATCCGCAATCGCTCGACGGTTCGCGCGACAAGTTCTTCTGGTTTTTATGCGGATGGTTGGGCGGTCCGGATCATTACATCAGCCGCTTCGGTCATCCGCGTCTGCGCGCGCGGCATCTGCCGTTCGCGATCGCATCCGGCGAGCGCGATCAGTGGCTCAGATGCATGGCGTGGGCGATGGAAGATATCGGGCTCGCGGAGCCGCTGAGAGAGCGCTTGCTCGGCTCGTTCTTCGAAACGGCCGACTGGATGCGCAATCGCAATGGCTGAGGAGGCTGGGCAGACTTCGCGCACGACTTCGGCGGACTATGCCGTTCTGCCTCCGCAGGCACGCGAAGTTCTCGACTGCTGGTTCGGCGCGCCGGGCACGCCCGAGTTCGGTAAGCAGCACAAACGCTGGTTTTCACGCGACGCGGCGTTCGACACGATGCTGCGTGAACGCTTCGGAACCCTGATCGATGCGGCATGCGAGTCCACGCTCGACCACTGGGCCGACACACCGCTCGGCGCGTTGGCGCTCGTCATCGTGCTCGACCAGTTTTCCCGCAATTGTCATCGTGGCACATCGCGCGCGTTCGCGGCCGACCACAAGGCATTGCAAACCGCGCAGCAGATGATCGCAAGCGGCGCCGATCGCTTGTTGCCGAGCGCGCATCATCGCGCGTTCGCCTATTTGCCTTTCGAACACGACGAGACGCTCGCCGGTCAGCGCGAATCTTTGCGACTGTTCAAACTGCTGAAAGCTGAACCGGGCGGCGCGTCGTATTATCGGTCCGCGGTGCGCCACGCGGAAATCATCGAGCGGTTCGGGCGCTTTCCGCATCGCAATGCGCTGCTCGGGCGTTCTTCTACGGCTGAAGAAAGCGCGTTCCTGCGCGAACCGGGTTCATCGTTCTAGATTTGCGATCAGCGCGCGCGAAACGCCTAGCGGCCGCCGGCCACGTCGAGGAGTGCGCCCGTCACATACGAGGCGGTGTCGCTCAGCAACCAGACGATGGCCTCGGCCACTTCACCGGCCGTGCCGGGGCGGCCCAGCGGTGTGGTCGCGCCGAGTTGCGCGGCGCGCTCGGGCTTGCCGCCGCTTGCGTGGATCTCGGTGTCGATCAGGCCGGGGCGCACCGCGTTCACACGCACGCCTTGCGGGCCGAGTTCCTTGGCGAGGCCGAGCGTCATGGTGTCGACGGCGCCTTTCGAGCCGGCATAGTCGACGTATTCGTTCGGTGAGCCGAGCCTCGACGCCGCCGACGAAACGTTCACGATCACGCCGCCCGCGCCGCCACGCGTGGTGGACATGCGCCGCGCGGCTTCGCGTGCGCAGAGATATGCGCCGAGCACGTTGACGTCGAACATGCGCTTCAGGCGCGCGAGGTCCATGTCGGCGAGTTGGCTGGACGGCGCGACGATGCCCGCGTTGTTGACGAGTGCATCGAGCCGCCCGAACTTCTGTTCAAGCGTGTCGAACATGGCCAGCACGTCGGCCTCGTTCGCGACGTCGCCGGCGATCGTCAACGCGCGGCCGCCGGCCCGTTCCACATCGGCGGCGGTGTCTTGCGCTGCCGCGAGATTCTGCGCGTAATTCACGCCGACGGACCAGCCGCGCGCACCCAGCAAACGCGCGGTTGCGCGGCCAATGCCGCGGCTGCCACCGGTGATCAGAACGGCTTTCGTCATCGCAACCTCATCGTTCGGGAAAAGTCAGACCGCGTCGCGCTTGATCGCCCATTTGTCGCTGGCGGGCGGCTGATAGCGTTGCAGCTTGCCGATCAACGCGGCGGGATCGGCGTCGATCTGCAGGATGTCGAAATAGGTCTGGCGCATGAAGCCTTCTTCGACGGTATGCTGCAGCAGATTGATCAGCGGGTCATAGAAGCCGTCGATGTTCAGCACGGCCACCGCTTTCTGGTGGTAGCCGAGTTGCGCCCACGTGTAGACCTCGAACAGTTCTTCGAGCGTACCCGCGCCGCCCGGCATCGCGACGAACGCGTCGGACAGGTCGGCCATCATCTTCTTGCGATGATGCATGTCGGGCACCACGTGCAGTTCGGTCAGGCCGTTGTGACCGACTTCCTTGCTGACCAGCAGTTCGGGAATCACGCCGATCGCGCGGCCGCCTTCGGCCATCACGGTGTCGGCGATCACGCCCATCAGACCGACCTTGCCGCCGCCGTAAACGAGCGCCAGATCGGCTTGCACCAGCGCGCGGCCAAAGGCGCGCGCCGCTTCGGCATACAACGGTTTAGCCCCGTTGGAGGAGCCGCAATACACACACACCGACTTCATGCTCAAGCGTCCTTCGGTTCGTTGCGGGGCGCGGCGCCTTCCTTGGGCGGCAGGTAGTCGTAAAACTCGCGTTTGGGCAGTTTGCCCGACACGAGGTCGTCGAAAATCTGCCGTGAGCGGCCGCGCAGATAAGGCGCCATCAACGAGACGATCTGCACGCTCACCTGATGCAGCTCCGCGCGAATCGCCTCCTGCTCGTTGTATTTGCGCGGGTTCATCACGAACTGATACGAGAGCCAATACGTGCCGATCACGCCGACGTTGGTGGCGATCACGTGCAGTTCTTCAGGCGTGGCGACCATTTCGCCGTCGGCCACGAGCTGCTCGCAGAACTGGCTCGCAAAACGCACCTTGTGGCTGATGATCTGCTTGAAGTGCGTTTCGAGCGTGCGATTGCGCGCCAGCAGATCGTTCAGATCACGATACAGGAAGCGATAGCGCCAGGTGAAATCGACCATGTACTGCAGATACGACCACATTTCGTCGATGGTCGCGCGATGGTCGTCGGGAAAACGCAGACGCTTTTCGATCTCCTGCTCGAACTGGCTGAAGATGCTGTTGATGATGTCGTCTTTGTTGCGGAAGTGGTAGTACAGGTTGCCTGGACTGATTTCCATTTCCTCGGCGATCGTCGTCGTCGTGACGTTCGGCTCGCCGATTTCGTTGAACAGCTTCAACGAGAGTTCGAGAATCCGTTCGCGCGTGCGGCGGGGAGGTTTGGCTTCCATGTCGTCCGGCCCTGGTTACGCCGGGCTGGGGCACACGGCGGCGTGCCGCTCTTTGCGTGATCCGCCCGGACGCGGTTGGTGTATCGAACGATTATAAACCGAGCGTTCTTATACCAAGCGAATACTCAGGGTTTTCATTATTCGCGGCGATTTCGCGCACAGTTCGCTTACGGTTCGGCTGCACTGAAGCGGCCGCGGCGTGGCTTCACAGCCATGCCTTGACCCAGTGCGCGACGAGCGGCCCGACGATCAGCAGCCACGTCATCAGGCACATGCCGAGCGCGACCATCACGGCCGCGCTGCCGAGATCCTTCGCGCGTCGCGAGAGTTCGTGGCGTTCGAGCGAAATGCGGTCGATAGCCGCTTCCACGCTCGAATTCAGCAACTCGACGATCAGCACCAGCAGCACGGAGCCGAGCAGCAACACGCGCGATACCGGATCGACCGGCACCAGCACGCCGCACGGAATCAGGATCGCGGCGAGCGTGAGTTCCTGGCGAAACGCGCTTTCCTCGCGGATCGCGACGCGAAACCCGGCGAGCGAATTTTTCATCGCGTGCCAGGCGCGCGTGACGCCGCGATTGCCCTTGTACGGATTGAAGGGCAGCGGCGCGAGCGGATCGTCGGGGCTGAGCGGTTCGTGCTGCGCGTCGTGCTGCGTTTCGTCTTGTGCGTCGCGTGGCGGGGCGTGTCGCATGTCGTTCGTCACGCGCGTGCCGTTCATGCCGTCCAAACCATGCGCGTGATCTGCATGATTCGGCGTGCCTGGTTCGCTCACGTCGTCGAACGGTTCGATGCTGGCGGTGCTGTCGGTATCGACGGCACGCAGCGCGCCGTTCGACGCGCGGGCCACAGGAGAGGTTCTGGTTCGCATGGACAGCTCGGCGCGCCGCGTCACGCGGCGGCACTTTCCTCGCGGTACGTTGCGCGCGGCAATGGCTTCAGATGCGCGGCGAACTGCTCGGAGGCCGCCGCCCAGGAGAAGCGTTCGGCCCACGCGCGCGCATGGTTGCGATCGATCTTCAGGGCTTCCAGGCAAGCTTCGCGCAGGTCCTCGTGCATCGCGCCGGCGCCGCCGTCGCCGAGCACGTCGATCGGACCGGTGACCGGATATGCCGCGACGGGCGTGCCGCAGGCGAGCGCTTCGAGCAGCACGAGCCCGAACGTGTCGGTGCGGCTCGGGAACACGAACACGTCAGCGGCCGCATAGACCTTCGCCAGTTCGGCCTGCGTGAGCACGCCCAGATAATTCGCTTGCGGATAGCGCGACTTCAGTTCGGCGAGCGCCGGGCCTTCACCGGCCACCCACTTCGAGCCGGGCAGATCGAGCTTCAGAAACGCCTCGACGTTTTTCTCGACCGCCACGCGTCCCACGTACAGAAAGATCGGCCGGGCGGTATTGAGCACCTTCGAGTCCATCTGGTGAAAGATGTCCAGGTCGACGCCGCGCGTCCACAGCACGACGTTGGTGAAGCCGAATTTCTCCAAGTCGCTCTTGACGACCGGCGTGGGCGCCATAACGGACAGAGACGGCTTGTGAAACCAGTGCAGGAACTTGTAGGTTGCGGCGAGCGGAATGCCGAAGCGCGCCTGCACATACTCCGGAAAACGCGTGTGATAAGCGGTCGTGAACGGCAGCTTGTGTTGAATCGCATAGGCGCGCGCGGCCATGCCGAGCGGACCTTCCGTGGCGATATGCAAGGCGTCGGGCGCGAATGCGTCGATACGCTGGCGCAGCTTGCGGCGCGGCAGCAGCGACAGACGGATCTCCGGATAGGTCGGGCAAGGGATCGTCTTGAACTCGAGCGGCGTCAGCAGATCGACGCGGTGGCCGAGTGCGCTGAGTTCGCGCGTGGTGTTTTTCAGCGTGCGCACGACGCCATTGACCTGCGGTTCCCATGCGTCGGTGACGATCATGATCTTCATCGGTTTCGGCCCAATTGAGAAGTTAACAAGCAGGGACTACGCGGTCGCCCGGGCCTTTTGCACGCCCACTTCAGGGGAGCGCACCACGGTCCAGTAGATCACCTTGAGTTCGCCTTCATACGTCTCGACCAGTGCTGACAAACTTTCGACCCAGTCGCCGTCGTTGCAATACAGCACGCCGTCGATATCGCGTATCTCGGCTTTGTGGATGTGCCCGCAGACCACGCCGTCGCAGCCGCGGCGGCGCGCTTCGTCGGTCATCACGCGTTCGAACGACGAGATGAAATTCACCGCGTTCTTCACCTGATGCTTCAGGTACTGCGATAGCGACCAGTACGGAAAACCGAGCCGGCTGCGGATCCGGTTGAACCAGCGGTTCAGGATCAGGATCATGGTGTAGAGCGTGTCGCCGAGATAGGCGAGCCACTTGGCGTGCTGGATCACGCCGTCGAACAGATCGCCGTGCACGATCCACAGACGCTTGCCGGCGAGCGTGGTGTGAAACGCCTCGCCGCGCACGTGGATGTCGCCGAACGCGAGGTCGCAGAACTGGCGCGCGGCTTCGTCGTGATTGCCGGGCACGTAGATCACCTGGGTGCCTTTGCGCGCCTTGCGCAGCACCTTCTGCACGACGTCGTTGTGCGCCTGCGGCCAGTACCAGCCTTTCTTCAACTGCCAGCCGTCGATGATGTCGCCCACGAGGTACAGATACTCCGACTCGTTGTGGCGCAGGAAATCGAGCAGATAGGGCGCCTGGCAGCCGCTCGAACCGAGATGGATGTCGGAGAGCCAGATGGTGCGGTAGCGGTGCGGCGCGGCGTGGTCGTCGTCGTGCTGGCCGGCGTTGGCGTCGAGCGGCAATGGCGCCACGGGCAACGGCCGTCCGTGGCTATGGTTGGGTTCCGGGAGGAACGCGACGGGGTCGACGCTCGGGCCGGTCTGGCGGAACAGGGAAGTCGCGGACGTTTTGGGGTCCATGGCTCACGCGTCGAGTTGCGGTGCCCGTATTGGGCCGGGCGCGCGTGACTGTGCCGTGACAGTCATGAGAAGTTCTTATTACTGCGGGCGTGGGGAGAGGGGGCGGTGGGGTGTGAGATGCGAGGCGGAAGATGCAGTGAAATCGAATTGGTGTGAGGTGCGATGGTCTGTGAAGCGCGAGACGCAGCGGAGGGCGAGAGGTGGCGGAGCGGGAGACAGGGCGGAGGGAGAGAGGCGGTGCAGCGGGAGACGCAGAAAAGGGCGAAAGGTGGCGAAGCGGGAGACTCGGCAAAGGGCGAGAGGCGGTGCAGCGGGAGAAGCGGCAAAGCGCGGGCGGCGGAAATCAACGCATCAAAAGAACCGCCGTTGCAGATCGCACGATGTGGCGCCGGTCCAACAGGAGAGCGAAAGAATTGCCCGTCGGGTTCAACCGCTCAACCGGAGACGCTAACGACCCGAGTGCCGGCGAGGCGATCGTGCAGAAACTGGCGTTGCGAATCGACGCGCCCGGTGGCGGCCCACAACACGAACCAGATGCCTGCGATCGCGAGCGTCTGCGGCAGCTTGAGACCGAGCAGCGGATGCAGCGCGAGCGGCGGCAAAAACCACAGCCACGCAAGCACGTAGCGGGTTACGGCACGACCGGTGGAGAGCGGCGCACCGTCGGCGGCGACGACGCGCAGACGCCAGGTTTTCATCGGCAGGGTCTGGCCGCTGTGGGTCCAGAACCAGACGAAGTACACGCCGACCACGAGCCCGATCCATGCGGCCAGCAGGTTGTGATGGGTCAGCCCGTCGCGTTGCTGGGTCAGGGTGCTGAACAGATATCCGGCGATGAACACCACGCCGAACAGAATCAGCGCTTCGTACAGCAGCGCTGCGAGACGCCGCCTTACGGTGGGCGCATTGCCGGTTGCATCAGCGGGCAATGCAGGGGTCGAAAGCGGCTGGGACACAGTGGGGCCCGATCAGGAGCCGTTGAAGATCGACGGCGCTTCAGCCGGCGAAACCGGCACCGGCGTAGCGGGCACGAAGCTGCCGGCGGCGGGAATCGGCGGCGCGGCGGCCGGGCTCGGCAACGACGCGGCCGCCGCGGCGCTCACGGCTGCGGCGCCGCTTGCGCCGTGCTCACGCGCATTCACGAGCCGATCGAGTCCCTTGATCTCACTGCGGCCCGACGGCGGCGCACTGACGACGCTCGGCCGCCGTTTGCGCTCGCTGGCGGCGAGCCGTTCCTTCTGCTCTTCGGGCAGTTGCTGATAGGCCTTCCACGCGTTCTGCCGGGCTTCGCGCGGCAATTCCTTCGACACCTGATAGTTTTCTCGCGCGACACGCCGCTGATCGGGCGTCATGCGGGTCCATTCAGTCATGCGCTCGTGTAGGCGTTTTTGCGCATCGGGCGACATCTTCGGGTAACGCGACGCGATCTTGATCCATTTTCGCTTGCGTTCGTCGCTAAACGAATCCCATTGGGCTTCGAACGGCGCGAGCGCGATATGCTCGGCGGAAGTCAGGCGCGTCCACGCCATTGGGCTGTTGCTGCCGGGCAGGCTCGGCAATTCGACGGCGAGCGTGGGCGAGGGCGCGGGCGCCTTGGCGGTGGCGTTGCCGCCCGCGACGGGCGCACTGGCGGTCGACGGACCCGGGTAAAAGCGCGGATATGTCGCGGCGAACGACACCAGGGCCGCGATCGTGCATCCGAAAACAACGGCCAGGCCGCGCTTGTAACTCACCCGAGAAATCTCCCGCTCAGTGGGCGCGTGAAAGGTACGCGTTGAAACCGTGGTCGAGATAGGCATTGAGCGGCAGGTCGTCGCTTAACATGGCGGCATCGATATCGGCGAGCTCGGCGGTGCGTTGCTGGTCTTCCCAGTAGGCGATCCCCACGAGGCTGACCACCAGCGCGACGAGCGGCCACGCAAGCGCGAAGCGGCGCAGCGGCGAACGGCGGCGCTGCGGCAGTTCGGCTGGCGGCATGCCGGCAGGCAAGCCCGCGCCGGCGAAGGCCGGCACGAACACGGGCGCACTCACGGTTTCGGGCTTCTTGCGGGCGAGCGCGGCGTGGCGCGCCGCGGCGAGTCGATCGACAGTGGCGGACGGAATGCTGGCGGCGTTTTCGTCGAGCGCGCGGCGCACCTGGCGGGCGAACTCGAGTTCTTTGGTTTCTAGGGAGCTCATAGCGTGATTCCTTTGGCCTTGAGCGCTTGCGCCAGCGTGTGGGTGGCCCGCGAGCAGTGCGTTTTCACACTGCCTTCGGAGCAGCCCATTGCGGCGGCAGTCTCGGCGACATCCATATCCTCCCAATAACGCATGAGAAACGCCTCCCGTTGACGTGCCGGTAACTTTTGGATCTCGTCGTCGATTAACTGCAGAACCTGTTCGCGTTCGAGTTTCTGTTCGTTGCTCTCGGAGCCCGCCGAGCCTTGCTGGGCCTCGAAGGTTTCGAGGGGGTCGAATTCGTCGTCGTCGGCGTTGCCGAGCGACGAAAAGAGACTAACCCAAGTATTGCGCACTTTGGCACGACGGAAATAGTCGTGCATCGCATTCTGGAGAATACGCTGAAACAGGAGCGGAAGTTCGGCCGCCGGACGGTCGCCGTATTTTTCGGCGAGCTTGATCATCGCGTCCTGCACGATGTCGAGCGAGGCGTCGTCGTCCCGCACGGCGTAGACCGTCTGCTTGAATGCGCGCCTTTCGACGCCCGCCAGAAAATCGGCGAGTTCCTTGTCTGATGCCATCCGTTGGGGGTCGGCGCAGCGAGCGTGCGCGTAATCGGTCGAAAAATGTCGTAAAACTCGCGGATGCTAACAAACTTTTGCGTCGCTGGGGCGAAACGTGATTCAGCTTGCATCTCCATAACAGCCTTTCGGTCAATATCGCGAGTTCGGTGCGGCGTGCTCAGGCAATATTTGCTTGACCGCGCGGGCGTCTGCAGATATCGTCGCTGGTTCGCAACATAAGTGACTTGTCTCATTGAGGTGTGGCCCAAGAAGCTCACCTGTCAACTGGACGCGCCGCTTGAACCCGAGCCACAAGCCCGGCAGAGAGCACCCGATCAATTTTTTGCCGAAAATTCGAAAGGTGAATAAATGAATATGCCCAGCGCGGAATTCTCCACGTCGGATACGACCCCCCATCCCGAAGCTGACTCTATCGGCGCCACCGTGCTCATGAAGGCACTGGCCGACGAAGACGTCGAGTTTGTCTGGGGCTATCCCGGCGGCTCGGTACTCTACATTTACGACGAGCTTTACAAGCAGGACAAATTCCAGCACGTCCTCGTGCGCCACGAGCAGGCCGCGGTCCACGCCGCAGACGCCTATGCGCGTTCCACCGGCAAGGTCGGTGTGTGCCTCGTGACCTCCGGCCCCGGCGTCACCAATGCGGTGACCGGCATTGCCACCGCGTACATGGATTCGATCCCGATGGTGGTGATCAGCGGCCAGGTGCCGACTGCCGCGATCGGCCAGGATGCGTTCCAGGAGTGCGACACGGTCGGTATCACGCGTCCTTGCGTGAAGCACAACTTCCTCGTGAAGGACGTGCGCGACCTCGCCGCCACCGTCAAGAAGGCCTTCTACATTGCTCGTACCGGCCGTCCCGGCCCGGTGCTGATCGACATTCCGAAAGACGTGTCGAAGGCGCCGTGCCAGTACGAACCGCTCAAAACGGTTTCGCTGCGCTCGTATAACCCGGTCACGAAGGGCCACTCCGGCCAGATCCGCAAAGCGGTCTCGCTGTTGTTGTCGGCCAGGCGTCCGTACATCTATACCGGCGGTGGCATCATTCTCGCGGACGCATCGCGTGAGCTGAACCAGTTCGCCGACCTGCTCGGCTACCCCGTCACCAACACGTTGATGGGTTTGGGCGGCTACCGCGCGAGCGACAAGAAATTCCTCGGCATGCTCGGCATGCACGGCACGTACGAAGCCAACATGGCGATGCAGCACTGCGACGTGCTGATCGCGATCGGCGCGCGTTTCGACGACCGTGTGATCGGCGACCCGGCGCACTTCGCATCGCGTCCGCGCAAGATCATCCATATCGACATCGATCCGTCTTCCATCTCCAAGCGCGTCAAGGTCGACATTCCGATCGTCGGCGACGTGAAGGAAGTGCTGAAGGAGCTGATCGAGCAGCTGCAAACGGCCGAGCATGGCCCGGACACCGCGGCGCTCGCCGACTGGTGGAAGGACATCGAAGCCTGGCGCGCGAAAGACTGCCTCAAGTTCGACCGCAAGAGCGACATCATCAAGCCGCAGTACGTGGTGGAAAAGGCGTGGGAACTGACCGACGGCAATGCCTTCGTGTGTTCCGACGTCGGCCAGCACCAGATGTGGGCGGCGCAGTTCTATCGCTTCAACAAGCCGCGCCGCTGGATCAACTCCGGTGGTCTCGGCACGATGGGCTTCGGCCTGCCTGCGGCGATGGGCGTGAAGATGGCGCACCCGGACGACGACGTGCTCTGTATCACGGGCGAAGGCTCGATCCAGATGTGTATCCAGGAGCTCTCCACCTGCAAGCAGTACGAGACTCCGGTGAAGATCATTTCGCTGAACAACCGCTATCTGGGCATGGTGCGCCAGTGGCAGCAGATCGAATACAGCAAGCGCTATTCGCATTCGTACATGGATGCGCTGCCGGATTTCGTGAAGCTCGCCGAAGCGTACGGCCATGTCGGCATGCGTATCGAACGCACGGCCGATGTGGAGCCGGCGCTCAAGGAAGCGCTGCGCCTGAAAGATCGCACGGTGTTTCTCGATTTCCAGACCGATCCGACCGAAAACGTCTGGCCGATGGTTCAGGCCGGCAAGGGCATCACCGAGATGCTCATGGGTTCGGAAGATCTATAACGACGGCGCGTTGAGTTAAACGCCGCGTTGGCTTCGTCCTGCGCGCCTTCATGAAAGGCGAGCTGCGGACGAAGCGGCGCGAACCGTTCGCAGACATCGACAAAACATCTGGAAGAAGCGAAACATGAGACACATCATTTCCGTCCTGCTGGAAAACGAACCGGGCGCGTTATCACGCGTGGTTGGTCTCTTCTCGGCACGCGGCTACAACATTGAAACCTTGACGGTGGCTCCGACCGAAGACCGTTCGCTGTCGCGCATGACCATCGTCTCCATTGGCTCGGACGACGTGATCGAACAGATCACGAAGCATCTGAACCGCCTGATCGAGGTGGTGAAAGTGGTCGACCTTACCGAGGGCGCCCACATCGAGCGCGAGCTGATGTTGATCAAGGTGAGGGCGGTCGGCAAGGAACGTGAGGAGATGAAGCGGATGTCGGATATTTTCCGCGGCCGCATCATCGACGTCACTGAAAAGACCTACACGATCGAACTGACGGGCGCGAGCGAGAAGCTCGATGCCTTCATCGAAGGGCTCGACGCTACGGCGATTCTCGAGACGGTCCGTACGGGCAGCTCGGGTATCGGTCGCGGCGAGCGCATTCTGAAGGTGTGACGCGCGAGCGTTCAACCGTCTCGATCCAGGCCGGGCAGTGCCTTTAAGAACCCGGCCAGCAACAACTATATGCAGTATTTGAATCTCACTGAATCATCGAATTTAGCCAAGGAACCGACATGAAAGTTTTCTACGACAAGGACGCCGACCTCTCCCTCATCAAGGGCAAGCAAGTCACCATCATCGGCTATGGCTCGCAAGGCCATGCGCACGCGCTGAACCTGAAGGAAAGCGGCGTGAACATCACGGTCGGTCTGCGCAAGGGCGGCGCATCGTGGAGCAAGGCTGAGAACGCCGGCCTGCAAGTCAAGGAAGTGGCGGAAGCCGTCAAGGGCGCAGACGTGGTCATGATGCTGCTGCCGGACGAGCAGATCGCCGAAGTCTATGCGAAGGAAGTGCACGCCAACGCCAAGCAAGGCGCGGCGCTCGCGTTCGCACACGGCTTCAACGTTCACTACGGCCAGGTGATTCCGCGTGCCGACCTCGACGTGATCATGATTGCGCCGAAGGCGCCGGGCCACACGGTTCGCGGCACCTACTCGCAAGGTGGCGGCGTGCCGCACCTGATCGCTGTCGCGCAGGACAAGTCGGGCGCAGCACGTGACATCGCGCTGTCGTACGCTGCGGCGAACGGCGGCGGCCGTGCCGGCATCATCGAAACGAACTTCCGCGAAGAAACGGAAACCGACCTGTTCGGCGAACAAGCCGTGCTGTGCGGCGGTACGGTCGACCTGATCAAGGCCGGCTTCGAAACGCTGGTGGAAGCAGGCTACGCGCCGGAAATGGCGTACTTCGAATGCCTGCACGAACTGAAGCTGATCGTCGACCTGATCTACGAAGGCGGCATCGCGAACATGAACTACTCGATCTCGAACAACGCCGAATACGGCGAGTACGTGACGGGTCCGCGTATCGTGACGGCTGAAACGAAGAAGGCGATGAAGGCTGTGCTGACCGACATTCAAACGGGCGAGTACGCAAAGAGCTTCATCCTCGAAAACAAGGCCGGCGCACCGACGCTGCAATCGCGCCGCCGTCTGACGGCCGAGCACCAGATCGAACAGGTCGGTTCGAAACTGCGCGCAATGATGCCGTGGATCGCGAAGAACAAGCTGGTCGACCAGTCGAAGAACTAAGCTGATTCAAGCCGATGTCCGGTGCGGCGCTATGCCGTAACAACCGGACAGATCAAAAAGCCGTCCAAGGGTGCTGAACCCTGGGCGGCTTTTGCTATCCTACGGTTTTACAAAAACACAGAAGCCATTCATGAATTACCCACATCCGATCATCGCGCGAGAAGGCTGGCCGTTCATCGCCATCGCGGCCGTCGTTGCACTCCTGATTCACTTCTTCGCGGGATTCGGCGTTTCATGGCTGTTCTGGCTGCTGTTGATTTTCGTCGTGCAGTTCTTCCGCGACCCGGCACGCCCGATCCCCACGCAGGCGAATGCCGTGCTGTGCCCGGCCGACGGCCGTATCGTCGCAGTCGAGACCGCGCACGATCCGTATGCCAATCGTGAAGCGCTGAAGATCAGCGTGTTCATGAACGTCTTCAACGTCCACTCGCAACGCTCGCCGGTGGATGGCGCGATCTCCAAGGTCGAATATTTCCCGGGCGCGTATCTGAATGCCGCGGTGGACAAGGCTTCTACCGAAAACGAACGCAATGCGATCGTGATCGAAACGGCCGGCGGCCAGACCGTGACGTCGGTGCAGATCGCCGGTTTGATCGCGCGGCGCATTCTTTGCTACGTACGGGCAGGTGAGCCGCTCACCCGTGGTCAGCGTTACGGATTTATCCGCTTCGGTTCGCGCGTCGACGTGTATCTGCCGGTGGGCAGCCGTCCGCGCGTGTCGATTGGCGAAAAGGTTTCCGCGTCGTCCACGATCCTCGCTGAACTATAAAGCGGCACCAAGGAGGTTTTCCGAATGGCCGCATTCAAACCGCGTCGACCCCGTAACAGCGGACCGCTTCCGCGTCCGTTCCGCCGTAACAAGCCGATGGTGACGGAGTCGGCGGTCGACAGCCGGCGCGCGCAGCGCCAGCAATTCCTGAGAAAGCGCGGCATTTATCTGCTGCCGAACGCATTTACCACGGCGGCGCTGTTCTGTGGCTTCTTTGCCGTGGTGCAGGCCATGAATGTGCGCTTCGAGGTCGCGGCCATCGCGATCTTCGTGGCCATGGTGCTCGACGGCATGGACGGCCGCGTCGCCCGCATGACGCATACGCAAAGCGCGTTCGGCGAGCAGTTCGACAGCCTCTCCGACATGGTGTCGTTCGGCGTGGCGCCGGCGCTCGTCATGTACGAGTGGATTCTGAAGGACCTCGGCCGCTGGGGCTGGCTTGCGGCGTTCGTCTACTGTTCGGGTGCGGCATTGCGTCTCGCGCGCTTCAACACGAACATCGGCGTGGTTGACAAGCGTTTCTTCCAAGGCATGCCGAGCCCGGCCGCGGCGGCGCTGATAGCCGGTTTCGTGTGGCTCGCCACGGACAACCGCGTGCCGCTCAAGCTGGTCTGGCTGCCTTGGGTCGCCTTCGTGCTGACCATCTACGCCGGCGTGACGATGGTGTCGAACGCGCCGTTCTATAGCGGCAAGGCGCTCGACGTGCGGCATCGCGTGCCATTCGGCGTGATTCTGCTGGTGGTGGTCGCGTTCGTGCTGGTGTCCTCCGACCCGCCGCTGATGCTGTTCGGCCTGTTCGTGCTTTACGGCCTGTCCGGCTACGTGTTCTGGGGTTATCAGGCGCTGCGGGGTAGGGCCAATCCGGCTCGGTCGGTGGCGCGCGACAGGTAATCGGTCGCTAGCGCAACGGGTTGAAACACACGATCAAACGGCGGCCTTCGGGCTGCCGTTTTTCGTTTGACGAGCCCGTCTGGCGGCGCCGGCAAGCGGGTCCGGCGCCAATTGCGTGGCGGCGGGAATGCCGCTATAGTCGTTGGATGACTGCGTTCACGTTCCTCGTGGAGTCGCACTACGTGCCTTGACGGGCCATTGAACATGCCAGTGCCGGGGCGTCTGCCGCGCTGTTAGCAGAGAGCAGGGCCTTTTTGCCGCGCTGACCGTTTTTGCCCTCCGTCTGCCTCGTCTGTGATCGAGTATTGCCAGCGCTAGCGCAGACAACCGAATTCCACTATCCCATCCCCACCATTGAACGACTCCGCAGGAGACTCGACATGTCCGACAAACTGATCATATTCGACACCACGTTGCGAGATGGCGAACAATCGCCCGGCGCGTCGATGACGAAAGAAGAAAAAATCCGTATCGCGAAGCAGTTGGAACGGATGAAGGTGGACGTGATCGAAGCAGGCTTCGCGGCAAGCTCGAATGGCGATTTCGACGCGATCCAAACAATCGCGGGCCTGATCAAGGACAGCACGATCTGTTCGCTTGCCCGCGCGAACGACAAAGACATTCAGCGCGCGGCCGACGCGCTCAAACCCGCCGATCACTTCCGCATCCACACGTTCATTGCAACCTCGCCGTTGCACATGGAAAAGAAGCTGCGCATGACGCCGGACCAGGTGTTCGAGCAGGCAAAGCTGGCGGTGCGCTTCGCCCGCAAATTCACCGACGACGTCGAGTTCTCCCCCGAAGACGGCAGCCGCTCGGACATGGACTTTCTGTGCCGCGTGCTGGAAGCGGTGATTGCCGAAGGCGCGACCACCATCAACATCGCGGATACGGTCGGTTACGGCGTGCCGGAGTTGTACGGTCAGCTCGTGAAGACGCTGCGCGAGCGCATTCCGAACTCGCATAAGGCCGTATTCTCGGTGCATTGCCATAACGACCTCGGCATGGCGGTGGCGAATTCGCTGGCCGGCGTGCAGATCGGCGGTGCGCGTCAGGTCGAGTGCACGATCAACGGCCTTGGCGAGCGCGCGGGCAACACGTCGCTCGAAGAAATCGTGATGGCCGTGAAGACCCGCAAAGATTATTTCGGCCTCGATATCGGTCTCGATACCACGCAGATCGTGCCGGCTTCGAAGCTGGTGTCGCAGATCACCGGTTTCGTCGTGCAGCCGAACAAGGCGGTGGTCGGCGCGAATGCGTTCGCGCACGCGTCAGGCATCCACCAGGACGGCGTGCTGAAGGCGCGCGACACCTACGAAATCATGCGCGCCGAAGACGTGGGCTGGAGCGCCAACAAGATCGTGCTCGGCAAGCTGTCGGGTCGTAACGCATTCAAGCAGCGTCTGCAGGAATTGGGCATCGCGCTGGATAGCGAAGCGGAACTGAACACGGCGTTTGCGCGCTTCAAGGAACTGGCCGACCGCAAGTCGGAAATCTTCGACGAAGACATTATCGCGATCGTCACGGAAGAATCCGCCGAGGCGCAGGAGAAGGAGCACTACAAGTTCCTGTCGCTGTCGCAACATTCGGAAACCGGCGAGCAGCCGCACGCGAAGATCGTGTTTTCGGTGGAAGGCAGGGAAGTGACCGGCGAAGCGCGCGGCAACGGCCCGGTCGACGCCACGTTGAACGCGATCGAAACGGAAGTGGGCAGCGGCTCGGAACTGCTGCTGTACTCGGTGAATGCGATCACCACCGGCACGCAGGCGCAAGGCGAAGTGACCGTGCGTTTGTCGAAGAGCGGGCGCATCGTCAACGGCGTGGGCACCGATCCGGATATCGTCGCGGCTTCCGCGAAAGCGTATATCTCGGCGCTCAACAAGCTGTACTCGAACGTGGACAAGTTGAATCCGCAGCGTTCGGAGTGAGTGAGCTGATGGCAGCGCGCTGACGGCGCGACGCCGGTTCGTCGTTTGAATCGCAGAAGCCCCGTGCCTTGAATGGCATGGGGCTTTTGCATTGTGGCGTTACTCCGTCGCAGTGCGCCGCATCGACCAGCCGCGTGACGCGCGCGCCTGAGCCTGCACCTGATGCCGCACTTCGACGGCGATGCCGCGTTCCGGTGCATCGGTCACGAACGTGTCGAGCAGTTCGCGCACGTCGTGGTCGACGAAATCGGCGCGCGTCGCATCGACGATCACCGTGGCGCCGTCGGGAATCTGCTGCAGGTAATGCTTGAGCGGCACTTTGCCGAGAAACGACACGTCCTTGCGAAACGACAGCAGATAGTGATCGCCGTGTTGTGCTAGCACGATCGGGCTGCGCAGATTCGCATACAGCGCGAGCAGCACGCTGCACAGAATGCCGAGCACGATGCCGATCAGCAGATCGGTTGCGAGCACACCGACCAGCGTCACGATAAACGGGGCGAACGGCGCGAAGCCCTGTTTCGCGACGGCGACGAACAGCGACGGCTTGGCGAGCTTCACCCCGGTGAAGATCAGGATCGCCGCGAGGCAGGCGAGCGGAATCAGGTTGATCACGCTAGTGAGCGCAAACACGCTGACGAGCAGCAGCACGCCGTGAATGATCGCCGAGAGCCGGCTTTGCGCGCCCGCATGCACGTTGGCCGAACTGCGCACGATCACCGACGTGATCGGCAATCCGCCGATCGCACCCGCAATCAGATTGCCGACGCCTTGCGCCTTCAGCTCGCGATCCGGCGGCGCGGGGCGCCGCTCGGGATCGATCTGCTCGACCGCTTCCAGGCTGAGCAACGTTTCCAGACTCGCGACGATCGCCAGCGTGATGGCCACGCGCCAGACGTCGGGATTGACGAGTTGTGCGAAGTGCGGCCCAAAGTCGGCCCACTCGAGCGCGAGTCGCAGCGCGGCGAACGACTCCAGCGGCGGCAGCGCGACCCGATGTTCCGCGGGCGGCGCGAGCGACGGCGTCAGCACGCTGAGCAGCAATGTCGCGCCGATTCCGAGCAGGACGACCGCGAGCGGTGCCGGTACCCGGCGCACCAGCGCGAATCGGCGCAGCGCGCGCGTTTCCCAACCGATCAGAATCGCCAGAGAGAGCAAGGTGATTACGCAGGCCGCGAGAGAAATCGAACCGAACGGCGTGACGATCGCGCCCGCGGCTTGCGCAACGGCTTGCGCGCCGGACGAGGCGTTCACGCCGGACAGCCCGAGCGCGAGCGGGAACTGCTTGACGATCAACAGCACGCCGATAGCCGCGAGCATGCCCTTGATCACCGGCGATGGCACGTAGGCGGCAAAGCGGCCCGCTTTGAGCATGCCGAAGCCGAACTGGATCGCCCCGGACAGCAGCACGGCCAGCAGGAAGGCGGAGAAGCTGCCGAGTTGCGCGATGCCGTCGACGACGATCACGACGAGGCCCGCGGCCGGACCGCTCACGCTCAGACGCGAGCCGCTCAGCACGGCCACCACCAGCCCGCCGACAATGCCGGAAACGAGCCCGGCAAAAGGCTCGACGCCCGATGCATTGGCGATGCCGAGACAGAGCGGCAGCGCCACCAGAAAAACGACCGTGCCCGCAAGCAGGTCGCGCTGAAACGTGGAGAAAAAAGCTCGAAGGTTCATGGTGTCGGTGCGGTGAGGTGTAGGGCCTGGTATGCGGCGAAAGCCGAACCGGATCGGATCCGCATGAGGTGTCGCGCTAAGCGGCGGCGCTGTGGGCGGCGGTGGTGCAGGTCATCGCGTCGTCGGCTTCGTAGCCGGACGTGAGGACCTTGATGCGCCCATCTTCGAGCGCGAAGATCCAGCCGTGCACGAGGGGCGCCGGATCGGCGTCCTGCACGATAGGGTGCGCGCGTAAGCCGCGTACCTGTTCGAGCACGTTCAGTTCGGCGAGGCGATCGACGCGCTGCCGCTCGTTTGCGTGGCCATCCAGTTCTTCGTGGTGTGCTTTGGCGAGTGCGCAAAGCGGCGCGATCCGGCGATTCACATGCGGCAGGCTCGGCTCGGGCGGCAGCAGCGCGGCGCGCACGCCACCGCATCCATAGTGGCCGCAGACGATCACATGGCCGACCTTCAACACCTTCACCGCATATTCGAGCACGCTCGCCGAGTTGTCGTCGCCGGCTTGGAAGAGGTTGGCAATATTGCGGTGGACGAACAGGTCTCCCGGCTCGCAATGTGTGATGGTCTCGGCGGGCACGCGGCTGTCCGAGCAACCGATCCACAACACGTGCGGATTCTGGCCGCGCACGAGGTGGCGAAAAAATGCGGGGTTGCGCACGGCGGTTTCATGCGCCCACGCTACGTTGGCGACCAACAGGCGTTTGGGACGGTTCATCGATAACGGCTCCGTAAGTGGTGCGCATTCATTCGGCGCCGAATTCACGGCTACGCTCGTGCGGCCTCATGGGAGACCAGCGCTGAATCAATGCTTACGAAAGCCTTTCTATCAAAAAATAAATCCGCTGTGCGCGAAATAAAATTCGCCGCCATGCGTAATAAATAAAAAAAAGCCGCCTGAAGAGGCGGCTTTGGTAGATGCGCGGCGCATTGCGCGTCATTTGCGCATCGCTCAGAACAGGCTGCGGCGATCCGGATCGTGCAACGGATCAGGCGTTTTCTGCGTGAGCCGGACAATGCCCTGGTCGTCGAAATAAAAGCTGTACATCATGTACCAGACGTTGTCTTCCAGATAGCGATAGGTCCAGACTTCACGCTTCATCAACGGGAAGTAGGCCGTTTCGACCGGGCGGCCGAAATTCACCAGCACGTCGCTCTTGGTCCACTTGCCGATTTCCGCGCGGTAGAACTCGTTGGGTTGCAGCACCTGGCGCACGTTGACGATCTTGCCGGCCGCGTCGATGTCGGCCGCGGTGGTGGTTTCGCCCATCGGCTGGGTCGGCCACATCAGCCGCTTCCCGCCGTTGGGCAGGTCGTAGCTTTCGCGCGGCGGGCCGAGACGCGCGACGATGGTGGATTCATCCGCGCCCTGGGTGTATTGCTGCCAGGGCTGCACGCAGCCGGCAAGCGTCAAGGCGCTCAGGCAGACGAGCGCCGCGCGGCGCAGGCGCCCGGCGGCCGGCGCTCCGGTCGAGGCCGCCGTGACGTGGTGGCGGTTGAACATGTATTCCTCCGATGGCGTGTGAGTAGCGGTTTTTATCATCGAGACGCATTATTTTGACACGCGCTGCGGCAAAAGATTTGCGGTTCGTGAAGGGCTGGCCGGGTAGTGGGGTAACGCTTGGCCCGGCTTGCTTATTCCGTCCCGAACCCCCTATGATCCGCGCTTTCACCAATCAGGCGGGGCGATGACGATGGCGAAGTGGCAACGAACGGCCGTGGCGCTGATAGCGCTTTTGATGACAGCGGCGCACGCGGCGGGCGAGCCGGCGACAAACCCCACGGCCGGCGCCGCAGCCAGCCCCGCAGTGAGTCCGGCAGCGAAGCCGACGGCTAACGCCGCAGCAATACCGGTAGCTAACGCCGCGGCGAAGCCCGTGAACAAACCCACCGGCACGCCGATCCAGCTGGCGTTGATCGAAGGCATGTCCGGCCCGTTCGCCAACGCGGGCGCGGCGGTGGAGCGCAATCTGCGCTTCGGCGTCGAGCAGGTGAATGCGCACGGCGGCGTGAAGCTCGCCGACGGCGCGCATCCGTTCGAACTGGTCGTGCTGGACAGCAAGGGCGGCACCGAAGAGGCGCTCACGCAACTGCGCGCGGCCGCCGACCGCCATATCGGCTACATCCTGCAAGGCAACAGCTCGGCGGTCGCCGCCGCGCTGATCGGCGCGATCGACAAGCAGAACAGCCGCGAGCCGGGCAATCGCGAACTGTTCCTCAACTATTCCGCCGACGACCCCGCCCTGACCAACGCCAACTGCAGTTTCTGGCATTTCCGCTTCGACGCTCACGCGGGCATGCGCATGGATGCGCTGGCCGACGTGATCCAGCGCGACAAGGCGGTGAAGAAGGTCTATCTGCTGAACCAGGATTACAGTTTCGGGCACGACGTCAGCAGCCTCGCGCGCTCGACGCTGGCGACGAAGCGGCCGGACATTTCGGTCGTCGGCGACGAATTTCATCCGATCGGCCGCGTGAAGGACTTCGCGCCGTACGTGGCGAAGATCCGCGCGAGCGGGGCGGATGCCGTGATCACGGGCAACTGGGGTAACGACCTGACGCTGCTCGTCAAGGCCGCGCGCGAACAGGGGCTGGACACGAAGTTCTACACGTTCTACGGCAACAGCCTCGGCGCGCCGGCCGCGTTGGGCGACGCCGGCGTCGGCCACGTGATCGCGGTGGCGGACTGGCATCCGAACGCCGGCGGCGCGGCGTCCGATGCCTGGTACGCCGCCTTCCGGACCCGTTTCCCGGCCGCGCAGGACGATTACCCGGTGCTGCGCATGTCGCTGATGATCGAAACCCTCGCTGCGGCGATGAGCCGCGTCGGCAGCGCCGATCCGACCGCCGTGGCGAAAGCGCTGGAAGGCATCAGGTTCGACAACGGCTTTCACGCTTCCTGGATGCGCGCCGACGACCACCAATTGATCCAGCCCCTTTACGTGATGGAAATGGACAAAGCCGGCACGCCGGGCGTGCATTTCGACAACGAGGGCTCCGGCTATGGCTTTCGCACGGTGCTCGCGCTGCCCCCCGAGCGCACGGTCTTGCCGAGCGTTTGCAAGATGAAGCGGCCATGACGCGGGAAAGGCGTGGCATCGCCCGTCACAGCGGGGTTCGCGGCCGGATTGGGCTGTGCTACAATACGCGTCCCGTTGTGAGGCAGGCCTGTATTCAGGGCGTGTCGGCAATATTGAAAGCACACGGGTAACCCACGGCACGGCCTTTCTTCCGTGACCGCCTGTCTAGTTCTTAAGGAAATCGACATGTCCGCAGTTGAAACAAGCAAGAAGTCCGAAGTCGTCGCGCAATTCGCACGCGCAGCTAACGACACCGGCTCCCCCGAAGTTCAGGTCGCGCTGCTCACGACCCGCATCAACGAACTGACCGTTCACTTCAAGGCTCACACGAAAGATCACCACAGCCGCCGCGGTCTGCTGCGCATGGTGAGCCGCCGTCGTAAGCTGCTCGACTACCTGAAGGGTAAGGACGCGGATCGTTACCGCGCACTGATCGAGAAGCTGGGTCTGCGTAAGTAATCGGCCAGTCGTTCAGCAAGATGCCTGTGTCAGTTCCACTGATACAGGCATTTTGTTTTTGCACGGTGCGCTTCATGTGATGCGCGCCGGCTGTTCTCCGCAGTGGCGTGCTGGTTCATGCGGCGGGAGCAGCGAAGCAGTAATCAAGCAGTAGAGCAAGCAGTAAAGAAGGGATTCATGGCCGGGCTTCAGGGCGGAGCTTTGTGTCATTCCAGCGGTTCGCGCGCGTCCTCGGCGTCAAGCGTGGCTCTCTGGAATGGCATAACACTACTCTTCCCATGCGGCGCCGGTCCTGGCGTTGCCGCGCCGCTTCTGGTCCGCGCGGCATTACGAAGAGGAAAAGCAATGACTATGTTCAATAAGATCGTCAAAGAATTTCAGTGGGGACAACATAAGGTTCGCCTCGAAACCGGCGAGATCGCTCGTCAGGCGAGCGGTGCCGTGATCGTCGACGTCGAAGATACCGTGGTGCTGGCCACCGTGGTCGGCGCCAAGACGGCCAAGCCGGGCCAGGACTTTTTCCCGCTGACCGTCGACTACCTCGAAAAGACCTACGCCGCCGGCAAGATCCCGGGTGGCTTCTTCCGTCGCGAAGGCCGTCCGTCGGAAGGCGAAACGCTGATCTCGCGCCTGATCGACCGTCCGCTGCGTCCGCTGTTCCCGGAAGGCTTCTACAACGAAGTCCAGGTCGTGATCCACGTCCTGTCGCTGAACCCGGAAATCCCCGCTGACATTCCCGCGCTGATCGGCGCGTCGGCAGCGCTCGCCGTGTCCGGTCTGCCGTTCAATGGCCCGGTCGGCGCAGCACGCGTGGCCTATATCAACAACGAATACGTGTTGAACCCGACGCGTCCGCAAATGAAGGAATCGGCACTCGACCTGATCGTCGCCGGTACGGAGCGCGCGGTGCTGATGGTGGAATCGGAAGCGCAGCAACTGAGCGAAGAAGTGATGCTCGGCGGCGTGGTGTTCGGTCATGAGCAAATGCAGATCGCGATCGACGCGATCCACGAACTGGTCCGCGAAGGCGGCAAGCCGGAATGGGATTGGCAGCCGGCGGCGAAGAACGAGCCGCTGATCGCACGCGTGACGGAACTGGCGCAAGCCGACCTGCTCGCCGCCTACCAACTGCGCGACAAGCAAGCCCGTTCGACCAAGCTGAAGGAAGTCTACGCAGCCACGTCGAAGAAACTGGAAGAAGACGCTGCAGCAAGCGGCACGGTGGCGGCCGACAAAGCAACCGTCGGCAACGTGCTGTTCGATATCGAAGCGAAGATCGTCCGTACGCAAATCCTGAACGGCGAACCGCGTATCGACGGCCGCGATACGCGCACCGTGCGCCCGATCGAAATCCGTACCGGCGTGCTGCCGCGTACCCACGGCTCGGCACTGTTCACGCGCGGCGAAACGCAAGCGCTGGTAGTGGCGACGCTCGGCACGAAGGGCGACGAGCAGAACATCGACGCGCTTGAAGGCGAGTACCGCGAACGCTTCATGCTCCACTACAACATGCCTCCGTTCGCGACCGGCGAAACGGGCCGCGTCGGTTCGCCGAAGCGCCGTGAAATCGGTCACGGCCGTCTGGCCAAGCGCGCGCTGGCTGCATGCCTGCCGAGCGCCGACGAATTCGGCTACTCGATTCGCGTCGTGTCGGAAATCACGGAATCGAATGGTTCGTCGTCGATGGCTTCGGTGTGCGGCGGCTGCCTCGCGCTGATGGACGCCGGCGTGCCGATGAAGGCGCACGTCGCCGGCATCGCGATGGGCCTGATCCTGGAAGGCAACAAGTTTGCCGTGCTGACCGACATCCTCGGCGACGAAGATCACCTCGGCGACATGGACTTCAAGGTGGCGGGCACGGAACAAGGCGTGACCGCGCTGCAAATGGACATCAAGATCCAGGGCATCACCAAGGAAATCATGCAGGTCGCCCTCGCGCAAGCGAAGGAAGGCCGTCTGCATATCCTCGGTAAGATGACCTCGGCGGTGTCGGGCGCGAACACGGTGCTGTCGGACTACGCACCGCGCATGATCACCATCAAGATCAATCCGGAAAAAATCCGCGACGTGATCGGCAAGGGTGGTTCGGTGATCCGCGCACTGACCGAAGAAACCGGCACGACGATCGATATTTCGGACGACGGCGTCGTCACCATCGCCAGCACGAGCAGCGAAGGCATGGCCGAAGCGAAGAAGCGTATCGAGAACATCACGCTGGAAGTCGAAGTGGGCCAGGTGTACGAAGGCACCGTGCTCAAGCTGCTCGATTTCGGCGCGATCGTGAACATCCTGCCGGGCAAGGACGGTCTGTTGCATATTTCCGAAATCGCCAACGAGCGTATCAAGGACATCAACGACTACCTGAAGGATGGCCAGCAAGTGAAGGTCAAGGTCATCCAGACGGACGAAAAGGGCCGCGTGCGTTTGTCGGCCAAGGCGTTGCTGAACGAAGGCGCGAATGGCGCAAGCGGCGCGCCGCAAGGCGAGCCGACGCCGCAGCAGTAATGCGGTAGCGGGGCAACGGCCGGCAGCGCGAATGCGCGCCGGCCGTTTTTCATGAAGGGCGCAGGGTGGATTGCGTTGCAGGTAATGAGAAACGGGTACTCTAGTTGTTCATCCCGGCATGCAACGCAATCCAATCTTGGAGTTGACGCAGATGAAAGCGATCGAAATCACCGAATTCGGTGCACCGGATGTTCTGAAACTGGCGGAGCGGCCCACGCCGCAACCGGCCGCGGGCGAGGTGCTGATCAAGGTGGCCGCATCCGGCATCAACCGTCCTGACGTGTTCCAGCGCAAGGGCGGCTATGCGCCGCCGCCGGGCGCGTCGGATCTGCCGGGGCTGGAAGTGGCGGGCGAAATCGTCGGCGGTACGATCGACGAGAAGAACAATCCGTTTGGCCTGAAGGTGGGTGATCGCGTGTGTGCGTTGCTGGCTGGTGGCGGCTACGCGGAATACGCGGTCGCGCCGTTGCTGCAGTGCCTGCCGGTGCCGGCCGGTTTGTCGGACGTCGAGGCGGCTTCGCTGCCGGAAACGTTTTTCACGGTGTGGAGCAATGTGTTCGACCGTGCGCAACTCGGTAAGGGCGAAGGCGCGCCGAACGAAACGCTGCTGGTGCAGGGTGGTTCCAGCGGCATCGGCGTGACGGCGATCCAGATTGCGCATGCGCTGGGTTTCCGCGTGTTCGCGACCGCCGGTTCGGACGAGAAGTGCCGTGCGTGTGAAGCGTTGGGCGCCGAACGGGCGATCAACTACAAGACCGAAGATTTCGTCGAAGTGATCAAGTCGTTGACCAACGACCGCGGCGTCGACGTGGTGCTCGACATGGTGGCGGGCAGTTACGTATCGCGCGAGTTGACGGCCTTGGCCGACGGCGGACGCATCGTGCTGATCGCGTTGCTGGGTGGCGCGAAAGCGGAGCTGAATCTGAACGAAGTGCTGCGCCGCCGTTTGACGTTGACCGGTTCGACGCTGCGTCCGCGGTCGATCGAATTCAAGGCGAAGATTGCCGCGCAACTCAAAGAACGCGTGTGGCCGCATCTCGAAGACGGGCGCATCAAGCCCGTGGTGCATCGCGTGTTTCCGGCCGCGCAGGCCGCCGACGCGCACACGCTGATGGAGAGCAGCACGCACGTCGGCAAGATCGTACTGTCTTGGGGTCAGGACGCTTGACACGGTCGGTTTGACCCGATCCACCCCACGCAGTAAAATTGCGCGTTTTGCGCACGCCGCATGAATCCGAAAGGCGGACTGTAAGCGCAAACGAAGTCCGCCGCCAAGACAAGACGAGACGATGTCGAAACAACGAGCCAAACTGGTAGTCGGTAACTGGAAGATGCACGGGCGCCTCGCTGAGAATGCCACGCTGTTGCAGGCGGTGGTGCAAGGCGCGGGCGAATTGCCGGCCGACGTGCGCGTCGGCGTCTGCGTGCCGAGTCCGTATCTCGCGCAGTCTCAATCGTTGCTGGAAGGCAGCCGGGTCGTGTGGGGCGTGCAGGACGTGTCAGCGTTCACGCATGGCGCCTATACCGGCGAAGTGGCCGCGCCTATGGCGGTGGAGTTCGGCGCCACGCTCGCGATCGTCGGGCACTCGGAGCGCCGTGCCTATCATCGCGAAAGCGCAGAACTGGTCGCGGTGAAAACACAGCGCGCGCTGGAGGCCGGCTTGACGCCGATCGTCTGCGTCGGTGAAACGCTTGAAGAGCGCGAAGCCGGTTCGACCGAGCAGGTGGTCGGCATGCAGCTGGACGAAGTGCTGGCGAAATTGTCGGTGCAAGAGGCGGCGCGGATCGTCGTTGCTTATGAGCCGGTCTGGGCGATCGGCACCGGCAAGAGCGCGAGTTCGGAGCAGGCGCAGGCGGTTCATGCGTTCCTGCGCGCGCGTCTGGCGGCAAAGGGCGCGGCGGTGGCGGATGTGCCGCTGCTGTACGGTGGCAGTGTAAAGCCGGAAAACGCGGAAGAATTGTTCCGCCAGCCGGATATCGACGGTGGCCTGATCGGCGGCGCGTCGTTGAAAGACCAGGATTTCCTGGCGATCTGCAAGGCGGCAGCCGCAACGAGCGTCGCCGGTTGAGCAGGGCGCCTTGGCGAGGATGACCCCATCCCGTGCAACACGTAGTGTGTCGCGCGGTTAAATAAAGACTCAGGTGAGTGTGATGCTGTATTTGAAAACATTGATTATCGTCGTTCAGCTGTTGTCGGCACTCGGGGTGATTGGCCTCGTCTTGCTGCAACACGGCAAAGGCGCCGATATGGGCGCGGCTTTTGGTAGCGGAGCGTCGGGCAGTCTGTTCGGTGCGACCGGTTCGGCAAACTTTTTGTCACGTACAACGGCGGTTCTCGCCGCGGTGTTTTTTGTCACCACGCTGACGCTCACGTACCTTGGTGCATATCGGGCGAAACCTTCCGCAGGCTTGCTGGGCGCGGCGGTGACTGCGCCGGTCGCGGCTTCGGCTGCTTCGGCACCGGCAGGTGGCTCGGCTGTTTTGCCGGCATCGGCTGCATCCGTTCCTGCGACTGATGTACCGAAATAAATTTTCGTTCAAAGTGCTTTTGTGCGTTGAACAAACTGTTTAGACCAGTTATAATTCAAGTCTTGAAGCGATTCGCGGGTTTTATAAGTTGTTTTCCCGGATTGCATGCAGTGCCGACGTGGTGAAATTGGTAGACACGCTATCTTGAGGGGGTAGTGGCGAAAGCTGTGCGAGTTCGAGTCTCGCCGTCGGCACCAAAATGTTATCTAAATGCCAGCCGCTTGCTTCGCTTCGGCTGGCATTTTCACTTCTGGCGTGCGGCTTGCGTTGGGCTTGCGACATGTGCGTTTCGGAAGTGATTTCGCGTCAGGAGTGCTATGCTCCTGACGGCACTCAGAACCCAACCGATTGAGGACTGTCTTGAACCTCGCAGCCTATTTCCCCGTCTTGTTGTTCCTCGTTGTGGGCACTGGTTTAGGCGTGGCGCTGGTCAGTATCGGCAAGATCCTCGGTCCCAATAAGCCTGATACCGAGAAAAACGCACCGTACGAGTGCGGCTTCGAAGCATTCGAAGATGCGCGCATGAAGTTCGATGTGCGCTATTACCTCGTCGCCATTCTGTTCATCATTTTCGATCTTGAAACCGCGTTCTTGTTCCCGTGGGGCGTTGCCCTGCGCGACATCGGCTGGCCGGGCTTCATGGCGATGATGATTTTCCTGCTCGAATTCCTGCTGGGCTTCGCCTACATCTGGAAAAAAGGCGGCCTCGACTGGGAATGATGGATTAATCGCCGGTTTGCGCGGGTGGCCAAGGCTTGCCACCCCGTCTGGAGTGGAAAGCAAATGAGTATCGAAGGGGTCTTGAAGGAAGGGTTTGTCACCACCACAGCTGACAAACTGATCAACTGGACGCGCACCGGCTCGCTGTGGCCGATGACGTTTGGTCTTGCGTGCTGTGCGGTCGAGATGATGCATGCGGGTGCCGCCCGTTATGACCTCGACCGTTTTGGCGTGGTGTTTCGTCCGAGTCCGCGTCAGTCGGACGTGATGATCGTCGCCGGCACGCTGTGCAACAAGATGGCGCCGGCTCTGCGCAAGGTCTATGACCAGATGGCCGAGCCGCGCTGGGTGATTTCGATGGGTTCGTGCGCGAACGGTGGTGGCTATTACCACTACTCGTATTCGGTGGTGCGCGGCTGCGATCGGATCGTGCCGGTCGACGTCTATGTGCCCGGTTGCCCGCCCACGGCGGAAGCGCTGGTGTACGGCGTGATCCAGTTGCAGGCCAAGATTCGCCGCACCAACACAATCGCCCGTCAATAAGGCCAACGCCTCCCCCACAATATGGCAAGCAAACTCGAGACCCTGAAAGCGAACCTCGAGGCGGCCTTTGGCGGCCTCCTGCAGAGCACTACCGAGGCAATCGGTGAGTTGACGATCGTCGTGAAGGCTGGCGACTACCTCAATGTGGCAACCCGTCTGCGCGACGACCGCTCGCTCGGTTTCGAGCAATGCGTGGATCTGTGCGGCGTCGACTATCAGACCTACGCCGAAGGCGCTTATGACGGCCCGCGTTTCGCGGCCGTTCTGCATTTGTTGTCGGTGCAGAACAACTGGCGTTTGCGTCTGCGCGTGTTCGCGCCGGACGACGAAGTGCCGATCCTGCCGTCTGTCGTCGAAATCTGGAATTCGGTCAACTGGTACGAGCGCGAGGCATTCGACCTGTACGGCATCGTCTTCGAAGGCCACCCGGACCTGCGCCGTATCCTCACCGATTACGGTTTCATCGGTCACCCGTTCCGTAAAGATTTTCCTGTCTCCGGTTACGTCGAAATGCGTTACGACCCGGAAGAAAAGCGCGTCGTCTATCAGCCTGTGACGATCGAGCCGCGGGAAATCACGCCGCGCGTGATCCGCGAAGATCGCTATGGCGGTCTGAAACACTAAGAGAACGCCATGGCAGAGATCAAGAACTACACGCTCAACTTCGGTCCTCAGCACCCGGCAGCGCACGGTGTGCTGCGCCTCGTGCTCGAACTCGACGGCGAAGTCATCCAGCGCGCCGATCCGCACATCGGCCTGCTGCATCGCGCGACTGAAAAGCTCGCCGAAACCAAAACATTCATTCAGTCGGTGCCGTACATGGACCGTCTCGACTACGTGTCGATGATGGTCAACGAGCACGGCTACGTGATGGCGATCGAAAAGCTGCTCGGCATCGAGGTGCCGATCCGCGCGCAATACATTCGCGTCATGTTCGACGAAGTCACGCGCGTGCTGAACCACCTGATGTGGATCGGCGCGCACGCACTCGACGTCGGCGCCATGGCGGTGTTCCTGTATGCGTTCCGCGAACGTGAAGACCTGATGGACGTGTATGAAGCGGTGTCCGGCGCACGGATGCACGCAGCCTACTATCGTCCGGGCGGCGTCTATCGCGATCTGCCTGACGCAATGCCGCAATACAAGGCATCGAAAATTCGCAATGCGAAGGCATTGTCGAAGATGAACGAGAACCGCCAGGGTTCGCTGCTCGACTTCATCGACGATTTCTTCACGCGTTTCCCGAAGTGCGTCGACGAATACGAAACGCTGCTCACCGACAACCGGATCTGGAAGCAACGTCTGGTCGGTATCGGCGTGGTGAGTCCGGAGCGCGCGTTGAACCTCGGTATGACCGGCGCCATGTTGCGCGGCTCGGGTATCGAGTGGGATCTGCGCAAGAAACAGCCGTACGAAGTCTACGACAAGCTCGATTTCGACATTCCGGTCGGTGTGAATGGCGATTGCTACGACCGCTATCTGGTTCGCGTCGAAGAAATGCGCCAATCCACGCGCATCGTGAAACAGTGCATTGAGTGGCTGCGTAAGAATCCCGGCCCCGTGATGATCGACAATCACAAGGTTGCGCCGCCGTCGCGCGTCGGCATGAAGTCGAACATGGAAGAGCTGATTCACCACTTCAAGCTCTTCACGGAAGGCTTCCACGTACCGGAAGGCGAGGCGTACGCCGCTGTCGAGCATCCGAAGGGCGAGTTCGGCATCTATCTGATCTCGGACGGCGCCAACAAGCCGTATCGCCTGAAGATCCGCGCGCCGGGCTATGCCCACCTGTCCACGCTCGATGAAATGGCGCGCGGTCACATGATCGCCGACGCCGTGACGATCATCGGCACGCAGGACATCGTGTTCGGCGAAGTGGATCGCTAGGACGTATTCATCGGCGCGCGTCTTCAGATTGCACTGAAGCGCGCGTCAAGCAAGGAACGCCGGGTCTGTCGCAGCATGATGTGAGCGACGGGTTTTCGTTCGGTAGGAATTGAAAGAGTCGTGTCTGAAAATGATCTCAGCTGAAGGCCTGAAAGAAATCGATCGTGCGATCGCGAAGTATCCCGCCGATCAGAAACAGTCCGCCGTGATGTCGGCGTTGGCCACTGCTCAGGAAGAGCATGGCTGGCTGTCGCCCGAACTCATGCAGTTCGTCGCGGACTATCTCGGCATGCCGGCAGTCGCCGTGCAGGAGGTGGCTACCTTCTACACGATGTACGAGACCTCGCCGGTCGGCAAGTACAAGATCACGCTCTGCACGAACCTGCCGTGTCAGCTTGGCCCGGACGGCGGCTCGGACAGCGCGGCTGAATATCTGAAGCAGAAGCTCGGCATCGACTTCGGCGAAACCACGCCCGACGGCAAATTCACCCTGAAAGAAGGTGAGTGCATGGGCTCGTGCGGCGACGCGCCGGTGATGCTGGTGAACAACCATCGCATGTGCAGCTTCATGAGCCGCGCGAAGATCGACCAGCTGCTCGAGGAACTTTCGAAATGACGTGTTTACACGATCGTCACATCAAACCGCTGATTCTCGCCGGCCTGAACGGCGATAACTGGCATCTCGAAGACTATGTGGCGCGCGGCGGTTACGCCCAGCTGCGCCGTATTCTGGAAGAGAAGATTCCGCCCGAGCAGGTGATTGCCGACGTCAAGGCGTCGGGTCTGCGTGGCCGAGGCGGTGCAGGCTTCCCGACCGGCCTGAAGTGGAGCTTCATGCCGCGTCAGTTCCCCGGCCAGAAGTACCTCGTCTGCAATTCGGACGAAGGCGAACCGGGTACGTTCAAAGACCGCGACATCCTGCGCTTCAATCCGCATGCGCTGATCGAAGGCATGGCCATCGGCGCGTACGCGATGGGCATTACGGTCGGCTACAACTATATCCACGGCGAAATCTGGGAAGTCTACAAACGCTTTGAGCAAGCGTTGGACGAAGCTCGCCGCGCCGGGTTCCTCGGCGAAAACATCATGGGTTCGGGTTTCTCGTTCGAACTGCATGCGCACCACGGTTACGGCGCCTATATCTGCGGCGAAGAAACCGCGCTGCTCGAATCGCTGGAAGGCAAGAAAGGCCAGCCGCGCTTCAAGCCGCCGTTCCCGGCGAGCTTCGGCGTGTATGGCAAGCCGACCACGATCAACAACACCGAGACGTTTGCCGCAGTGCCGTTCCTGCTCGCAATCGGTCCGCAGAATTACCTCGAGATCGGCAAGCCGAATAACGGCGGCACGAAGATCTTTTCGATCGCGGGCGACGTCGAGCGTCCGGGCAATTATGAAATTCCGCTCGGCACGCCGTTCTCCACGCTGATGGAACTGGCCGGCGGTATGCGCGGCGGTAAGAAGATCAAAGCCGTGATTCCTGGCGGCTCGTCGGCACCGGTCATTCCGGGCGACATCATGATGCAGACCGACATGGACTACGACTCGATCGCCAAGCAGGGGTCGATGCTGGGTTCGGGCGCGGTCATTGTCATGGACGAGACGCGTTGCATGGTGCGCTCGCTGTTGCGCCTGTCTTATTTCTACTACGAAGAGTCGTGCGGTCAATGCACGCCTTGCCGCGAAGGCACGGGCTGGCTGTATCGCGTCGTGCATCGTATCGAGCATGGGCTTGGCCGTCCGGAAGATCTGGATCTGCTGAACTCGGTCGCCGAAAACATCATGGGCCGCACGATTTGCGCGCTCGGAGATGCGGCGGCCATGCCGGTTCGCGGCATGCTCAAGCACTACTGGAACGAGTTCGAATATCACGTCGCCCACAAGCATTGCCTCGTCGGCGGTCACGCCGGCGCAGCAGCGGCGTCGGAAACAGTGGCGGCTTGAGCGCAGACAAGCACACGTAAGTGCGCTGAACAGGCACGCACCAGAACACGTCAACCGCGGGATTCATCGCCTGAAACGGGCGATGAACAGGCGAACGATTGAGCGGTAACAGGTTAAGGAAGATTGACCATCATGGTTGAACTTGAAATAGACGGCAAGAAAGTAGAGGTGCCTGAAGGCAGCATGGTGATCCAGGCTGCGCATAAGGTGGACACGTACATTCCTCACTTCTGCTATCACAAGAAGCTGTCGATTGCGGCCAACTGCCGGATGTGTCTGGTCGACGTCGAAAAGATGCCGAAGGCGGTGCCTGCATGCGCCACGCCGGTATCGGCCGGCATGATCGTGCGCACCAAGTCGGACAAGGCGGTGAAGGGTCAGCAAGCCGTGATGGAATTCCTGCTGATCAACCACCCGCTGGATTGCCCGATTTGCGACCAGGGTGGCGAGTGTCAGTTGCAGGATCTGGCCGTGGGTTACGGCAAGTCGGCATCGCGCTATAGCGAAGAAAAGCGCGTGGTGTTCCACAAGAACGTCGGCCCGCTGATCTCCATGGAAGAAATGTCGCGTTGCATCCACTGCACGCGTTGCGTCCGTTTCGGCCAGGAAGTGGCCGGCGTGATGGAACTCGGCATGCTGGGCCGCGGCGAGCATTCGGAAATCACGTCGTTTGTCGGCAAGACGGTGGATTCCGAGCTGTCGGGCAACATGATCGATCTGTGCCCGGTCGGCGCGCTCACCAGCAAGCCGTTCCGTTACAGCGCCCGCACGTGGGAACTGTCGCGCCGCAAGTCGGTGAGCCCGCACGATTCCGTCGGCGCGAACCTCGTGGTGCAAGTGAAGAACAATCGCGTGATGCGCGTGCTGCCGTTCGAAAACGAATCCATCAACGAATGCTGGATTTCGGACAAGGACCGCTTCTCGTACGAAGGGCTGAACAGCCCCGAGCGTCTGACGCAGCCGATGCTCAAGCAAGGCGGCAAGTGGGTCGAGACCGACTGGCAAACCGCGCTCGAATACGTGGTGAAGGGTTTGAAGGGTATCAAGGGCGACCACGGCGCGAACGCGCTGGCCGCACTCGGCAGCGCCCACAGCACGGTCGAAGAACTCTTTCTGTTGAAGCAACTGGCGCAAGCGGTCGGCACGCCTAACGTCGACTTCCGTCTGCGTCAGTCGGATTTCTCCGCGCCGGTCAATGGCGCGCCGTGGCTCGGCACCGCCATCGCCGATCTGTCGAACGTCGACGCCGCGCTGGTGATCGGCTCGGATCTGCGCCGCGACCATCCGCTGTTCGCCGCGCGTTTGCGTCAAGCTGCCAAGGGCGGCGCGAAGCTCACGCTGGTGCAGTCCACGAATGACGACGCGCTGATTCCGCAAGCGGAGCGCGTGGTTGCCGCGCCGTCCGCATGGCTCGACGCGCTGGCTGGCATTGCCGGCGCAGTGTCGGAAGCCAATGGCGTCGCGCTGCCGGAAGCTTTCGCCGGCACGCAGCCTACGGATGCGAACAAGCAGGTCGCCAAGTCGCTCGCTTCGGGCGAACGCCGCCTCGTGTTGCTGGGCAACGGTGCGGTCCGTCATCCGGATTTCGCGCTCATCCACGCCGCAGCGCAATGGATCGCGGACGCGACCGGCGCGACGCTGGGCTTCCTCACGGAAGCGGCCAACACGGTTGGTGCGCATCTGGTGAACGCATTGCCGGGTGAGGGCGGTCTGAACGCTCGCGAAGTGTTCGAGCAGCCGCGCAAGGGTTATGTGTTGCTGAACGTCGAGCCGGAATTCGACACGGCCAATCCGGCGCAGGCTTTGGCCGCGCTGAAGCAGGCTGAAATGGTGGTCGTGCTGTCGCCGTTCCAGACCGGCGCTGAATACGCCGACGTGCTGCTGCCGATCGCGCCGTTCACGGAAACCGCCGGTACGTTCGTCAATGCCGAAGGTACGGTGCAGACGTTCAACGGCGTGGTGCGCCCGCTCGGCGACACGCGTCCGGCATGGAAGGTGTTGCGTGTGCTGGGCAGCCTGCTGGGCGTGCCGGGCTTCGAATTCGATACGTCGGAGGAAGTGCGTACGGCCGCTCTCGGCGACGGCGAACTGAACTCGCGTCTGTTGAACAAGACGGGCGTCGCAGTTGCGCGCGGCAAGGCGGCTAAGGCGGCGGAAGGCAAGTTCGAGCGCATTGCGAACGTGCCGATCTATCACGCCGACGCGCTGGTGCGTCGCGCGGAGTCGCTGCATCTGACCGCAGCGGCACGCGCAGCGAACACGGTCGGTCTGCCGGCTGCGCTGTTCGACAAACTGGGTTTGAAGGAAGGCGACGCAGTGCGCGTGCGCCAGGGCGAGCAATCGGTGCAGTTGCCGGCCGTGCGCGACGCGAATCTTGCGGAGACGGTCGTCCGCGTATCGGCGGCTACGCCGGCCGGTGCAGCGCTGGGCAGCCTGTTCGGTGAACTGGTGGTGGAGAAGGCGTAAATGAGCTTGTTCGATACGATCAACTCGGGCGGCACCCAGCTTCTCGGTGTGGCATGGCCCACGGTGTGGGCACTGGTGCGCATCCTGGTGGTGGCCGTCGTGATCCTGCTGTGCGTGGCTTACCTGATTCTGTGGGAGCGGAAGCTGATCGGCTGGATGCACGTGCGTCTCGGCCCGAACCGCGTCGGCCCCGCAGGTCTTCTGCAGCCGATCGCCGACGTGCTGAAGCTGCTGCTGAAAGAAGTGATTCAGCCCGCGCAAGCAAGCCGCTGGATCTACATGATCGCGCCGATCATGGTGGTGGTGCCGGCCTTCGCGGTCTGGGCGGTGATTCCGTTCCAGGCGGGCGCGGTGCTCGGCGACATCAACGCCGGTCTGTTGTACGCGATGGCGGTTTCGTCGATCGGCGTGTACGGCGTGATCCTGGCCGGCTGGGCGTCGAACTCGAAGTACGCGTTTCTCGGCGCCATGCGCGCCGCGGCGCAGATGGTGTCGTACGAAATCTCGATGGGCTTCGCGCTCGTCGTCGTGCTGATGACCGCTGGCACGCTGAATCTGTCGGGCATCGTCGCTTCGCAGGAACATGGCATCTTCGCGTCATACGGCTTGAACTTCCTGTCGTGGAACTGGCTTCCGCTGCTGCCGATGTTCGTCGTGTACTTCATCTCGGGCATCGCCGAAACGAACCGTCACCCGTTCGACGTGGTGGAAGGGGAGTCGGAAATCGTCGCGGGCCACATGATCGATTACTCGGGTATGGCGTTCGCGCTGTTCTTCCTCGCCGAGTACATCAACATGATCGTGATCTCGGCATTGGCCGCAACACTGTTCCTCGGCGGCTGGAGCGCACCGTTCGGGTTCCTGTCGTTTATCCCGGGCATCTTCTGGCTTGTGCTGAAGGTTTTCTTGCTGTTGTCGGTGTTCATCTGGGCGCGTGCCACATTCCCTCGCTACCGCTATGACCAGATCATGCGTCTGGGCTGGAAGATTTTCATTCCGGTTTGCGTGGTGTGGCTCATCGTGGTCGGCTTCTGGATCATGTCGCCGTTGAACATCTGGAAATAAAGGGCGGATGAACCTATGACCGCAATCCAAAACTTTTTCAAGACCTTCTTCCTCACGGAGCTGCTCAAAGGCCTCGCGCTGACCGGACGTTATACGTTCCAGCGCAAAGTCACCGTGCAATTCCCGGAAGAGAAGACCCCGATCTCGCCGCGTTTTCGCGGCCTGCACGCGCTGCGCCGCTATGAGAACGGCGAAGAACGCTGCATCGCCTGCAAGCTGTGTGAAGCGGTGTGCCCGGCGCTCGCGATTACGATCGAGTCGGAAACGCGTGCGGACAACACCCGCCGCACCACGCGTTATGACATCGACCTGACCAAGTGCATCTTCTGCGGTTTCTGCGAAGAGAGCTGCCCGGTCGATTCGATCGTCGAAACGCACATTCTCGAATACCACGGCGAAAAGCGTGGCGACCTGTACTTCACGAAAGACATGCTGCTGGCCGTGGGCGATCGCTATGAAACGGAGATCGCTGCGAACAAGGCAGCCGACGCACCGTATCGTTGAAGCGTTTCAGTTGAAAAAGCAGTAATTGCAGCAATCACGGCCTGTTGTCGGGCCGGGCGCCGCGGCCCGAACGCCGCGGCACGGCGCACCTGTGCGGCTGTTCTGGCGCTATGCCAGTCACACGTGCCAAAGAACAATGCCTGACGATGGCCTAACGATGAACCGGTAATCATGGAATTCACGACCGTACTGTTCTACATCTTCGCGCTGCTCCTGGTGGTTTCAGGGCTGAAGGTGATCACCTCGCGCAACCCGGTGTCGTCCGCACTGTTTCTGGTGCTGGCGTTCTTCAACGCAGCCGCGATCTGGATGCTGCTGGAGGCCGAGTTCCTTGCAATCCTGCTGGTGCTGGTCTACGTCGGCGCGGTGATGGTGCTGTTCCTGTTCGTCGTGATGATGCTGGACATCAATATCGACGTGCTGCGCAAAGACTTCAAACGCTTCGTGCCGATGGCCACCCTGGTGGGCGCGATCATCGTGATCGAAACCGCGCTGATCCTGTGGCACGGCTATGGCGCGACCGCCACGGCGCTGCGCGACACCACGGCCGCCGCTAACGGTATGGGCGACTGGTCGAACACCCGCCTGATCGGCAAGGTCATCTACACGGACTACATCTTCGCGTTCGAAGTGGCCGGTCTGGTGCTGCTGGTGGCGATCATCGCGGCGATTGCGCTGACCACGAGTCACAAGAAAGACAGCAAACGTCAGAACGTCAGCGAGCAGGTCAAGGTACGCGCTCAAGACCGCGTGCGCGTCGTGAAGATGAAATCGGAAAAGACCGCGGCTACCGTCGCGGCGGAAGAAGCCGCGGCAGCGGCAGCAGCAGCGGCCGACTCGGCACCAGCCAAGAACAGCTGAGCGGACAGGAGATAGAAATCATGTTGACCCTTGCCCATTACCTTGTCCTCGGCGCGATCCTGTTTGCGATCAGCATCGTCGGCATTTTCCTGAACCGTCGCAACGTCATCATCATCCTGATGGCGATCGAGCTGATGCTGCTCGCGGTGAACACCAATTTCGTCGCGTTCTCGCATTACCTCGGCGACGTGCATGGCCAGATCTTCGTCTTCTTCGTGCTGACGGTTGCCGCAGCCGAAGCGGCAATCGGCCTCGCGATTCTGGTGACCCTGTTCCGTAGCCTCGACACGATCAATGTCGAGGATCTCGATCAGCTCAAAGGTTAATTTCAGGAAAAGCGGTTATGTCCACGATACTCAATGAAAACCTGCTGCTGGCGATCCCGCTGGCACCGCTGGCCGGCTGTCTGGTTGCCGGGCTGTTCGGAAAAGCGGTAGGGCGAGCCGGTGCGCATTCGGTCACGATCCTCGGCGTCGCGATCTCGTTCATCCTGTCGGCCATCGTCTTCTTCCAGGTGCTGAACGGCGCGAGCTTTAACGCGACCATCTACGAATGGATGTCGATCGGCAAGACGAAGTTCGAGATCGGCTTCCTGGTCGACTCGCTGACAGCCATGATGATGTGCGTGGTGACCTTCGTGTCGCTCATGGTGCACATCTACACGATCGGCTACATGGCCGACGAAGACGGCTACCAGCGCTTCTTCTCGTACATCTCGCTGTTCACGTTCTCGATGTTGATGCTCGTGATGAGCAACAACTTCCTGCAACTGTTCTTCGGCTGGGAAGCGGTGGGTCTGGTGTCGTACCTGCTGATCGGTTTCTACTTCACGCGTCCGACGGCGATCTACGCGAACATGAAGGCGTTCATCGTGAACCGCATCGGCGACTTCGGCTTTCTGCTGGGTATCGGCCTGCTGTTCGCGTTCGCCGGTTCGATGAACTACGGCGACGTGTTCGCGAAGCGCACCGAACTCGCGGCCTTGACCTTCCCGGGCACGGACTGGGGTCTGCTGACGGTGGCCTGTATTTGCCTCTTCATCGGCGCGATGGGTAAGTCGGCACAGTTCCCGCTGCACGTGTGGCTGCCGGATTCGATGGAAGGCCCGACGCCGATCTCCGCACTGATTCACGCGGCAACCATGGTGACGGCCGGCATTTTCATGGTCACGCGCATGTCGCCGCTGTTCGAACTGTCGGATACGGCGCTCTCGTTCGTCATGATCATCGGTGCGATTACCGCGCTGTTCATGGGCTTCCTCGGGATCATCCAGAACGACATCAAGCGCGTGGTGGCGTATTCCACGCTGTCGCAGCTGGGTTACATGACGGTCGCGCTGGGCGCCTCGGCCTACTCGGTCGCCGTGTTCCACCTGATGACACACGCGTTCTTCAAGGCGCTGCTGTTCCTCGGCGCGGGTTCGGTGATCATCGGCATGCACCACGATCAGGACATCCGCAACATGGGCGGCCTGCGCAAGTACATGCCGATTACGTGGATCACATCGCTGGTCGGTTCGCTGGCGCTGATCGGTACGCCGTTCTTCTCGGGCTTCTACTCGAAAGACTCGATCATCGACGCGGTGAAGCTGTCGCATCTGCCGGGCTCGGGCTTCGCGTACTTCGCCGTGGTGGCGAGCGTGTTCGTCACCGCGCTGTATTCGTTCCGTATGTACTTCCTGGTGTTCCACGGCGAGGAGCGCTTCCGCGGTCCGAAGCATCCGGAATCGCCGATGGGCATCGAAGCCGCGGCGCATGCACATGACGGTCACGGCCACGATTCGCACGCTCATGGTCACGACGCGCACGGCCACGGTCATGACGACCACGCTCACGAGCCGCATGAAACGCCGTGGGTGGTATGGCTGCCGCTGGTGCTGCTGGCGATTCCGTCGGTGGTGATCGGCGCGATCGGCATCGGCCCGATGCTGTTCGGCGACTTCTTCCAGCACGGCGTGGCGTTCGACAAGGTGATCTTCATCGGCGAGAACCATCCGGCGCTGCATGAGATGGCCGAAGAATTCCAAGGCTGGGCGTCGATGGGTCTGCACTCGGTCGCGGGCCTGCCGGTCTGGCTGGCGCTGGCGGGTGTGGTGGTCGCGTGGTTCCTGTACCTGGTGCGTCCGGACTTGCCGGCTGTCATCAAGCGCGCGTTCGGTCCGATCTACACGTTGCTCGATAACAAGTACTACATGGACAAGATCAACGATGTCGTGTTTGCGCGGGGCGCCGTCGCAATTGGCCGTGGTCTCTGGAAGGAAGGCGACGTCGTGGTGATCGACGGCATCGTCAACGGCAGCGCACGCTTTATCGGCTGGTTCGCCGGCGTGATCCGCTTCCTCCAATCCGGCTACATCTACCACTACGCGTTCGCCATGATTATCGGCATGTTGGGGCTCCTGACCCTGTTTGTAACGCTCGGCGGCAAATAAGGCGAGGGACACTAATGCACGCTTATCCGATTCTCAGTATCGCGATCTGGTTACCGATCCTCGTCGGCCTTCTGGTTCTGGCTATCGGTTCCGACCGGAACCCGGGTCCCGCTCGCTGGATCGCGCTCATCGGCTCGGTCGTCAGCTTCCTCGTGACGATCCCGCTGATTACCGGTTTTGATTCGAGTACCGCCGATCTGCAGTTCGTCGAAAAGGCGAACTGGATCGAGCGCTTCAACATTACTTACCACCTCGGTGTTGACGGTATCTCGATGTGGTTCGTCGTGTTGACGGCCCTGATTACGGTGATCGTCGTGATCGCCGCGTGGGAAGTGATCACGAAGAACGTGGCGCAGTACCTCGCCGCATTCCTGATCCTGTCGGGCATCATGGTCGGCGTGTTCAGCTCCGCCGACGGCATGCTGTTCTACGTGTTCTTCGAAGCGACGCTGATTCCGATGTACATCATCATCGGCGTGTGGGGTGGGGCGAACCGCGTGTACGCGGCGTTCAAGTTCTTCCTGTACACGCTGATGGGCTCGCTGCTGATGCTGGTCGCGTTGCTGTACCTGTACACCCAGACCGGCACGTTCGACCTCGCCACGTGGCAGCACGCGCAGATCGCCATGACGCCTCAGGTGTTGCTGTTCATAGCGTTCTTCATGGCCTTCGCCGTGAAGGTGCCGATGTGGCCGGTTCACACGTGGTTGCCTGACGCCCACGTGGAAGCGCCGACCGGCGGCTCGGTCGTGCTGGCCGCGATCATGCTGAAGCTGGGCGCATACGGCTTCCTGCGCTTCTCGCTGCCGATCACGCCGGACGCCAGCCACTTTCTGGCACCGGTCGTCATCACGCTGTCGCTGATCGCCGTGATCTACATCGGCCTGGTTGCGATGGTGCAGACGGACATGAAGAAGCTGGTCGCGTATTCGTCGATCGCGCACATGGGTTTCGTGACGCTCGGCTTCTTCATCTTCAACCAGCTCGGTGTGGAAGGCGCGATCGTGCAGATGATCTCGCACGGCTTCGTGTCGGGCGCGATGTTCCTGAGCATCGGCGTGTTGTATGACCGTATGCATTCGCGTCAGATCGCCGATTACGGCGGTGTCGTCAACGTGATGCCGAAGTTCGCGGCGTTCGCGATGCTGTTCTCCATGGCGAATTGCGGCTTGCCGGGTACTTCCGGTTTCGTCGGCGAGTTCATGGTGATTCTGGCGGCAGTCCAGTACAACTTCTGGATCGCCGGCGGCGCGGCAGTGACGCTGATTCTCGGCGCGGCCTACACGCTGTGGATGTACAAGCGCGTGTACTTCGGCGCGATCGCCAACGATCACGTGAAGGGCCTGCTCGACATCAACCGTCGCGAATTTTTCATGCTGGCAGTGCTCGCCGCACTGACGCTGTTCATGGGCCTGTATCCGAAGCCCTTTACCGATGTGATGCACGTATCCGTGGAAAACCTCCTCTCCCACGTTGCGCAATCAAAGCTGCCGTTGCCTCAGTAACGCAGAGCGGAGGAATTAAAGACCATGCAAAACGCCCCTATGACTGCTCTGTTGCCTGACGCGCTGGTGATGCTCGCCGTTGTCGTCGCGTGGCTCAACGACACGTTCGTCGGCCAGGCCGGTCGCCGTACCACGTACTTCATCGCGTTCTTCTCGACGCTCGTCGCCGGCATCTGGTTCGCGATGAACGCGTTCGACCCGCAAGTGCGCTATTACTTCGGCCATATGTACGTGGTGGACTCGTTCGCCAACGTGATGAAAGCGGTGGTGACGCTCGGCTATGCCGTGTCGATCGTCTATTCGCGCCGCTACCTCGAGGATCGCGGTCTGTTCCGCGGAGAGTTCTTCCTGCTGGGCATGTTCTCGTTGCTCGGCCAGCTCGTCATGATCTCCGGCAACAACTTCCTGACGCTGTATCTCGGGCTGGAACTGATGTCGCTGTCGCTGTACGGCGCGATCGCGCTGCGTCGCGACGCGGCACCGTCGAACGAGGCGGCCATGAAGTACTACGTGCTCGGCGCGCTGGCTTCCGGCTTCCTGCTGTACGGCATCTCCATGCTGTACGGCGCGACCGGTTCGCTCGACCTGAACGAAGTGTTCAAGGCGATCGGCACGAGCCACTACGATCCGAGCGTGCTGTTGTTCGGCGTGATCTTCATCGTGGCGGGTGTGGCGTTCAAGATGGGCGCGGTGCCGTTCCACATGTGGGTGCCTGACGTGTATCAGGGCGCACCGACGGCGATGACGCTGATGGTTGGCGGAGGTCCGAAGGTTGCCGCGTTCGCATGGGGTTTGCGTTTCCTCGTGATGGGTCTGTTGCCGCTGGCAGTCGAATGGCAGCAAATGCTGGTGATTCTCGCGGCGCTGTCGCTGATCGTCGGCAATATCACCGGTATCGTGCAACGCAACGTGAAGCGGATGCTCGCGTACTCGGCGATCTCGAACATGGGCTTCGTGCTGCTGGGCCTCTTGGCAGGCGTGGTCGACAACAAGACCTCGGGCGCCGCCAACGCGTACGGCTCGGCCATGTACTACAGCATCGTCTACCTGATCACGACGATGGGTACGTTCGGCGTCATCATGCTGCTGGCTCGCCGCGATTTCGAAGCGGACACGCTTGAAGACTTCAAGGGCCTGAATCAGCGTAGCCCGGTGTTCGCGTTCGTGATGATGGTCATGATGTTCTCGCTCGCCGGCATTCCGCCCGCAGTCGGCTTCTACGCGAAGCTCGCAGTGCTGCAGGCGACCATGAACGCCGGCCTGACCTGGCTGACGGTGCTGGCCGTGATCACCTCGCTGTTCGGCGCGTTCTACTACCTGCGTATCGTCAAGCTGATGTATTTCGACGATCCGCAAGACAAGTCGCCGATTCTCGCCGACACCAGCACGCGTGCGTTGCTGGCACTGAATGGCGTGGCCGTACTGGTGCTCGGTATCGTGCCGGATCCGTTGTTGAAGGCCTGCCTGCAGGCTATCCAGCACACTCTGCTGCTCTGATGTCGGCTGCGGGTTGGTTTATCGTGCTGTTGGCGCTGGTCGGCGCCAACCTGCCGTTCCTGAATCAGCGCCTCTTCGCCGCCGTGCCGCTGAAGGCGGCGAAGAAGAGCGGCTGGATCCGGATTGCCGAATTGATCGTGCTGTACTTTGTGGTTGGCGCGCTCGGTTTTCTGCTGGAAGCGCGCGCGGGCAACCGCTTCGAACAGGGATGGCAGTTTTACGCGATCACATTCGCGCTATTCGTGGTGTTCGCATTCCCCGGCTTCACCTTCCAGTATCTCGTCAAACGCCGCTGACGGCGTCTCGCCGTCGGCGCACCCAGTTGTCCTGAGGTCCGCATATGGCTGAACTTCCCGATCACGACGCCGCGCTCACCGAGACCTGTCTCGAGAGCAAAACGATGCATCAGGGTCCGTTTCTGACGCTCAAGTGCGACACCGTTCGCCTGCCGGACGGCAAGCACGCCACGCGCGAATATGTTCAGCATCCGGGTGCCGTGATGGTCATTCCACTATTCGACGACGGCCGTGTGTTGCTGGAAAGCCAGTATCGCTATCCGATGGGCAAGGTCATGGTCGAGTATCCGGCGGGTAAGCTCGACCCCAACGAGGGCGCGCTCGCGTGTGCCATTCGTGAACTGCGCGAAGAGACGGGTTACACCGCGCGTGAATACGTCTATCTGACGCGCATTCACCCGATCATTTCCTATTCGACCGAATTCATCGACATCTACCTCGCGCGTGGTTTGACTGCGGGTGAGCGCAAGCTCGACGAAGGCGAATTTCTCGAACTGTTCACGGCAAGTGTGGCCGAGGTGTCCGAGTGGGTACGCACCGGCAAGATCACTGACGTCAAGACGGTGATCGGCACGTTCTGGCTGGAGAAGGTCTTGTCGGGCGCGTGGCCGCTGGCGGAACCGCAATAGCGTCGCCAGTTCGGCGTGGGCAGCGCCGGCGGACCTATGTCGCGGACCATTCCATATAGGGTGTCGCCGCAAGGGGCAGCGCGTCAGCCTGCCCACCATTGCCTTGCCGATCCGCACTGGACGTTAAGAAGGAGCGGAAGGCGCCACGCTACGGCAGCCTGCCGCGCGCAAATCCACCACAATCCGCTTCCACGCGTTGTCCACGTTAGCCGGTACGGTTGGGGAACTCGACGCCGCCACTGAGTCGACCACGTCGCGAATGAACACGTGATGAACATAATCCGCGCTACAGGAGGTCGGAATGGCGCTTGCATTGTGCCTTGCGGTAACAGGCCGGCCGAGGCGGCTCCCGTTGCCGAGGTCCGCCGGCATCGCAAGCGCGGCGGTGAGCGTAAGCAACGCCACGCCGATCAGCGCGACAGTGCGCCGCGACGCGAACCACGGCGCGATCCACTTGAGCGCGGCAACCATGCCCGACACCGACGGATACGCGCGGGTTGCTGATGGCAGCGAGCCGCTTTCGACTTCGCCGATGTCAGCGGGCGTAGGCGGCACAGTCCGGCAGAATCTATATCCGATACAAGGTATGTAGAGCAGTTGCTGGTCGAGTCCGAGCGGCTGCAACGAACGCCGCAAGCGCGACACCAGGCGCGTCAGGCGATTGACGTCGACGTCTTCTTCATCACCCCAGATCCGTGAGATCAACTCGTGACGCTTGAGCGTGACATCGGGCTGGTCGACGAACGCCTGTAGCAAGGCGCGTTCGAAACCAGTTAGATGAACGGTCGCGCCAGCATGAGTGACCAGTCCCTCATCGGTGTGAATCGCGGGCAGGCCGATCGATTCGGACGATGCCCGCCGATACGAAACGTTGTCGCGCAACCGCGCAAGCCAGTTGCGAAGGCCGGCGCGGCGCGGTGGCGGTTCATCTGTGGAGAGAGCGTCAAGCGATGTCGGCGCGTCATCCGGCGAGGCTTCTTCGGTATGGAACCGAAGTCCTTCCGGGTCGAACCGATAGCCCGCACGCGGCATCGTCACGATATGACCGCCGAGACCGAGCGGCCTCAACGACTTGCGCAACCGGTAGACCAGTTGCGTCAGATAGAGCTCGTCCATATGGATCGCACGCTCGCCCCACACGACGCCCATCAATGCTTCACGGTCGCATACTTGTCCTGCGCTCTCCACCATCAGGCGGAGCACTTCCTTTTCCTGTCCCGCGACACGCACGGCGATATGGCCGACGGATACACGGTCATGCCGCCAGTCGAAACGAACAATGCAACTGTTTTTACTCACGAATTACTCCAGCGCCTTTAATACGCATAACGTAGCATCGGTAAATGGTCGCAGCCAATGGAGGAACCCGGACGGGTACGCGGTGTAACGGACATATCCTCGAGCCAGATGGAGTATCGCGCCTTCCATGTGGCAGACAGCAGGACCTGAGCCGGCAAGGCAGGCGAGGCGCGAATGTTCGCCATCTTCTATGGCGGACGCGGACCGGAGGAAAAAGAATCACGTCGCGGCAGCAGTTAGCTTTCCTATCTGCCGCGACTTTTTCCAACCTCACGGATACCGATCATGAACGCATCAATGACTCGCGGCACGAGCGTCGTCTTTTTACAGCGGGCGCTTGCGCAGGAAAATCCACGCCTGGAAGTGGACGGTTTGCCGGGCCCCAATACGCAAAGCGCGCTACGGCGATTTCAGCAGCGACGTGGCTTGCCGGACACAGGCGTCGTATGCGAGCAGACTCGCGCGCTGCTCACGCAAACGTCGCGCGATGCGGGATTGCTGTTCGAAGCCGACGTGGCCGAGGCCAGCGACGCGCTAGGTGTCGCACCAGCGCGGCTTCTTGCACTGGTCGAGGTCGAGAGCGCGGGCTTTGGCTTTCTGCCGGACGGCCGCGCGAAGATCCTGTTCGAACGCCATGTGATGTATCGGCGGCTGGTTGCCGCGGCGCTGCCCGCGCAACGCTGGCGCAGCGAATTTCCCGAGATCGTCAATACGACACCCGGCGGTTATCTGGGTGGCGTGCAGGAATACGAACGTTTCGATGCGGCCAGTGGGCTCGATCGTGATTGCGCGATCGAAGCCTGCAGCTGGGGGCTATTCCAGATCATGGGTCTTCATTGGCTGTACCTGGATTATGCCAGCGCCGCCGACTTTGCCGCGTCGATGACGATCGATGAGCGAAGCCAGCTGGACGCATTCGTTCGTTTCGTCGAGCGCGACGCCGCCATGCTGCGCGCGCTGCAACAGGGTAGATGGGACGACTTTGCGCGACGCTACAACGGTCCGGCTTATCACACACATGCGTACGACACGCGACTGGCGTCAGCGGTCGCGCATTTCGACGCCGTGACGTGTGGAGGATCGGCATAGGTGAGATGACTCAGCCAATCGCCTACGTCGCAGGCTGGCGGACCGCGAATTTTCGATGGATTTTCCATGTTGTTCGTCGATGAGCCGCTCGAACATGAACAGGTCGATCAGGCAACGCTACGGTGCGTAGCCTTCGACATCCACTTTTCATGAACGAGGTTCTTATGACGCAAACGAACAATCCCACGTCTGCAAGCGGCTCCATCCAGCAAGGACGCCAGAACAGCAAGCTGGTGTACAACGGCGATCCGGGCGACAAGTCCGGCGCCAAGGGTGCGACGGAAAAGAAGTATCAGATGAACGGCTACAAGCCGGCGACCGAAGTCGAAAAGTTCAGCTACACGTCCGGCCGCGTGGCGAAGCGGGTGTACAACGGCTACAAGCCGAATGACTCGAAGGTGTTCGGCTATTACACGGACTGGTCGCAATACGACGGACGCTACGACGGCTCGTTCGCCGACGACCAGTGTGGCCGCGGCATCGACCTGATGCTGCTCGACGCGAATGCGTACGACAAGCTCGTGCTCGGCTTTGCCGGCATTATCGGCGACAACGGCGAGAAGCAGTACACCATCAACCGGGCCGCGCAGGATTTCGGCCGCAAGAAAGACGAGGCGACTTTCGTCGATGCATGGGGCGATGTCGCTTCGTATCGCAACTGTGGCTTCCCGGGCTGGGTGAGCAACGACTATCAGGCGCTGTTCCGTCAGGAAACCGCGCAAGGCGTGTTGGGCGGCCTGCGTAAGCTGAAGGCAAAGAATCCCGATCTGGTGCTGTCGTTCAGTATCGGCGGCTGGACGATGAGCGAGGCGTTTCACTGGGTGGTCGCCGACCCGGCGCGGCGCAAGACACTGATCAACAGCATCCTCGATCTGTTCAAGCGTTTCCCGATGTTCGCGGCGATCGATCTCGACTGGGAGTATCCGGCAGCAGAGGGTAACGACGGCAATACCTATTCCGATAGCGACACGCCGAACTTCCAGGCATTGGTGCGCGAACTCAGGCAGGCGTTCGACGGCGCCGGGCGCAAGGATGTGATGATCAGCATCGCCGCATCCGCCGCCTTGTCGAAGATGAAGAAGGCCGGCCTGAAGGGCATGATCGACGCCGGCGTGCACGGCATCAACCTGATGACCTACGATTTCTTCGGCACGCCGTGGGCGCCGAAGCTTGCGCATCATACGAACCTGCATCCGAGCCATCCGGGTGACCCGAACGAATTCAGCATTGATGCGGCGATCGACTATCTGGAGCAGATCGGCGTGCCGTTGAGCCGTGTGGCAATCGGCTATGCCGGGTATAGCCGCAGCGCGCGCAATGCGAACATCACGAGCCTGTCGCCGCTCGAAGGTAGCTACAACGCGGGCACGGGTACGACCACGGGCAGCTTCGAATCGGGCACGACCGAATGGTACGACCTGATTTACAACTACCTCGATCTGGAAAACCAGCGGGGCATCAACGGCTACGACGTCTATACCGACGAAGTTGCCGACGCCGACTACCTGTACAGCAAAGACTCGAAACTCTTCATTTCGGTCGATACGCCGCGCACGGTGAAGGCCAAGGGCGAATACGTGCGCAAGCGCGGTCTTGCCGGCCTGTTCACCTGGACCATCGAAATGGATGGCGGCGTGCTCGTCAATGCCGCGCGCGAAGGGCTCGGCAACGAGATCACGAAGCAGACGATCGACATGTCGCCGTTCTACTTCAAAGGCATCAACGTGAAGGGCGGCAACCGGCCGCCGGTGGCCGCGATCGACGGTCCGCTGGAAGCTTTCGCAGGGGACCCGGTTCACTTCAGCGGCAAGCGCTCGAACGATCCGGATGGCGATGCGCTGACCTATCGGTGGTCGGCGCCTGGACTGCCGTTCGACGGCGCGACCACTGTCGAGGTCGACGGCGTCGTGCCGGCGGCAGGCGCCACGAGCTACGCGGTGAAGCTGACGGTCGACGATGGCCATGGCAACACGAACACCGCGCAGGTCACGCTGACCGTGAAATCGAAGTCCGGTCAGCCGCCGGTGGCCCGAATGACGGTGCAACTCGCGTCGGGGACGGCGTTCCAGCTGTCGGGTACCGCGTCGTTCGATCCGGATGGCGATCCGCTCACCTACGCGTGGCAGGCGCCGCAGTTGCCGTTCGATGGTTCGCGCGAGGCGGTCGTGAGTGGGGTCGTGCCGAGCGTCGACAAGACGACCGACTACTTGATCCAACTGTCCGTGAGCGATGGCACGTCAACGTCGAGCGAGGCGATCTATCTGGAAGCCACGCCGGCGTCCGGTGGCTCCGTGCAGGCAGTGATCACTGGTAAGACGAAGGTGGAGAGCGGCGCGCCGCTGTCGCTTTCGGCTGCGGATTCGACCGGCCCGGCGCCGCTCGTCTACAAGTGGAGCGCTCCGGGGCTCTCGTTCGACGGCTCCAACCAGGCGAGCGTGACCGTGACCGCGCCGACGCTCACCTCGACCACCGAGTATCCGGTGCGACTGACGGTGACCGGGCACGGCGGCGATGGCGCGCAATCGATCGCGTCGGTCAACGTGACGGTCGTCGCGGGCCAGAGCACCGGCACGTGGAAGCCGCAGGATTATCCGGGCGGTTCGGTGGTGACGCACGACTATCACGGTCAGGGGCTGCGCAAATACTGTTCGTCGTGGTGGGCAAACCGCTCCGACGAGCCGGGCGATCCCAATTGCACGAGCCAGAAGCAGTACGACGGCAAGGTCTGGCAGGACCTCGGCAGCGCGTGATCACCGTTTGCGGCTGATCCCGCACTGATCACGAAGTGGGGGGGGGGGGCCGCGGGGGGCGCCCCCCCCCCCCCCCC